>DATDOE010000040.1:0-245567 GCA_035293405.1 Vicinamibacterales bacterium | reverse complement strand
CACGACATGATCGTCGCGCTCGAGCGGCGCGGGTTCATCAGTCGAATTCCGCGCCAACCCCGGACGATCAGGCTGCTACTATCGGCAGACGAACTGCCCGCCTTGCAACCGATCAAAACCACTGCGGCGGGGTACTAGTTGAAGATGCCGACCGGAGAGGACTACCCGTCGTACCAGGTGTATCTGGCGCTCTCGTGGCTGCGCGCGGTCGATGTGATCAGGAAGCGGGACCGGGCTGGCTATCCGCTAGTCAAGGGAACGGACGTCGCCAAAATCGACGGCCTCTGGACTGCCCTGCCTGCGCCGGAAGAACAGCAAGGGCAAGAGTCTTCGCGTCTAGCCTGATTGACAACTGCTGGTCCTGGAAAGCGCACCGCTCTCCAACACGAACAAGAAGGAAAGAGATGAACAAGGCCACGATCTCCTTGCTCAAGAGACTTGCGCAGACACGAAGCCTCGATGACGCGAAGGCCGCGGTTGAATCGCTGGTCAACGAGCATCAGTTCACTTGGCGTCCTGTTGGCGATCGCGAGAACAACTACGGCTCGATCAACATCGGCAGCGATCCAGGTCACGCGTTTGTAGAACGGGTTACGAATGCGATCGATGCTGTTATCGAGCGAGAGGCGATGCGGCGGTTAGGGCGGGGCAAAGAGAAGGCCGTCCCCGCCACGCCACGAGAGGCGGTGGAGACGTGGTTCAAAGTACCCGGCGGGCGAGTGAACAACGTCAAGATCAGCCAACGCCAAGCATTGGCGGACAACGTCGTCGTGACGCTTCTTGACAGCAAGGTTAAGAGGCAGCCCACAGTAGAAATCCGCGACATTGGTGTGGGCCTGACCCCAACTTTGGTCCCGCTCACGATTCTCAGTCTTGGCGCTGAGAACAAGATTAACAAGCCGTACTTGGCAGGGGCGTATGGGCAGGGCGGCTCAACGGCACTCTCATTTTCTCCCCTCGGTTGCACCATCACCTCACGCCGCCACTCCGATCTCATCGAGAAGGGGGACGTGGACCTGATTGCAGTGACCTTCGTGAGGTTCAACGAATTGGACCTCGATTTGAACAAGAACGGGCGCTACGAGTACCTGGTCACACCCGACAAGAAGGTTGCGGGCATTGAGCCCGAGGCGCTCGATTTCGAGCCAGGCACTGCCGTCGTACACTTCAACTTGGACATCGGGCAGTATTCCCAACGCCTCACGCAGATCACGGGGAGCATGTGGTGGCTCCTTCAGAACACTCTCTTTGATCCTGTGCTGCCTCTCTGGGCTGAGGAGACGCGCCAGAGCGTGCTGAAGGGCGACAAGGACACGCGCCGTAGCATCGCTGGCAACTTCACTCGGCTCATGGACGACAAGAAGGACAAGGTCGAACACGACGGCACGATACAGGTACACCTCGGCCACGCCGCAGGCGACACGTCAGTAAAGGTGAACTATTGGGTTTTGAAATCCGACCCCGACAAGAAGGGTGCTAGCCCTATCGATGCGTACGTCGACCCTTACAAGCCCATCACCTACACTTTCTACGGCCAGACCCACGGAAGGGATGACCGCCGGTTCATCGCCGAACGACTGTCGCTGCCTCACCTCGCGAAGTACTTGATCATCCAGATCGAACTGGACCGACTGACTCCCCAAGCGCGACGTGAGCTGCTTTCTACTACCCGCGATCGCTTGAAGGAGCTGTCGTTCTACACCCTAATGCGTGAACAAATCTCAACCGCATTGAGTCAGGACGAAGATCTGATCAGGCTGAATGAGATTCGGAAGGAGGAATTGCTCTCGAAGCACTCGGAACAGGAACAGTCGAAGATGCAAGAGCGATTCGCCCGATTGATGGAGCACTTTACAGCCGGTGTCGATGTCACGGCACCCGGCAAGGGCTCGGGCCAGAAGGGCAGGGAAGCTAGTGAACCCGGAAGCCGTGCCGCACTCAAGCCGCTGCCGACCAAGCAGCACCCGACTTTTATCAGGATCGCCAATACTCAGAAACCAGTGCTGCTGCGTCCTGACCGGCACGCAGTGTTGCGTCTGGAGAGCGACGCTCCTGACGGCTACATCAGCGCACACGTACACGCTCAACTGTTGATGGTCTGCGATCCCGATGGGATTGTCGGATTGAGCAGCACCTCCGACTTCAAGGGCGGTCGATCACGAATGGTGGTTGCACCCAGTGACAAGGCCAAGCCCAGAGAGACTGGGACTCTGCGCGTATTCCTGATTACGCCGCAAGGTAAGCAGCTCACGGACAAGATCACGTTCAAGGTCGAAGCAGCGTCCGAGGGGTCCACTGGCGGAAATCAGTCGAAGAGCAAAGTTCAGGTTCCGAAGCCGGTGCCTATCAAGAAAGACCAATGGAAGGAGATGGGCGCTTGGGACGAGAACTCCGTAGCTGAGGTTCGCGCCGACAATATTTTCGTGAATATGGACAATCGACATTTTTTCAAATTGGTGAGAAGCGGGAACTACCAGGAGAGGGGCGTCACGCGGATGAACCGCAACTACCTTCTTTACGTGGCGTTCTACGCATTCATCCAGAATGTGGCAACCATGGCAAAAGACCTCGGACTGGACGGAGAGGCATACGAGAAGTACGTCCAGAATGAACTGGACCGTGTGGCGCAGACGGTGGTCCATAGCATCTCTGCCGACAAGCGCATGGATGACGAAGACTAGATGTCGCCGAAACGTCATCCGCTGCATAGCCTTTGCTCGTACCTCGGCTGCTTTCCACCTCCGGTACCGCGGCGGCTGATTCAGTCACTAGTGCCTGAGGGGGGACTCTTTATTGATCCTTTCGTCGGATCAGGCACTTCGCTCGTAGAGGGGTTGCTCTCCCATCGGCGCGTTGTCGGAATCGACCTGAACCCGCTGGCAGTGGCGCTCTCCTCTGCCAAGATTCAGCACGTGACTCTGGATGATGTGACCGAGCGCCTCTATGCTCTCGCGGGCGGATTCCGTGGAGTTGCAGATACGGACCACGTTCCAGATGGCCTCAGGACTGTGTTCCATCCGAGGACGTTGACGCAGCTCGCCTATCTCCGCGAGGCGCTCGATCCCTTGCGTCCAGAAGACCGGTTCATCCGAGGCGCGATACTCGGCATCATGCACGGTAAGTTGAAGAAGGGAGGCAAGGATACCTCGTACCTCTCGATAGACATGCCGAACACGTTCTCAATGAGCCCTCAGTACGTTGAGAAATTCGTGAAAAAGCACCGGCTGAAGCAGCTGCCCATCGACGTATTTGGCAAGACGCGTGAGCGTGCGAGGTGGCTCCTTCGCAACGAATGTCTGCCAGACGCGCAGAATGCGAGCGTGATCCAAGGCGACGCAACTCAGATGCCAGCCCTGCTCAAGATGCTAGACATCGGTAAGGTTGACGCGGTCATCTCGTCACCACCTTACTTGGGCGTTTTACGATACGGGGCGTTTAACTGGATTCGACTGTGGTTCCTTGGCTACGAACCCGCGCCCATCGATCGCCTGTTGGATTCGACGGATTCGCTGGACCGATATCTGTCGTTTATGACGAGCTTTCTGCTGTCAGCGGCGAAGGTGCTCCGCCCGGGCGCTCCGCTTGCGCTCGTCATCGGCGATGTCGTTGAGTTTGGGACCAGACTCGAGCTCGCTCGTCGCGTTTGGGATGAACTAGGTCAGGTCGTACCGTTCAAGCTGGTCAAGATCCTGCTCGATGACTTCGATGATACGACCAAGACAACCCGTATCTGGGGCGATGCAAAGAAGGGACAAGCAACGCCGCTTGATCGGATTCTCATCCTCGAGCGAACGCCCGATGTTGCTGGCCGGCGACCGAAGCAAACCGGATTCCAGCGCGGGCGGATGCGCCCCGCAGACCAGTTTCGCTCCCTCCGTTAGCCAGCCGTTAGGTTTTTTTATAGCAGAAACCAAGAACGCCCAGTGGGATTGGGCCTCTTCATGTATTGGTGCGGAAGGGGGACTCGAACTCCCACGGTGATGCTACCGGGGGCCCCTCAAGCTGGTCGATTCGCCTGTCGGATGTGAGCTGATTCGCGTTCTGTGGAAGGTTGATGGACAGTAGCGGACTGAGATGGGCGTTGGCGACGACTCTTTTCGCACACATTCGCAAACGGCTTGGCGCTGCTGTCTATCAGCGGATCCTTCGAGTCTTGGCCGGCCGAATTCGCGCGAGCTTCACTGGGCTGCGCGCGCCACGCCATCGTGATCACCTGTTCCACGGCATCATGATCACCCGTTCCACGGGTCGTGATCACCGCTTCCACGCCTCGTGATCACCGGTCGGCGACGCTGAGCAAGGGGTTCTGCCATCGTGTCTTGGGCGACATCCCGTCCCAAGGAGTGCGATGGCCACGGAACGACTGCTCATGCGACACATTCGAGAGATTCTGCGGCTGAAATGGACATTACGACGCAGCCACCGGGACACGGCCCGGAGCCTGGGGATCAGTGCGGGCGCGGTCGCCTCGGTGGTGACGCGGGCGAAGGCGATGGCGCTCACCTGGGACGCGGTCAGCGCGCTCAGCGACGACGCCCTGGAGCGGACGCTGTACGGGCCGACGCTCGCGCTGACGGTCGCCCGGCCGGGACCCGATCTGGTCTGGATGCACACCGAGCTGCGCCGGCCGGGCGTGACGCTGGAACTGCTCCATCTCGAGTATCTGGCGGCCCATCCGGACGGCTACCGGTATTCGGCGTTCTGTGGGCACTACCGGCGCTGGCTGGCGCAGCAGCGGACCTCGATGCGCCAGGTGCACACGGCGGGCGAGAAGACGTTTGTCGACTACGCGGGGCAGCGACCGTCGTTGGTCGATCCGGCCACCGGCGCGGTCGTCCCCGTCGAACTCTTCGTCGCCGTGCTCGGCGCCTCGAACTACACCTACGCGGAGGCCACCCTCACGCAGCGCAGCGTCGATTTCATCCAGAGCCACACGCGCACCGTGGAGTACTGGGGTGGCGTCTCCGCGGTGGTGGTGCCGGATCAACTGCGGACCGGCGTGGTCGAACCGTGCCGATATGAGCCGAAGGTCCAACGGACTTACGCGGACTGGGCGCGGCACTATGGGACGGCGATCGTCCCCGCCCGGCCCGCAAAGCCCCGCGACAAGGCGAAGGTCGAAGTCGCCGTACAGGTCGCCGAACGCTGGATTCTCGCCCGGCTCCGGAATGAGACCTTTTTCACGCTGGCCGCGTTAAACACGCGGATCGCCGAGCTGCTCACCGACCTCAATGACCGCCCGATGAAGGGGTACGGCGGCGCCTCGCGGCGCGCCCTCTTCGAGCGATTCGATCGGCCGGCGCTGCAGCCGCTGCCGCGCGATCGCTACGTCCACGCCGACTGGTGCCACGCGCGCGTGAACATTGATTATCACGTCGAGGTCGACCGGCACTATTACTCCGTCCCGCACGCGCTGATTCACGCCGCCGTCGAGATCTGCCTGACGGCGACGACGGTCGACGTGCTGCTGCGCGGTGCACGCGTGTGGCTCCACGTGCGCAGCTATCTACCCGGCCGCCACACGACCATTCCGGATCACATGCCGAAGGCGCACCGCGCGCATCTGGAGTGGAGCCCGTCCCGCTTGATCGGCTGGGGCGCCACGATTGGGCGCCACACGGAGGCGCTCGTCCAGGCCCTGCTCGAAAGCCGGCCCCATCCCGAGCAAGGGTATCGCTCCTGTCTGGGCCTTCTGCGACTGGCGAAGCAGCATGGCCCCGAGCGGCTCGATGCCGCCTGCGCGCGCGCGCTGGCCGCAGGCGCGCGGTCGTATCGCCACGTCGAGTCGATCCTCAAACACGGCCTGGACCGTTTGCCGCTGGATGTCGCGCCCGCGCCGCCAAGCCCGCGCTCTGTGCATGCCAACGTCCGCGGCCCCGCGTACTACGAACCGCCTGATCCCAAAGGAGACCGCCTATGCTGACTGAACCGACGCTCGACCGCCTCCGCGCCCTCCGGCTCGGCGCGATGGCCGACGCCTATCGCACACAACTGCAGGACCCCGCGATCGGCGCGCTCAGCGTCGACGAACGCGTCGGCCTGCTCGTCGACGCCGAGCACCTCTCGCGCGACAATCGCAAACTCGGTCGTCGCCTGAAAGAGGCCAAGCTGCGTATGGCCCAAGCCTGTCTCGAAGACCTCGAGTATGCCCCGCGCCGCGAACTCGATCGGACGCTGGTACGCCAGCTCGCCACCGGCCGGTGGATCGCCGAACACCGCAACGTCCTCATCACCGGGGCCACCGGCGTGGGGAAGACCTATCTGGCGTGCGCGCTCGGGCAGCACGCGTGTCGGCAAAGCTACCGGACGATCTACCGGCGATTGCCGCGCTTCTTTCAGGAACTGGCGCTCGCACGTGCCGATGGCTCCTACAGCACGATGCTCGCGCGCCTGGCGCGCGTGGATGTCCTGATCCTCGATGACTGGGGCCTCGCCGCCGTCACCGATGTCCAGCGCCAGGATCTCCTTGAAGTCATGGAGGATCGCGACGCGACGCGCTCGACGATCATCACCAGCCAGCTCCCCCGCGATCAGTGGCACGCGTATCTGGGCGACCCGACGATCGCCGATGCCGTCCTCGATCGCCTCGTGCACAACGCGTTTCCGATCACGCTGAAAGGCCCGTCGCGCCGCAAGGAGAAAGCCTGATCGGCGCGACAGGCCGTGGACGGCGCCAGACCCATGGACGCGCAGACGCGCCCACAGGTCTTTGGAAAACCGCGCGGACGCGGTTTCCCACACCGCCCACCGCCATCATCGTCTTGAAGGAGGAAGAAAGCAGAAGACAACCGACCCGTACCGTGAACCACTATCACTGGAGGCGAACACCGGTTAACCTATCCCGCAGCTCAGCGTCGCTTCGCTCCGATCACGATGCCGCGGTCCCCGTGATCACGATGGCGTGGATGGGCTGATCACGATGAGTGGAATGCGCACTGGGCAGAGGAATTCCTCGATGATGGGAAAGCACACGAGCTGGTTGCAGTGCAGTTCGTCCTCGTCCTTTGCCTCGATGAAGAAACGCTCTCTTGAGACCTGGTGATAGACGAAGAGATCCGGATCCCCGCCCTCTCCGTGCGACACCGACTTAGTTTGGCAGCGCGAGCGCGCTCGGCCAGCACGTTGAGCTCGACTTCTGGGAAGTAGTCCTGCATCCGCTGAAAGGCTTTGTCACCAGCCAGACGCTTCTGTCGGTAGTGGAAAAGGATGAAACCAAGCCCTTTGGGAAATGCTGGGTCCGAAACCCAGGACGTTGTAGCCCAAGCGCTCGAAGTGGGTTCTGGCGACGACCTCGGGAAAGCAGCCGCCTCGATTTCGTCCAACCCGACGACTGGCAGGCTACTTCCACCGGTCATACTCTGAGGGTCTACCCTGCTTGTAACCGATCCCGTTGGAGCGGGTCATAGAACAGTTTTGATTTCTCCGTCACTGGGGGGCCAAGCCATTCCATGTTTCTCTACTCAGAGCGTTTGAAGCACACGGAAAGGAACGTGCCGTTACGTCGTCGTGGCGAGAGCGACCGCGCGGTCGACAGTCGAAGCATAGGTGTTCCAGGCTTCCCGGACCGAGTCGAGCAGTCGCTGGCGATATTTGTCGGCCTGCTCAGGAAACGGCTCTTCGGGAAGCACATAGCTGAATGCGGGCCACCATCCTGTCTGCTTGTCTTTGCGCTGCCTCCGGCTATCCTGCAACTGCGTGTCCTCGCGTAACGCACGGGCGATCGCCGTTGTCTTTTCGCAATGAATTCCAACGTATGGCGAGTTCGATGCGCCCAGCAGTGTCTTGCCCCGCGCCCACTGGAGGCCGATCAGCACGGTCGCGTTCGCAGCGATTGTGCCCGGCCATGTGGATCGCTTCAGAAAGAGCGAAGGCCAAGCATCTTCGAACGCTACGACGAGGTCGACGTCTTTCCCGATATCCGCGGCGAGAGACTCGAAATCGACGGTCAGGCCATTGAGCCACTCGTCTATAGCACTTGCCGCTTCCAAGCGGAGCGTCCACCACTCCTCGAGTTGATCCCGATGCCGCAAGTAGAACCGCACTCGTTCATCGGTCAGCGTCATGAGAACTCCGATCCCAGCGTCGTGAGGTAGTCCTCCGCGATCCTTCGCCCGGCCGCATTTCTATCGGCATCCGCCAGCGCAGAACGGAGGACGTCCGCGAAAGCAGAGTATCGCAATGGCCGGAAGCTGCTTGAGTTTCTTGACGCACGGCCATCAGGCGAGAGGAGAATGCACTGGGCTTCGGAAGGCAGATTGTCCGAGTAGTAGGCGCACTGTTCGTCTCCCTCCGACGCGTCGACCTTGTTTTCGATCACCAGGTGGAGTTCCGGGGCCGTGACCACGACATCCAGTCGTCCATTTCCGATGGACAGTTCGTATCGGATGCTGGCTTGCGCCAATCCTGGTCGCGGACGCGACTCTCCGAACACCTTTTCAAGGACGCCCGCCAAAACTCGATTGCCCAGTCCATGGCGGCCGCAGGGATCGAGCAGCCATCCAATCATCCGCGAGTGCATCAACTCATCGCGGTGTCGACCCAGAACTCCTAGATAGTCTGCTCGTCCATGCATCCATTGTCCTCTTTCGCGTAGCCGAGCCTCTTCCTGCGCCAGGTCGTCGAGACGCTGCTCCCAGTCGGCGACGTTTCTATGCAAGTGACCGCAAACCATAAGCCACTCTGCCTGCAAGACGGCGAACTTGTCTTCGAGCGTCGTCATCGGTTGCTTGTGTCCGCCTCTGTGGGACATCGATGGAGTTGAAGTGGCGATTATAGTCGCCGCCGTCGGCCCGGATCTGGGAGGAACACGACGAGCGAGGGATGAAGCGGCCGAGGGACACGAAAGATATTTTCAGCTTTGACTAGAGTGCCGCGCCGACGCGGAGCGTGTGCTCACCGCCGCGGGAGACGCATGCCGAGCCGCGGCCGCGTGCGCCAGGCCGAACGCGCGGCGTAGCCGGAAAGCGCCCGGAGCGATTCCGCTGCGCGTCTCCCGCCATCGCGTTCTCGTTGTCACGAGATACCGCCGACGTTTCGAGCCGCGTAACAGATGTCGTCACGAATGAGCGAATAGACGCGCAGGGAGCGAGAGAGAACGAGCGGAGGGCGCTTTCCCGGCCGCAGCGCCCGCGGCCGCGGGTCGGCATGCGTCTCCCGCGGCGATCGACATGGTCCGCCTGAAGACGGACGGAGACACGGTCCGGCTGAAGCCGGACACTACGTCGTGTCACGAGTGACGGGGATCGCCAGCGGAGTCCACGCTGGCGGAGCGGTTACTGCAGCGACAGGCGGGTCTCAGCCTCGCGCACGACGTCGAGCTCGAGCACCCCGCGCTCGAGCAGGCGCCGCACTTGTCCGCTGCTTCGGAATTCGGACAGCAGCGCGCGCCGGCTGCTGGTGTAGGCCTGGTCCATCACGTAGGCCAGCACCGTTTCCATCACGACGCCTTCCTCCGTGTTCGTCTCCTTGAAGCGGCGCTTGAAGTCCGACAGAACCGGCGCGAAGTCCGGGTGATCCCACCGTTCGGGGCCGGCATCGAGCCGCAGGAAGTCATTTAAAACGGCCAGATACGACGGACTGGGCGGGCGTCGCCAGAACGCCACGTCCGGACCAAAGTCGGGCACGTAGTACGGTAGGTACAGCGTGGTTTGTGCCGGGACGCGTTCCACGAGTGCTGGATTGAATCGCCGTACTTCGTCGGCAGATAGACCCGTTCGCTTCACGATCTCGGCCAGCGAGATCGTGCGCGGCACGCGCATGGCGTGGATCGGCGCCTGAGGCGTCGATGCGATCAGGTCCCTGACAATGAACGTGTTGCCGAACACCATCTCCGCATACAGGTGGGAGCGGGGACCGTAGCTCCGATACACGTCTTCGTACTCCCTGCCCGGCAGGGCCCGCAGCTCACGGGCCAGCTTCGAGCCCAGAAAATATCTGGCCCGGACATCCTCTGCGCCGAGGTGCTCGCCGTTGATGAGTGTCCGCCCGACATTGGTGCCGCCGGCGTTGTGTTCGGAGAGCGCGGGAATGAACGAACCGTACTTGGTGGCGAGCACCGACAAGTACGCGGCGCAGTACGGGGCCTGCGTGGTCTGGTTCTTCCCCTCGATCGGTATCGGAGAGATGTGGTTCAGGCGCTTCCAGTTCCGCTGAAGCCATTGGCAGAAGCCGACGGCATTGGCCTCCGACCGCCTCGTGCCATTCAGGCCCGATTCGAGAATGACCTGCGCCAGGCCGATGTCCGCAGGCACACCGAACCGCTCGTAGATCGCGCCCCAGTCGGCGAGAAACGCTCCGTACCGTCTCGCGTTCGGCAGCAGGGCATCTCCGCGCGTGGAGTTGTTCAGTACCGGCCCTGTGGCGCGCTCCAGGAGACCCGCCACCTGTTCCCGCCGGTCACTCAGTTTGCGCGCGAGCCGTTGACCGTCGAGGATGTGAGCGAGCGCGGGATCGGCCCACACCGCGTGGCGCGTCCATTCTCCTTTCGCGGGAAAGGTCGCGAGAAGCCGTCCATCAACCGCACTACCAAAGGCGATCCTGCCGTCAGGCATGGTGAAGACGTGCTGCCAGAACGCGTAGCCGGGTCTGTACGTCTGCATGGCGGCGAAGTCGGTTCGACTGCGCGCCTCGACGGGGTTGGCCGGTACGTGGGACGTCGGGGCCGGCGTCATGGCGGCGAGATGTGCGCCCGGACGCTGATCCACCACCGTCCACGCGGCAAGCGGCATCGCTGCGACGAGCGCAGCGGTCCCCACGATCACCTTTGTCTTCATCAAATGCATGTGGATGATCTGACTGGGTCTGCAATCGACACGCCCGCGCAGCGGTGTGAAGATCCGGATGCGCGGGTGACGAGATTGACGCCGCGATCCGGAAACTGCCGCTTGGCACGAAACATCGGATCGTCGATCCGGGCTCCGGCCTGTCTGTTATAGACGTCGATACGCCTCTCTCGCTATATTTCAGAAGGTCATCTCCGAACGCGACAGCGCCGATCGCCGGCACTCCGCACAACATCCAGATCGCGCGGGCATCTCGGGGCTTCACGATGTGAGCGCTCGACGGGCCAGGGAACGTCTGTGGACACTGCCACGATCAGCTATCGGGTCGCCGATTTCCTCAAGAAGCATCCGCCTTTCCAGGCAATCGACGAAGGCGACCTCCTCCGCCTCGCGGCTCGCGGGCGCGTGAGGTTTCATGAAGCGAACGAGTTCATCCTGTGGCAGGGAGAACCGCACAAGCTACACGTGTTCGTGATTCAGCAGGGGACCGTGTCTCTGTGGGACGAAGCGAACGGGCAGGCGGCCTTGCGGGATGTGCGCGGCATGGGCGACATGCTGGGGATCGAGCGCTTCAACGGCGCCCCGTGTTGCCTGCATTCGGCGCGGTCGGCGAGCGACGTGGTGATCTACTCTTTTCCCGCGTCAGACTTCGAGGAACTGCTGCTGAAATACCCGTATGCGCGTCAGTTCGTGGAGGCGCACGACGCGGTCACCGCGGATTATCAGTGGGCGAAGGACACCCGCGATCCTCAGAAGATGTTCCTGCACGACGTGGTGGGCCGGAAGCCGCTCGAGAGCGGCAGTGCGCGGATGACTATTCGCGAGGTCGCGCAGTCGATGCTGATCACGGGGTCCGACGCGCTCGGCATCGTGGACGACGACGATCGCATCCAGGCGGTGGTGACGGTCAATTCCGTGCTCGCCTGGGTTGCCGCTGGCGCCGGCCAGGCCGAACAGCCGATCGCCGGTCTACTGCGGAGCGCTCTGCCTGCGGTCGGGCCCGCCGCCTCGGTCATCGACGGCGTGCTGGCGATCGCGGACGCTGACGCCGCCGCGGTGGCCGTGACGTCGGATGGATCCTCGACCGGCCAGCTTCAAGCGATCGTCACGTCGAGAGACCTCGCTCGAGTCTTTGGCGATCAGCCGATCTCAATCCTGCGGGAGATTCCTCTCGCCGCCAATACCCAGCAGCTGTCCGAGCTCAGCCATCGCGCGCGCGCATTCGCCCTTCAGTACCTCACGGGCGCCACGTCACTCGAGTGGCTGGCACGCTTCGTATCCCTGGCCGACGTGAGCATCGTCAAACGGATCATCGCGATGATGGGCGGGGAGGCGCAGTCCGCGTGCTGGTGCGTCTCCGGAGCGTCAGGACGGGGAGAATCGCTCACCAGGCACGCGCCTCAGCTCGTCCTTGTCGTCGAAGACGAGCAGCGATGTCCGGAGCTGCGGCAGATCTACGAACGTGTGTCCGACGCGCTCGCCGAATGCGGCTACCTGGACAGAGGCGACCCGACGTTCGACGGCGCCTTCCGTGTTGCGAGCAAAGCCGAGTGGCAGACGCGCTACGAGAACTGGCTGCGCGATCCCATCCGCACGCAGATGTACCGGGCCCGCCCGTTATTCGATGTGCGCCCGGTGTGCGGCCATCAGTCCTTGTGGCTCGACGTCGAAGCGACGGCTGCGGGCGCGGTGGACCGCGATGTCCTGGGCGTGCTGGCCAATGACTGTCTGGCGAGTCTGCCGCCGCTGACGTTCTTCCAGGATGCCGTCGTCGAGGAATCCGGCGAACAGACGACGGTCTTTCGATTGGAGCACAGTGCGCTCCGGCCGCTGGTGGACGTCGGGCGCGTGTTCGGCCTGGCTGCGAACAAGGTGTTCGGCACCTCCACGCGCGAGCGCTTCGCGTCTGCCCGAACGCTGCTGCCCGAACACGAGTCGATCTTTCGCGAGGCGTCAGAGACTCTGCGCATTCTGCTGTGGCAGCAGGCGCGCATCGGGATCGAGCAGGGGACCGACGGATCAGAGTTACCGCCGGCGCTGCTCAGCCGCCACGATCGGCACGTGTTGAAGAGCGGGTTCCGCTCCATCCTGCGGCTGCTCGAGTTCACCGGCAACTCGCCCTGGTTTGCGACCCTATGATGGAGCCATCGTTCGTCGACCGTTACCGAGAGTGTTTCAAGACGACCTGGACCGATGAGACGCCGATCGATCAGGTGCGATTCATCCTCCTCGATTCGGAGACCACCGGACTCAATCCGCGCACCGATCGCATCATTACGATCGGAGCCGTCGCCGTCTGCGCTCACGAGATCACGCTCGAGGACTCCTTCGACGCGCTCCTCAAGGTGGCTGAAAACACCAGTGCCGTGACAGTGCATGGCATCACCCGTGACGATGCGCGCGGCGGGCTGGAGGAAGAGGAAGCTCTGGTCCGCTTTCTCGACTATCTACGGGACGGCGTGATCGTTGGACACCACATCGGTCACGATATCGGAACGCTCGATGCCGGTTATGAGCGCGGATGGGGCTTTTCCACCATGAATCGCAGCCTCGACACGATGGAGCTCACGCTGCACCTCGAACGCGACGGCGCATTTGCCGGACGCCCGCCGATTCGTTCGTTCACGCTGGATGCGCTCTACGACATGTTCGATGTGATCCCTCACGACCGCCACACGGCCAGTGGCGACGCCTTCCTGACGGCGCAGGTGTTCCTTCGCCTGCTCAGGCTCGCGGCACGTCACGGTCGGACGACGCTCGCACGGCTGAGTGAACCGTTCGTCGAGCAGACTGAATAGCCGTTTCTGCGCAGGAGCGTGCCGCCGACGTTTTCTGCCGGCGCGCCTGAAGAAGTAGAGGAGATCGAATATGCGATGGCTGCAGATGGTCACGGCGGTTTCTGTGGTGCTCAGCGCGACCGCCGCGCACGCGCAGAGCACCGCCACGGGCGCTTGTAACCTGCCTCAGTCGTCAGGTGTGTCGTCGCAGCAGCTCGCGTCGGGGCAGCGGCAGCGCGCCTACAGATTGTTCGTTCCGCCGGGATACGACGGTGTTGTGCGTTTGCCGCTCGTCCTCGATCTGCACGGCAGTGGCGGCAATTCCGCCGGGCAGGCCAGGAACAGCGGGCTCGAGACACTGAGCACCACCGAGCGGTTCATCGTCGCGACGCTGGACGCCGAGGGCGGCCGTTGGAACGTTCCGGTGCAGGACAACCGGCCCGACGATGTGGCCTACGTCCGAGACGTGATCGATCATGTCGCCGCGCGTGTGTGCACCGATGAGACGCGCGTCTATGTCACCGGGTTCTCAGGCGGTGGCCGGATGACGTCGTCACTCGCGTGCCAGCTCGGTTCGCGCATCGCGGCCGTAGCGCCGGTCTCCGCGCTGCGATGGCCCGGCCCGTGCACCGGCCGTCCAGTTCCGGTGCTGACCTTCCATGGGCTGGCGGATCCACAGAACCCGTACGACGGACACGCCGCAGGCCGCGGCGCGGAGTGGCTGGAGAGCGTTCCAGACGCTCTCGCAGGATGGGCGCGTCACAACTCGTGCAAGGGGGATGTGATCCTCGACGATCCTCCAGGTCCGCTTTCCACGATGCGCTATGAAGGATGTGGCGCAGAGGTCCGCATGATTCGCATCGATGGCCTTGGGCACAGATGGACGAAGCAGGAGGTGGACACGACTGGTGTCATGTGGCAGTTCTTCAAGAGCCATCGTCTGGGCCGATAAGAGAGGCGTTCGGGTAAAGGGGCCAACGGCTGCCGGCGTAAGAGAGGCGTGCGTCAAGCCCACACGCGAACCATGTCCTCGGCGGCGGCCGTGCTGCTGCTCGTCTCCTCGCTTGGCGCCCAGCAGGGTACTGCACCGGCTCTTGGCACCTGGGGCCATTGGCGCGGGCCGTCGCAGACCGGAGTCGCACCCGGTGCCGCGCCTGTGCGCTGGAGCGACACCAGCAATATCGCCTGGAAGGTCGAGATTCCCGGACGGGGTCATTCGAGCCCGGTGATCTGGGGCGATCGCATCTTCGTCACGACCGCCGTGCCAACGGGTCGGCCGGCGGAGCCCGCCAGCGCGTCCGGAGGCCGGGGTGGATTCCGGGGCGACGGCGGCGCCGGCGCGCGCGAAGAGCATCGGTTCGAGGTCCTGGCTCTCGACCGCGCGTCGGGCACGATCGTCTGGCGGCAGACGGCCGCCACCGCGGTACCGCACGAGGGATATCACGCCACCTACGGCAGCTTCGCCTCGAACTCGCCGACCACCGACGGTCAGCGGGTCTACGTCTCGTTCGGCTCGCGCGGATTGTTCGCCTACGACATGAACGGCACGCTGCTCTGGCAGCGCGACTTCAACATTCAGATGCGCATGTTCCAGGAGTTCGGCGAGGGCGTGGGGCCGGTCCTCGACGAGGGCCGGCTGATCGCGTTGTTCGATCACGAGGGCAATGGCCTTCTCGCGATGCTCGATGCCGCCACCGGGCGCGAGATCTGGCGCACGCCGCGCACCGACGGCACCAACTGGGCGGCGCCGCTCGTCGTCCGTCACGAGGGGCGCAAACAGATCGTCGTCAACAGCCCGCGTAAGGTCCGTGGATACGACTACGAGAGCGGCAAGCAGATCTGGGAGACGGCCGGCCTCGGACTGAACACGATCCCGCGCGCCGTGCAGCACGGCGACTCGGTGCTGGTGATGAGCGGCTTCATCAACCCGGCGCTCCTGGCGATCCGGCTCGGACGCGAAGGCGATCTCGCCGGGACCGACGCCATCAAGTGGACCGCGAATCGCGGGCTGGCGTACACCACCTCGCCCGTGCTGCACGAAGGGAGGCTCTACTTCCTGACCGACAACGGGATGGTGTCGGCGATCGAGGCCGATACCGGTACGCCGATCTATCAGCAGGTCCGTCTTCCGAAGCCGGCCGCCATCAAGGCGTCGCCGGTCGCCGCAGGGGGAATGCTGTATTTCCCGACCGAAGACGGCGATGTCGTGGTTGCGCGAATCGGGCCCACGCTCGATGTCCTCGCGACCAACACCCTGACCGATCAGTCGTTCGTGGCGTCGCCCGCCGTGGCCGGGGGCGATATATTCCTCAGGAGCCGCACGCACCTGTTCCGCGTCCGTCAATGATTCGCCTGGCGCGAATCCTCCATCGGAGACTCGCATGACGACCGACCCGTTCACCCGTTTGATCGTCGGTATCTTCGTCAGCGTGGCCGTTGCCGGTCACGCGCAGCAGCCGCAGGTCGGCGTGCCGGTGCCTCCGCTGGGTGCCGGACCGTTTGTGTTCGACACCGCCGAGCAGCACAAGATCCGCGTGAGCGTCGTGGCGAGGGGCCTCTCGCATCCGTGGAGCATCGCGTTCCTCCCTGATGGCTCGATGTTGATCCCGGAGCGGTCTGGCCAGCTGCGCATCGTGCGCAACGGCGTGCTCGACCCGAAGCCGATCGCCGGCGTGCCGCGCGTGAGGACCGACGGCAACGGCGGGCTGATGGACGTCGCGATCCATCCGCGATTTGCCGAGAACCGGCTGGTCTATATCACCTACACGAAGCCGGTCGAGAACGGGAAAGGAACGCCGTCACTGGCGCGAGGACGTCTCGAAGGGCACGCACTGACCGATGTGAAGGATCTCCTGGTGCCCGATGCCTATGAAGGCAACGGGGGACTCAACGGCCGCGTCGCCTTCGGGCGCGACGGCATGGTGTATTTCTCGACTGGCGGCAATATCGCCAAAGTCGCGCAGGACCCTGCGAGCCTGCGCGGCAAGATCCTGCGCCTTCGCGACGATGGCTCCGTTCCTCCGGACAATCCGTTCGCGAATCGCGCCGGCTATCGGCCGGAGATCTACACCCTCGGGCACCGCAATACTCTGGCGCTGATCGTTCATCCGCAGACGGGAGTGCTGTGGAACAACGAGAACGGTCCAAACGGCGGCGACGAGATCAACATCATCCTGCCAGGGCGCAACTACGGATGGCCGGTCGTCAGCTTCGGGCGCGACTATCCCGGGCCGCGGATCTCCGAGCATCCGACGCGAGAGGGGATGGAGTCGCCGCTGGTCGCCTGGCTGCCGCAGATTGCGGCGGCTGGCATGGAGATCTACACGGGCGACCGCTTTCCGGCGTGGAAGGGCAACGTCTTCGTCGGCAGCATGCGCGTGGGCGGGATCCCCGGCACCGGCCACCTGGAGCGGATCGTGTTCAACGCCAGGACAGAGGAGATCCGCCGCGAATCGATGCTCAACGAGCTGCGGCAGCGCATTCGCGAAGTGCGTCAAGGTCCGGATGGATTGCTCTATCTGCTGACCGACGAGGACGAGGGCGCGCTGCTGCGGGTCGAACCCGCGTAGTGATCTGCGGCGTCGCCGGGCAAACTTCGTCCGGCGGCGCGGACCCAGGTAGGCACTCGCGCCCCACAGAGACCCAACCCCAAAGCGTGATCGAGCGGCGACATTTGTCATTGCTGACGCGACGCGAAGAGGTCCATGCATCCTAACCGGAGACACTGCGGCACTTACCGATCCCTCGAATCCGGCAGTGTGTTTGCACTGGGGGTGGATACAGGAGGGGTGGCATGAATCGTCTGCAGGTCGTCGTTGCGGTGTTGATGGTCGGGTTGACGGTGCCGGTAGCTGCGCAGCGAGGCGCGGTGAATGATGCTGCGGAAATCGAGCGCCTTCGCGATACCGCGTATCTCGTCGAACGTGATCTGACGGCGCTCAACCAGCGCGACACGCCGCGCGCCGAGCGGCTGCACCTGCGACTGGACGAACTCCAGGAAGAAATCGTCTATCTCAAGGTCAAGCAGCGCAAGGAAGGCGACGTTCAACGACGTGAGTACGCCGACCTTCGCGATCGACTCGAGGACTTGCGGGCCGAGGCCCGGCCTGTCGCGACGACATCCACGAGGCCGGCGGCGTCACGAACGGCCGCGCAGGCTTCGCCAGTCCAGAGCGTTCTCGAGGTTCCCGTCGGCACCGAGATGGACGTGCGCTTGACGGACAGCCTCGACTCGGGCAAGGCGATGGTGGAAGATCGGTTCGAAGCCACGACTCTCGCTGACGTTCACGTAGGCGGCCGCCTCGCGATTCCAGCTGGCTCCGTCGTGCGTGGTGTCGTCACCGCAGTCGACCCGGCCACTCGGACGAATCGCACCGCGCGGATGACGGTGAGCTTTGACCAGGTGACGGTGAACGGCCAGGCACAGCCGATTCGCGGCACGGTGACCGAGGCGATTCACGGCAGCGGGATGAAAGGTGAGGTCGGCCGCGTGGGTGCCGGTGCCGGCGCGGGCGCACTCATCGGTGGCCTGCTGGGCGGAGTCAAGGGGGCCCTCGTCGGAGTGGCGATCGGTGGGGCCGGAACGCTCGCGGCAACCGAGGGCAAGGAAGTGCGTTTGCCACAGGGATCAGTCCTGCGCGTCCGTCTGGACTCGCCGGTTCAGATGTACGCCGCGAGATAGCTCACATTGAGCGCCAGAACGGCCGCAGCTGCCACCCGACTATGACAGCGCGGCGTGGGGCGCCGATGGAGGAAGGCTTACCTGGACGAGGATGACCGTTTACGAGAGCGACTGCGGGAGGGGACACGAAAGGTGAATCCCCGCTCACGATTGTCGATCGGGGCGATGACACGGGAGGTCACGGCAACCTCCCTTGACAACTCCATCTGAAACAGCGAGTTACGGGACGCGATTGGCCGATGGCGCGAGGGCCAACGCTGAAGAGAGTACTTATGCGGCGACAGTCAGGAAGAGTGCGGCGACGCAGGCGAAGATCAGTAGAAAACCGATCGGGATCCACAACAGTCCGAAATCAGAGTCCATGCATTATCCAGAGGGAAGTGTGTGAGGAAGGAGTGTGTGAGGAGCGACGTTGATCAAGTATAGAGCCGTGACGCTCGCACCATCAAATCGAGCGCGTCGGGTTTCGCTCGCCGCCGCCGTGGCCGTGTGTGCGGCGCTCTTCTTCGCTCATCGCGGTGCGGCTGTTGAGCGCAATGGCGCGCTGGCGGATCAGGCCTCGGGCTCCACATCGCCTGGCCTCCTCGAGGTACTGGAGGTACGGCCCGACTTCTTCATGATCGCCGGCGCCGGAGGAAACATCGGCGTCCAGGTGGGCGAGGATGGCGTCGTGGTGGTGGACGCCGGGTCGGCCGCCAACGCTCCGGCCGTCGTCGCGGCGATCAAGCGGATCACATCGCTGCCCATTCGCTACGTTATCGACACCGGGCCCGACGCCGACCATGTTGGCGGCAACGACGTCCTCTCGAAATCAGGCGACACGTACTATCCAGGCACACGCGTCGCCGGGCCACGGCCGGACCCCTTGAGATCGGCTGCGGCGATTCTCGCGGCCGAAGGCGTCCTGCGGCATATGACAAGGGCGGCCGGATCGGCGCCGCCGGGCTCGCCTGGCGGGCTGCCGACCGAATCCTTTCACTACGCGCGCAAGTACTTGTACTTGAACAACCAGGCCATCGAGGTGCTGCATCAGCCGGCGGCGCACACCGACAGCGACGCGTTTGCCTTCTTCCGTCGATCGGATGTCGTCGTCGCCGGCGACGTGATCGACACGCGCCAGTTTCCGGTGATCGACGTCGAGCGCGGCGGCAGTATCAACGGCGAGATCGCGGCGTTGAATCGCCTGGCCGAGCTCGCCGTGCCGTCGGTGCCGATCGTGTCCCGCGAGGCAGGCACGATCGTGATTCCCGGCCATGGCCGGCTCTACGATCACTTCGACGTGATCGAATACCGCGACATGGTGACCCTCATCCGCGACCGCGTTCGCGACCTCATCGACGCCGGGCGATCGCTCGAACAAGTGAAGGCCGCGAACCCGACGCTAGGTTATGCGGGGCGCTACGGCAACGAAGGTGGTGAGTGGACGAGGGACACGTTCGTCGAAGCGGTGTATCGAAGCCTCATGAAGGAGAAACCGTGAGGCGCTCGCTCATCGCGATCGCGTTGCTGGTGCTCGTGCTCAACGCCTTCGGTGCGCCAGCTTCCGTTCACGCGCAAGGTGCCTCGTCCACGTCGGCGCGCGCGACGGCGCCGATCGATCTGACCGGGTACTGGGTCTCCTATGTCACCGAGAACTGGCGCTATCGAATGGTGACGCCCCCCAAAGGGGAATACCGTCGCATTCCTGTGTCGCCGGCGGCCGTGCCGATCATCAACGCCTGGGATCCCGTTGCGGACAGCCGCGCGGGCAATCAGTGCAAGTCGTATGGGGCGGGCGCCATCATGACCGTACCCGGCCGGCTGCACATCACGTGGCAGGACCCCGACACGCTGCGCATCGACACTGACGCGGGGATGCAGACGCGGCTCCTGCGGTTCACCGCGCGCGGCTCGTCTTCACGGGCGCGTCCCAGCTGGCAGGGCGAGTCGGCCGCACGCTGGGAGCGTGTGCCCGCGCCCGACCGCGGCGGCAGCCTGCGCGTCGTCACCGCGAATCTGCGCGCCGGCTACCTGCGCAAGAACGGTGTGCCCTACGGCGAGCGCGCCACGGTGTCGGAGTCCTTCGACATCGCGCCGCTTCCCGACGGCGGTGAGCTGCTCCTCGTCA
This sequence comes from Vicinamibacterales bacterium, assembly GCA_035293405.1. GTDB lineage: Bacteria > Acidobacteriota > Vicinamibacteria > Vicinamibacterales > UBA2999 > Gp6-AA40. Next base: position 225,221 of record DATDOE010000040.1, on the reverse strand, counting down.
ACACCCTCGTCCAGGACCCTGTGTACCTGAACGCGCCGTATGTCGTGAGCCCGCACTTCAAGAAGGAGCCGGACGGTTCCAAGTGGAGTCCCACACCATGCTCATCGACCTGGTAGTCCGTAGGTCCGTAGTCGGGCTGCTGATGGTCGTGCTCGGTACGTGCGCGGCCTTCGCCCAGTCCGGTCCGTCGGTGCTCCCAAGTGAATTCGAATTCACCGGCTCGTGGGGCCCGATAGCGACGGAGGACGTGCAGAACGATTCGGTGCCGGTGGACTATCTCGGGCTGGCACTGACCGACGAAGGCCGGACGCGGGCACTCTCTTATGACGAGTCGCAGAAGTCGATGATCGAGCGCCAGTGTCAGGGCTGGGGCGCGTCCTATGCGGTGCTCGGTCCCTTCGGTCTGCGCATCTCGCGTCAGTCAGACTCCACAACGAACCGCGTCGTGTCCTACACGATTGATGCGTGGGAAGACTGGATGGGCATGACCATATGGATGGACGGTCGGCCGCGTCCGTCCGAGCACGCGCTTCACACTCAGGCGGGTTTCACCACCGGCCGGTGGGAGGGCGGGGCGCTGGCTGCGCGCACAACGCATATGCAGGCGGGCTTCATCCGAAAAACAGGTGTGCCGCTCAGCGATCAGGCGACGATCGACTGGCGATTCTTCCGCCACGGCGACGTGCTGACGGTGCTGATGGTGGCGCGCGATCCTGTCTACCTGGTGGAACCCGAGATCATCTCGAAGGGCTTCCGAGTGTCGAAGACGCCGGTCGATGTCCGCGACCCATGCGTCCCCGGCTACGAGGGACGCGAACCCGGTGACGGTGTGCCGCACTTTGCGCCGAACGAGAACCCGTTTCTCGACGAGTTCATGAAGCTGTACAACCTGCCTCGCGAAGCCGTGCTGGGCTATCGCGACACGCTGTATCCGGAGTACCGCAGGAAGATCAAGGACACGTACGTGCCGCCGCCGCCGTGCACAGAGGACTGCGGTGTCGCCGGCAATTTCGTCCGGCGCCGCGGACCCACCCCCTAGCGTCCCACCGGTGCTGCGCCGCCACGACCTCCGCGGCCACCACCACCACCGGCGCCGAACTTTGGATAGGGCTTTGGATTGACGATCAACCGGTCGAGGAAGAGGTCGATCGACTGGGCCATCACTTCGATCGCGTCGAACGCCGTGTTGTCGAACGCGTGATCGGCGCCCTGGATCAGCGTCAGCGTGGACGGTACGCCGAGGGCGTGAAGCTTGGTGTAGAAGTCGATGCTCGACTGCACCGGAACCGTACCGTCGTCGGTGCCATGAATGAAGATCGTCGGCGCGAAATTCTTGGTGATATACGACGTGGGTGACGCGGCCGCGATGTTCTCGGGTGTCGCCTGCCCCTGCGGGAACAGCCCCGTCGCGATCTGCGCACTGGCCAGCGGATACACACCGATGGAGGCGTTGACGTCCGAGCTCACGCCCGCGTTGCCGCCATCGCCCTCGAACTCCTTGCGCCCGTTCGTGGCTGCGGCCATGAGCGACAGCATCCCGCCGGCCGAGTAGCCGGCGACCACGATCCGGTTGGCGTCCACGCCGAGGCGGTCGGCGTTCGCGCGAGTCCACCGGATCGCGGCTTTCGTGTCCTGAATCTGGGCCGGCCACAAGTCCTCGCTCTGGAGCCGGTAGTTCGCGGAGATGTTCGTGTAGCCTCTCGCGCCAAGCGCTTTGACATCGTTGATGATGTACCCGGCGTTCTTGTTGCCGACGAAGAAGCCACCGCCGAAGAGGTGCACGATGGCCACGCGCTTCGCGGTCACGCCTGCGGGCGGTCGATAGACATCGAGCGTCAGGTCCTTGGTCCCACCCTTACCGAACACGATGTCCTTCTCCACGCGCAGGTTCCCCGTGTCCGGCGCCTGCCCTTGAGCCCGCAGCGAGAGCGCCGTGAGCGCCGGTGCTGCGGCGAGTGCGCCCGAGGCCTTGACGAATCCCCGTCTGGTAAGTCGCGCCATGATCGTCCTTCCCTTGTTGGATGGCGAGCTGGAAAAGCCGCACTGTAGCGCAAAGTCCCCGACGATCCTAGCCGCAGGCAGGCTCCGGCCCCGAACGTCATTGCCCAGACGAGGCTCCCCATCTAATCTAGTCGCATGCACAGGACGGTACTGACGCTATCGCTCATGCTGGCGGTGTGTGGGTTGTCGCTGATGGCGCAGACGCCGTCAACGGATGCGGCCCCGCAGATTCACGCCGATTTGAACCAACTGATGCGCGGCGTCTTGTATCCCGCCGCCAACGTGGTGTTCTCCGCCCAAGCCGACGATCCTGGCGAGGTGAAGCTTATCCCCGGCCATGACCCTTCGATGTCAACCGACCCTCTCACGAGCACATTTGGCGGCTGGCAGGCGGTCGCGAACGCGGCGCTGGCGCTCGCCGAGTCCGCCAACCTGTTGTCGATCCCAGGGCGAAGCTGCTCCAACGGCGCGCCCGTTCCGACGAAGGACCCGGCCTGGGCGATCTTCGTGCAGCAGCTTCGTGACGAGAGCATGAAGTCTTACAAGGCGGCCCAAGCCAAAGATCAGAGCAAGATGATCGAGCTTTCTGAGACGTTGAACGCGTCGTGTGAGGGTTGTCATCGCAAGTGGCGCAGAGGGGCGCCAGGCAACCGCTGCAAGTAGTTCTACCTCAGGTGGTAGCCGGAAGACGTTTTCGAAAAGTGGGCCGCCTGCTGATGGCCCTGCTGATCGTTTCAGCCGGCTATTCGTACGCGCAGTTCCCGCGGGATGGCTTCGACGGCCTCGGTATGCTGCGCGGCGAACAGGGTGATCCGGCCGAACTACCACCGCCACAGTGGCCGGATCGGAACGTGGCCGGATGCCACATGCTCTACACGAGCGTGCGCCGTGAGGCAAACGGCTCCGGCTGGCGCACCGACTATCCATGGGCGCAGCGCAATCTCTTGATCCGGCTGTCAGAGCTGACGAAGACGCGCGTCAGCCGGCCTGAGACCGGTCCTCCCCATGTGTGGCTTGTTCGGCTCACCGACCCTGCGCTCTTCGAATGCCCATACCTGATGGCCTCGGACGTCGGCACCATCGGGCTGTCCCAGGCGGAGGTGGAGGGGCTGCGGCTCTACCTGGAGAAGGGGGGCTTTCTGTGGGTCGATGACTTCTGGGGCGAGGCCGCCTGGGCCCAGTGGTCGCGAGAGCTTGCCCGGGCCATGCCGTCTGCCGAGTACAGGATCGAAGACGTCCCGCTCAGCGATCCGATCTTCCACTCGATGCTCGACGTGAAGAAGGTTCCGCAAGTCACCGGGATTGGCTTCTGGCGTTCCGTCGGTGGACGGACGACATCCGAGCGCGGCGCCGAATCGGCAGAGGCGCACCTCCGTGCGACGGCTATGCCCTGGGGGTCAACGTCCTTCTCTACGCGATGACGCATTGAGAAACTATTACGCGATGAGGATCTTGAAGAAGATCGCCCTCGGCGTCGTCGGCGTCATCCTCGCCGTCTACTTCCTCCTGGCGATCGGTCTTACGGCTCTCGAATGGATCGTGCGCGAGAATCCCAAGGTCGAGGAGAGCCTCGATGCGCATTCAACTGCGCCGCACACGCTGACGCACTTCGATCAAGGCGCCGCCTCCTTCCACCGCCGCCTTGAGCTCATTGAATCAGCGAAGCAATCGATTGCACTCGAGTTCTTCATCTACGACGTCGATGAAGCTGCCCGCATTCTCACGCAGGCGCTGATGAAGAGGGCCAGGGAAGGCGTCCGGGTGCGGATCCTGGTTGACTTTTCGGCACCTGTGTTCGCGCTCAAGCCGGCCTACGCCCGGGTGCTCGGCGAAGCGGGGGTGACGGTCCGCTACTACAACACGAGCGCTCGCTACCGGCTGGTCAGCATCCAGCACCGCTCGCACCGCAAGCTCCTGATCATCGATGGCGAAACCGTGCTCACCGGCGGCCGCAACATCGCCAACGACTATTTCGACCTCTCCGACCACTACAACTTTCTCGACTCCGACCTCGAGGTCTCCGGCCCGATCGTGAAGACGGTGCTCGAGAGCTTCGATGTCTACTGGAATTCGCACCTCTCCACCGACCCCGCGCTGGAACCGAGCCGGAACGCCGAGGCCGAGAAGTTCGTGCTGCCGAACGAGCGCGACCTCGTCATGCTCGAGAAGCTGCGCGCCGCGGGCGAGGAGTACCGTCACTCCCACAAGGCCCACGAATGCCGCGATCTCCGCTTCGTCACTGATTTTCCGAACCATGGAGAGGCGAGCCGGAAGGTCTTCAACGCCCTCGTGGAGGAGCTCGGCCGCGCGAAGAGTGAAGCCGTGGTGGAATCGCCCTACTTCGTGATCAAGAGCGGCGGATATGCCGTGCTCGAGGCCCTGCACCTGAAGGGCGTGCACGTGCGCGTGCTCACCAACAGCCTCGCCTCCACCGACGCCTCCTACGCCGTGGCCGCGCTCTATCCGTGGCTCGGCTCACTGGCCGAAACCGGTCTCTCGCTCTCTGCATACAGCGGAAAGCCCTCGCCCGGGCAAAGTACCGACATCGGCGGCGGCAGCGGGCGCTGGGGCGTGCATTCCAAGCGCGGCGTGATCGACGGCCATACCACGCTGCTCGGCACCTACAACATGGATCCCCGCTCCGCGAACCTGAATGCCGAGCTCATGTTCGTGTGCCGCGGACAACAGGCGCTCGCGGCCGAGGTGCTCAGGAGTATTGCCGCCCGGGAGGCTCTGTCTGGCCGGGTCATCGAGCGCGGCACGATCGTGCGGCGCTCGGCTCTCCTCGGGGATTCGCCGCTGACGCAGCGGCTCCGCTTTCTGCTCGAGATGCCGATCGCGAACCTGTTTGATTTCTTGCTGTAAGACTTGCGCTACACCCCGTGCAAAATTGCAGCTCATCGAGGCGCGGCGATTTGTCGGCCTTCGCTGCACGCTACGGCGGGACAACCTTCGCTTGAACGGTTGGCTTGCCAACCGAAGCTCGCTCGCTTGTTCTGGCGAGCGAAGGTTGGGAGGGACGTCCGTCTTCGCGGCTACGCCGCTTCGCGTGCGCGGATTATCAGCGCAAGGAGTGGTGCGGTCTCGAATTCCGCGCCATCAAAGACAAAATCATGATACGCGAAATACGGGAAGCTGATGATTGTGAGGATGGACGACGGCGATGTCGACGGCATATTCAAGACGGGAGTTGCGAGATAGCGCGCGAGCTCAGGTCTTCATCGCCGCGCGCGCGCGCTCGAGATCCTCATGCTCGAACGCGGACGCCATACGGTCCAGCTCAGACTTCGCAAGACCGTGCCGGCCTGCCTCGGCCCGCCATTCAGAAACAGCCGTTCCGACCTCCGCGGCGATCTCTCGCGCCGCAGCGTCGTCGAGCTCGAAGTATCCGGCAACCTCCAATGCGAGTGCCAGAGACGCGGTGTTGTCGTCTTCGTTGATGGCCGTTGAAAGGATCCGCGGCTTGACGTCGACCGGCACAGGGTTGAGGTCATAGGCGGGGGACAGCCGCCAGCCCGCCGGGCCCACGTACAGAAAACCGTGATTGCGCAGATGGTCGTCGGTGTTGGAAATCAGGATGTTGAAGACCAGCCGCCGCCAGAGCGCGCGAATGTCTTCCTTCGGTGCGGCTCCGTGCTGCCTGAGGGCGTCGACAATTTCGAGATAGCTGCGCGTCTCGTTGTCCCTGGCGCCGAGCATGCTCATGGACGACAGGAACGGAATGCGGTTGCCGCCGTCGCGGTCAAAGCGCAGCAGCAGCAGCACCGGCTGATCGCCGACCGTTTCGAGACGGCCTTCCGGCACGGGTATGCCGGCCCTGCGCGCGAGCGTCAGCGACACTGATTCCCACACGACGGCGTTGTAGTCGTCATCGCGGCGCGGGAATTTTGCGATCGCGAGACGGCCGTCCTTGTCGCGCACCGACGCTTTAGGTCGCGCGCCGCCCAGGGAAGAGCCCGGCGCAAACAGCAGGCGCAGGTCTTCGTCCGTGTCCGTGTCCTCGACGACGCGCTCGGCCGCCGACAGCAACCGCGGCAACTCGATGAGCGGCGGGGTGCGCTTTTCGCCTTCCTCCCGCAGGAAGGGGCCGCCCGCCTGTTCGGCAAAACGGAGGGCGCCCTGCCGCGCCTCATCGTCCACGAGCAGGAGATAGTCGATTTCCTGCAACGTGCGCGGTGTCTGCTTGTCGCGTTCCGCGCGCCGCCGCTCCATGCGGCGCATGAGCGTGCGTCCCCAACGGTCCGGCGCCGAATCGCCGATCGCGCCGAACATCGCCGCGTCGGTCGTGTGAAACGGTCCGGGACCGAGTTTGAGCGCCGGCTCGAGAGAGAACCGCGCGTCATGTTCCAGCCAGCTGCGGTCGTACTCGAACGCCGCGCCTTCCTTGTTCTTGCGCACACGCGCCCACAGACGTCCTACCAAGTGGGGGACGCCGGCGAGGTCGACGTAGACAAGAACCTCGCGGTCCATCACTCATCCTCTCGGGTTGTCTTTTTGTGCGAGCCCCGGATACGTTTCGGCAGGTGCTCTTCCTCGAGTTGAAGGCCGGTGGGGTCATTCTTCGCATCGGCAAGTTCACCGAGCCGATCCGCCAGGCCAAGGACGAACAGCACCGTCGCGTAAATCCCGAGCGCCACTCCCGGATCGCCCTTTTCAACCTTGTTGAGCGTCATGCGACTGATCGAAGCGCGCTCCGCCGCGACCGCGACAGGTATGCGCCGTCGCAGCCGCGCATAGCGGATGTCTCCACCGAGCTTGCGCACGGCACGCCGGACAGGCAGGGGAAGGGCTATCGAGGCTCGACTGGTGCGCATATAACGTCCATTTATATATACCTTATATGGTTTAAGGTAAATTATTATGGACGTTAAGTAAAATTGGCCAAGAGGACCCCGCAGCCGAATTCTGACGATTTCGCGGGATCGTGATCCGCTGGAAGGGAGAAATCCGCACGGAACCCTCCGTTCAGCCCGGAGCCCTGAGCGCAAGGTCAGCGATCGTAGAGCCGCGACGTCCGCAGCATGTGCTCCAGGCCGTAGTTCCCCTCGTGGCACGCATACTCGAACACGCCCGCATCATCGGGCCGCCCCTTCATGTCCAGCGCGGCGGTCCACGGCGCCGTCCACGTCGCCGGATCGATGAACGTGACCTGATAATCCATCGAGTCCGTGCCGGTACGCCTGAACCGCTCGATCAGACGCAACGAAGGCGATGACCCGCGGGTGTTCGCCTTCAGGTTGGTGGTTTCAACCACCAGCGTCGTTCCCTCCCAGTGCCCGCGCGCGTTGCCCATGTACATCCGGATGGTCTCGGACAACCTGTCCTGGCGAGGAGCGACCCCGATCGGAATGATCCGCGTGTCGTGAATGAGCTCGTAGGTGATGGCCACCACGCCCGCGCTCTGCAGGATGCGCATGTTGGCGTTGTAGACGGCGGGGAACATGGCATCGGGAAAGCCGCCGCCGTGCACGATGCAGCGGACGCCGAGGCCGTAATCCTCGTAGGTGTCGCACGGCTCGCCGCGCTGTAGGCTGCCGCACCGCTGGACGGGAACCGGCCGGGCCTGTGCGGTGCGCGGCGGGAGACGCCCATCGGGTGGATCGACGATCAGCGAGGTGCGCCGCGAGGACGTGTTGTATTCGCGCCAGTGGGGGATTGGCGCATTCGGGCCGTCCACCTTTCCTGAGAGAACATCGACCCTGGCGAGGTCGCGCTCATCGCGGACTTTGACATCGTCCATCCGCTTGGCGTATTCCGCGTCGGTGAGGAACTGTCGCGTGCCGAACTGGGCCGCCCGCTCGAGCGGCACGCCGTATTCACCTTCCGTTGTCCACTCGCCCTGCAGATCCGGGTCGCCCCACGGCGTGCGTGCGCTCCAGGTCGATTCGCGGTTTGTCTGCGCGAGCGACTGTACCGATACCGTCATCGCCAGCGCGGCAGCCGCCAACGTCCAGATGGCCCAACGTGTCATGTCATCGCTCCCGACACCGAGTCTACGGCCGTACGAGGGGCGGCGGCGCTGGGGCGGCATATCTTGCCTGATTTTTGACCGGCGGGCGGGATCGGGTGTAATAGCCTTCGCGAGAACAGCAGGATCACACTCCATGACACGACGCCTGTCCGCCTGTGCCGCCGTCCTCGCGCTGTGCGGGCTGGTCTCGAGCCCGGCAGCTCAGACCGTCTATCCCACCGGCACGACCATCTACGACCCGGATCGATCGTGGAACGGATTCACCGTGCTCTCACCACTCGGCACACCGGCGGTGCTGGTCATCGACATGAACGGCACCGTGGTCAAGCGCTGGGAGGACTTCAACAACTCCGCGGGCGGTCCGGCACGCGTCCTGCCAGGGGGGATCGTCATGGCGGCACGCGGCGCGCGCCCGCCGTATCAGGAATCGCTCGAGCTGATCCGCCGCGACTTCGCCGGGAAGGACCTCTGGCAGTTCTCGCGCGGCGAGCAGATCGCCACGCGCGAGGGCGGCATGGTGTGGTCAGCGCGTCAGCACCACGACTGGCAGCTGGAGAGCTTTCCGGCGGGTTATTACTCGCCCGGGAACACACCGAACGTGAACAGCGGCAACACGCTCATCCTCACGCATACCGATCGGATGCAACCGACGGTTGCCGACGTGATGCTCGGCGACGATCGTCTCATTGAAGTGTCGTCAACGGGCGAGATCGTCTGGGAGTGGGTGGCCAGTGACCACATCGACGAGCTCAGGTTCGCACCTGATGCGCGAGCCGCCATCAAGGCCGCGCGCAGCTTCAACAAGGCGCGCGGCAGCTTCGACTGGCTGCACATCAACTCGGCGACCTATCTCGGACCGAATCAGTGGTTCGACAAGGGCGACAGGCGCTTCGCGCCGAACCACGTCATCATCAGCAGCCGCGAAGCCAGCCTGCTGGCGATTGTCGGGCGCGACGGCAGGATCGTCTGGCAGCTCGGTCCGGACTTCAGCGCGTCGAAGGAACTGCGTGCGATTCGGCAGATCATCGGCCAGCATCACGCGCATCTGATCCCGAAGGGATTGCCGGGCGCCGGGAACCTGCTGGTCTTCGACAACGGCGGTTCGAGCGGCTACGGCTTCAACACGCCGATCGCACCTGACGGTGTCGGCGCATTTGCCCGTGCGACCTCGCGCGTGCTCGAGATCAATCCGGTGACGCTCGAGCTCGTCTGGTCCTATGCGAATCCGCGCTTCTTCAGCACCAACATCAGCGGCGCGCAGCGTCTGCCGAACGGCAACACGCTCATCACCGCCGGCGCCGGCGGCCGGCTCTTCGAGGTCACCACAGAAGGCGCCATCGTCTGGGAGTACATGTTTCCGCTGTTTGCCGGCGCTGGCCCGAATCCGTCGAATGCCGTGTATCGGGCGTATCGCGTCCCATACGACTGGATTCCCCAGTTGAGGAAGCCGAGCGAGCAGCGGGTGACACCGCCGCCGCTCGGTGAGTTCACGGTGGCATCACGCGAACAGAAAACACGGTGAAGGTGTCCTGGAGGCAGGGATGAAACACGCGGTTCTCGCAACGGTCATGGCCGCCGCAATCGGGGTTGGGGTGGTCGCGCAAGGCACGGCCACCAAGGCGCTTCCGCTCGACAACCTGGGCCTGGAGCATCTCGACATCATCGTGCCCGACCCGGCGGCCTCGGCGCGATTCTATTCGCGGATCTTCACGTTCGCGCTGCATCAGCAGCCCGTGCGCGACACGGTGCGTTACTTCGTGTTGCTCGGCGATCTGCCCGCCGATCGACAGGTCGGCTACATCGCCATCGGCGCCGCGGGTCAGCGGCAGCCGGCGATTGGTCACTATTGCGTGCTGGCCACGGTCTACGACCGGGCGGGCATGGCGAGCGCGCTGCAGGGTGCCGGCTTCGGTGTCGCCGCCGCGGGGCCCACGGGCATGTGGCCCGATCCTGATCGTCTCGAACTGCAGCTGTTCCAACCGCCCGCAGGTCTGGTCACCGCGGCTGTCCCATCGCCGCTCCCGACCGAACGCGACGGACTGCTCGCGCCGCGCGGTGTCGATCACGTGCTGCTGCGCGTCAGCAGTCTCGAGAAGTCGCTGCCGTACTACCGGATGGTGTACGGTACCGCGGCCGAACGGCCACGCGACGCCAACGGGCGCGTCTGGTTTCAGCTGGCACGCAACACCCGTCTTGGTCTCGAAGAGGCGGCGCCAGGCCAGGCGCCCACGATCGCTCACTATGCGATCACGGTTGCACCGTTCGACCGCAGTGCGCTCGACGCACGGCTGCGCGAGTTGAAGGTACGCGTGCTTCCATCAGCGGACGAGCCCGACGTCGTTCGGTTCACCGACGATAACGGCATCATCCTCGAGGTGAAAGCGGCGAGTTGATCTCCGGTGCCGCGAAGCTCACGCCGATTCGTGAGCCAGGTTGTGCGAACAACCCGCGTCGATATCGATCGACGTCCACCTTCGCGCTGCGCGCTTCCGCCTTCGCTGAAGCTACGGCGAACAAGACAGTGGACAACCTTCGCGTGGCTAGCCAACCGTAGCTCACGCTACGTTTGGCTCGCGTGAGCGAAGGGACCAGACAGGTCCACCTCCGCTAAAGCTACGGTGGACAACCTTCGCATGAAGGTTGGCTCGCCAACCGAAGCTCGCTCGCATTTCACGCGAGCGAAGGTTGGTGCGGAAGGGGGGACTCGACCCCCCACGATATTGCTACCGCCAGCCCCTCAAGCTGGTGCGTCTGCCAATTCCGCCACTTCCGCGTGGAGGGTGAGGTTGGCGGGTCTAAAGACCCGCCTCTACGAAGTCGCTCCTCGCCGGGTCTAAAGACCCGGCGCTACTTAGCCGGTGCCGGTGCCGCGGGGGTCGGAGCGGGCGCGGCCGGTGCCGGCGTCAACGGCGTTTGCTGCGCCGGAGCCTGCGGCGCACGGCCGCCGATCACTGACCCGGGTCCGCGTTGGCCCACGATGCCCAGCACCAGCGCGCCGACGACGAAGAGCACGGCGCAGACCGTCGTCGCACGCGACAGCACGGTGGCGCCGCTCCGCGCGCCGAAGGCTGCCTGGCTCGAGCCGCCTCCGAAGGCGTTGGCGATGTCCCCGCCCTTGCCCTGCTGGAGGAGGATCACCAGCATCAGGACCATGCAGGTCAGCACGTAAAGCGTCGCGAGGAAGTAATACAGCATTGGAATTCGTCTGGCCCATCCCAAACGGATGGAGCAAACGCTGATTATACAGCCGCGGGCCGGCTCCGCGTCACGATCTCGAAAAACCCGCGGACATCGAGGCTGGCGCCGCCCACCAGCGCACCATCGACGTCGCTCTGAACCGCCAGATCCTTGATGTTCTCGGGCTTGACGCTGCCGCCGTAGATCACGTGGCAGTGCTGGGCCGCATCACCCCCGAACCATTGCCCCAGCCGCTGCCTGATGTGCCCGTGCGCCTCCGCGGCCTGCGCGGGCGTGGCGTTCCGCCCCGTGCCGATCGCCCACACCGGCTCGTAGGCGATCACCAGCAACGCCATCTGCTCGGAGGTCAGGTGGTCGAGCCCGGTCTTGATCTGGCGATCGAGGACGTCGAACGTTTCCCCGCGCTCGCGCTGGTCCAGCGTCTCGCCGATGCACACAATCGGCGTGAGCCCGGCCGCGAACGCCGCCACGGCCTTGCGGTTCACCGTGTCGTCGGTCTCGCCAAAGAGCGTGCGCCGCTCGGAGTGGCCGACGATGACGTACTCGGCCCCGGCTTCGCGAAGCATCGGCGCGCTGACCTCGCCGGTGAACGCACCCTCGCGCTCCCAGTACAGATCCTGGGCCGCAATCACCACGTTGCTGTTGCGCGCGGCTTCGGCGGCGGCGTGGAGCGAGGTGTACGTCGGCGCAATGACGATCTCTACGTCGGCGACGTCCTTGACCAGGCTGCGGAACTCTTTGACGTACTTCACGGTGTCGGCGACCGTCTTGTACATCTTCCAGTTGCCGCAGATGAATGGAGTTCTCATGGTTGGTGTAATTCAAAATGCGAAATGCAAAATGCAAAAGAATGCAGACTGTCCACGTTTTGAATTTTGCATTTTGAATTTTGCATTTCCGATCTCATGCCTGCGGCAGCACCGCTACTCCCGGCAGCGTTCTGCCGCCCAGGAACTCGAGCGACGCCCCGCCGCCTGTCGAGATGTGCGTCACGCGGTCGGCCACACCAGCCTTCTTGATCGCCGCGATCGAGTCACCGCCGCCGATGATCGTCGTGCCCTTCACCTCGGCGACGGCCTCTGCCACGGCCATCGTGCCACGCGCGAAGGCGTCGATCTCGAACACGCCCATGGGCCCGTTCCACACCACGGTCTTCGCGTCGCGCAGCGCGGCCGCGTAGGCGGCAATCGTCGCCGGACCGATGTCCAGGCCCATCCGGTCGCCAATCGCCGGGTCGTCCACGCTCATCGTCTCTGATGGTGCGCCCGCCTCGAGCTTCGGCGCAACCACGTGGTCGCTGGGCAGCAGCAGCCGCAGGCCGCGCGCGGAGGCGTTGGCGATGATCGCCCGCGCCTCGTCCAGCTTGTCTTCTTCCACGAGAGACTTGCCGACGGGCTTGCCCGTCGCCTTGAAGAACGTGTACGCCATGGCGCCGCCGATGATCAGGCGGTCAACGCGCGGGATGAGATTCTGAATGACCTCGATCTTGTCGGAGACCTTGGCGCCGCCGAGCACGGCCACGAACGGCCGCTCCGGATGGCCGAGCGCGGTGCCCAGGTATTTCAGCTCCTTCTCCATGAGCAGCCCGGCGCCCGACTCGGGGATGAGGCGGACAATCGCCTCGACCGATGCATGCGCACGGTGCGCGGCGCCGAACGCGTCGTTCACGTAGACATCGGTCAATGCCGCCAGACCCTTCGCGAAGCTGGCGTCGTTCTTCTCTTCCTCGGGATGAAAGCGCAGATTCTCGAGCAGGACGATGCCGCCGCGCGGCGCACCGGCAACAACCTGTTCGGCGGCGGGCCCGATGCAGTCCTCTGCGAATGCGACCTCCCGTCCGAGCAGCTCGCTCGCTCTGGCCGCCACCGGCCGCAGGCTCATCTCGGGATTCGGTTGGCCCTTCGGCCGCCCGAGATGCGAGGCGAGGATCACGCACTTGGCGCCGGCCTTCAGCGCGAACTCGACCGTCGGCAGCGATTCGCGAATCCGTGTGTCGTCGCCGATCACGCCCTTCTTGAGCGGGACGTTGAAGTCCACGCGCACGAAGACGCGGCGGTCCTTGAGATTGAGATCGCGAATCGTGCGGGTGGCCACCTACAGGCCTCGCGCCACCAGCTTCCGCAGCAGATCGACGCAGCGATTCGAATAGCCCCACTCGTTGTCGTACCAGGAGAGGACCTTGAGGAAGTCTCCGTCCATGACCTTGGTGTACGCCGCATCGACGATGGACGAGTAGGGGTTGCCTTTGAAGTCGATCGAGACGAGCTCCTCATCGGACACGGCCAGCAGTCCCTTGAGCGGACCGGCCGCGGCCTCGCGCAGCGCCGCGTTGACCTCTTCGCCCGTCGTCTTCTTGTCGAGGATCGCGTTGAGGTCCACCACCGAGACGTTCGGCGTGGGCACCCGCATGGCGAAGCCGTCCAGCTTGCCCTTGAGCTCCGGCAGCACTTCGCCCACGGCCGACGCGGCGCCGGTCGTGGTCGGGATCATCGACAGTGCCGCGGCGCGCGCGCGGCGCAGATCCTTGTGCGGCAGGTCGAGCAGGTTCTGGTCGTTCGTATATGAGTGGATCGTCGTCATCCACCCCTTGCGGATGCCGAACCGCTCGTGGACCACCTTGGCCAGCGGCGCGAGACAGTTGGTCGTGCACGACGCGTTCGAGATGATGTGGTGTTTTGCCGGTTCGTACTTGTCGTCGTTCACACCAAGGACGATGGTGACGTCGGGTCCCTTGGCCGGGGCAGTGATGATGACCTTCTTCGCTCCGGCGGCGATGTGCTTCGCAGCGCCGTCCCGGCTCGTGAAGAGTCCGGTGCACTCGAAGACGACCTCGACGCCCAGGTCCTTCCAGGGAAGCTGAGCGGGGTCCTTCACCGACAGGACTTTGAACTCGTCCCCGTCCACAGTGATGCCCTCGGCGCTGGCTTTGACGCTGCCATGCAGGTTTCCGAGAACCGAGTCGTATTTCAGCAGGTGGGCGAGTGTCGCGGCATTGGTGAGGTCGTTGACGGCCACGAAGTCGATGTCCTTCGTGCCCATGGCGGCGCGCATGATATTGCGTCCGATTCGCCCGAACCCGTTGATCCCCACTCGAACGGCCATCGTCTGTCCTCCATGCGTTGCGAATCCCGAGTCCCGGATCCCGAGTCCCGGATCCTGCACGCCGAACCTCGATTGTAGTGACGCGCCTTGAACAGGGTCAATTGCGCAGCTATACTGCCATGATTGTAAGGCCCACATTCCCCACGATTTAGCGTGTACCTCCTCTACAGCATCGCGACCCTGCTTGCGCTCGTCGTGCTCGCGCCCTACTTCGTCTATCAGGCGCTGCGGCACAACAAGTACGTCGGCAGCCTCGGCCAGCGGCTCGGATACCTGCCGGTGTCGTTCAATCTCGACGCCGAGGAGTCGATCTGGGTGCACGCGGTGTCGGTTGGCGAGGTGCTCGCGGCGCGGCCGATCGTCGCCGGGCTCAAGACGCGGTATCCCGAGCTCCGTGTATTCCTCTCGACCACCACGCTCTCCGGCCAGCGGCTGGCGCGGAGCGTGTCGGATGCGGACGCCGTCTTCTACTTCCCGTTCGACTTCACGTTCATCGTACGGCGCACGCTGAATCTCGTGAAGCCGCGCCTCTTCCTCATGGTCGAAACCGAGATCTGGCCGAACCTGCTGCGCGAGTGCCAACGCCGCAAGATCCGGACGGCGCTCGTCAACGGCCGCATCTCGCCTCGCTCGTTTCCCCGCTACCGCATCGTCCGGCCCTTCATGCGGCGAGTGCTGTGGGACATCGATCGCTTTTGCGTGCAAAGCGAGGAGACCGGGCGGCGGCTGGCCAGGCTCGGCGCGGACACGGCGCGCATCACCGTGACCGGAAGCCTCAAGTTCGATTCACTCGACCCGTCGACCGCGCCGGGCCGCGGACGCGAGCGCGTGTTGCGGTTCTTCCGCATGTCGCGCAACCGGCTCGTGCTCGTGGCCGGGAGCACGTCGAAAGGCGAGGAAGACGCGGTCATCAGCGCGTTCAATCGCGTGCGTGCCACGCCGGCGGGGGGCAATGCGCTGCTGATTCTCGCCGCGCGCCATCCTGAGCGGTTCGCTGACGTCGAGCGCCTCTGCCAGCGGGAAGGACTGTCCACCGCGCGCCGCAGCGATCTGCCGATCGATTCCGAGCCACGCGTCGACGCGGTCATCCTCGATACGATCGGCGAGCTCGCGCAGCTCTATCAGATCGCCACGGCGGTGTTCGTGGGCGGCAGCCTTGTGCCCGCCGGAGGCCACAACATCCTCGAGCCCGCGGTGCACGGCAGGCCGATCATCTTTGGCCCGCACATGGACAACTTCGCGGAGATCGCCGGCACCTTCCTCGCCAACGACGCGGCCGTTCAGGTGCGCACCGATCGCGAGCTGGAAGATGCCGTCGTCAGCCTGATGGCCGATCCGGTGCGCCGCGCCAAGCTCGGCGCCGCGGCCCGGGCACTCGTGGACGCGAATCGAGGCGCCAAGGACAAGACGCTGAAAGTGCTGGCCGAGCTGATTCCACCGCGCGGTGGGTCGCGTCCCGGCGTGGTCCGCCCGTTCCGCGTGATCCATTGAACGCTCTCAGCGCCGTCTACGGCCGGGTGGCCCGTCTGCGGCGCTCCTGGTACGAGCGACATCCGCACGCCCGGCACGTCCTCGATTGCCCCGTCATCAGCGTCGGCAATCTGGTGGTTGGCGGCAGCGGCAAAACGCCGGTTGTCGCTGCGCTTGCACGCATGCTCCGCGAGATGGGCGAGAAACCGGCGGTGCTCAGTCGCGGGTACGCGCGACGCCAGCCGGCCGATGGCGTGGTTGTCGTCAGCGATCGGGACCGCGTGCTCGAGCCGGTGGAGCGCTCGGGCGACGAGCCACTGATGCTCGCGCGCGCGCTCCCTGGAGTCCCGGTGCTGGTGTCGCCGGATCGGTATCTGGCCGGCCGGATAGCCGAGCGTCGCTTCGACTGCACCGTAATCCTCCTGGACGATGGCTTTCAGCATCTGACGCTGGCGAGAACGATTGACGTGTTGCTGGTGTCACCATCCGATCTCACCGAGCGCGTGCTGCCGTCCGGACGACTTCGCGAAGGCCTCGATGCGGCGCGCTCGGCGGATGCTGTGCTCGTGTCCGGTACACGTCAGGACGCCGCGCGTGTTTCCGAGGCGCTCGGCGTGGCGCGATCGTTCACGCTGGTCAGCCGGTTCGCGCCGCTCAGACCACTGCACCACGGCGACGCAGCACCGATCGCTGGCAACGGCACGCGCGTTGTGGCCGTGGCGGGAATCGCGAGGCCCGAGCGCTTCTTCTCCGCGCTGCGCGATCAGGGCTGGGACGTGGCGCGCGAGATCTCGTTTCCCGATCACCATTGGTTCACACCGCGGGATCTGGCCAGCGTTCAGGACGTGGTGAGTCACGTGCGCGCAGACCTGGTCGTGACGACGGAGAAGGATGCGGTGAGGGTAGGGGAGCGGCCACGGTGGGCCGTCCTGCCGATGCAGGTCGTGATCGAGCCCGAGGACGAGTTCAGGGAGTGGCTTCGGAACGGGCTTCGATGCCGGCCGTGAGATACCGGCTGGAGCTTGGGCTCGCTCGGACGGTGTCGGGATTCGTGAGCCTGTTGCCGATGCCAGTGGCGCGCGCGTGTGGCGGTGCACTGGGACGCGCCGTGTACTTCCTCGACGGGTTTCACCGGCGGATCGCGCTGACGAACCTGGCGCAGGCGTTTCCGGCGCGGTCGGAGCCGGAGCGGCGGACGATCGCCCGCGCGATGTTCGTGCACTTCGGCCGTCTGCTGCTGGAGCTGATCAAGTTCGGCACCTTGTCCAACGCACAGATGCTCGCGCGCATCGAGAGCGAGGGCGAAGACCGCGTGATCCAGGCGTATCAGCAGGGCCGTGGCGTGCTCTTCTTCACCGGCCACTTCGGCTACTGGGAGATGCAGGCGATCGCGCAGCCGCTGCGGGTGCGGCCGGTATCGGTGCTCGCGCGTCCTTTGGACAATCCGTATCTGCATGCGATGCTCGAGCGGATACGCACGCGCACCGGCAACAGCGTGATCTACCGGCAGGGCGCGATCCGCAAAGTGATGCGCGAGCTGGCCGCCAACCGGGGCGTGGCGCTCCTGATCGATCAGCACCTGCACACGTCGGACGCGGTGTATGTGGATTTCTTCCATCGACCCGCGGCCACCACCTCCGCGCTCGCGGCGTTGGCCATCCGCACGGGCGCTCCCGTGATCCCGGTGTTCGCGCTGCCGCTGCCGCGCGGCCGTTACCGCTTCGTGTACGAGCGGCCGGTGCCGCCGCCGCGCGAGGATTCACCCGACGCCGTGCGCGAGTTCACGCAGCGCTGCACCGACGTCCTCGAGATGTACGTGCGCCGCGATCCGGAGCTCTGGCTGTGGATGCATCGGCGGTGGCGCGATCGCGATCCTGCGCTGGCCGACGAAGCCAATGGCACCGACGGCGCCGGAACGTACGAATGACGTCATGACGCCCGAGCGCGTTCGTCGTGTGCTCGTCATGTCGCCCAACTGGCTGGGCGATGCCGTGATGGCATTGCCAGCGATCGCCGATCTCAGACGCGCCTATCCGGATGCGCGGCTGATCGTGGCCGCGCGCGGTACGGTGGCTGGGGTCTTTCGTCTGACGCCGATGGTGGACGAAGTCGTTGTGCTTGGCTGGCGAGGTCAGCTGTTCCGCCGCCGCGCGCTGCACGAAGATCTCGCCAGGCTGCGGAGTATGCAGGCGGACATCGCGCTGCTTCTGCCGAACGCGTTCTCCGCGGCATGGACGACCAGGCGCGCCGGCCTGCCGGAACGATGGGGATACGCCACCGATCTGCGACGGCCGCTCCTGTCCCGGGCCGTGGCGACACCGAAGCGCAGCGTGCATCAGGCGGAGTACTACCAGCATCTGGTGCGAGAGCTAGGGATCGCGACGGGTCCGCGGGAGCCCGCCCTCGTCGTTCCACGTGAGGCGAGCGAAGAGGCTCGCGCGCTCCTTGTCGCCCGCGGTTGGGACGGCGTGCGCCCACTGGTGTCGATTGCCCCCGGCGCGGCGTACGGCACGGCCAAACGGTGGCTGCCCGGTCACTACGCGCGCCTCGTGACCTCGCTGGTGCAGGCCGAGGACGCTCAGTGCGTGCTGGTGGGGAGCGCCGCTGACGCCGAGACCACGAGCTGGATTCGGGCGCTGGTGCCTGATAGCGCGCGTGCCCAGGTCATCGATCTGGCGGGTGCCACCACGCTCGAGACCCTCGCCGGCGTGATGGTCGCTTCACGAGCGTTCGTGTCGAACGACTCCGGTGCGATGCACGTGGCGAGCGCGGTGGGTGTGCCGGTGGCGGCGCTCTTCGGGCCGACGCGCGAGTACGAGACGGCGCCGTTGCCTCGTGCCGGTGGCCGCGCGGAGGTGCTCATGCACGAGGTCTGGTGCCGGCCCTGTATGCTGCGAGAGTGTCCGATCGACCATCGATGCATGAAGGGTCTCTTGCCGGAACGCGTCTTTGCGTGTGTGAGTGACTTGATGTCGAGTCCCGAGTCCCGGGTCCCGAGTCCCGAGTCCCGGGTCCCGGATCCCGAGTCCCGGATCCCGAGTCCCGAGTTATGAGTCGCCCAGCGGTCTTTCTCGATCGCGACGGCACGATCATCGAGGAGCACGGCTACCTCGATCGCCTCGACCGGTTGAAGGTGTTCCCGTGGACCGGCGACGCACTTCGGCTGCTGAAACGCGCCGGCTACGCGACAGTCGTCATCACCAACCAGTCGGCAATCGCGCGCGGGATGATCGACGAGCCGTTTCTCCACGATGTGCACCGCGCGCTCGACGCCCGCCTCGCTCCGTCCGGCGGAGGGATCGACCGCTATTACTTCTGTCCGCACTATCCCGACGCGACCGTCGAGCGCTACCGGCAGACGTGCCGGTGCCGCAAGCCCGGACCGGGGATGATCGAACAGGCCTGCCGTGAAATGGATCTCGATCCCGCTCGATCGGTGATGGTGGGGGACCGGTGGCTCGACGTGGCCTGCGGACGCGCGGCCGGCACCGGTGCGGTGCTGGTCCGCTCGGGTCATGGCGCGGACGAGGCCGGCACGCCGCCCGACGGGCTGCGTGCGGATGCTATCCTCAACAATTTGATGGAGGCAGTCGGGTGGATTCTGCGCAGCTCCTCTCGCTCGTAGGCGCGCTGGGAAGCCGGACGGTTGCCGTCATCGGTGACGTGGTGGCCGACGAGTTCGTGTACGGGCGAGTGGCGCGGGTATCGCGCGAGGCGCCGGTCCTCATTCTCGAATACGACTCGACCGAGGTGGTGCCGGGCGCCGGCGGCAACGCCGCCAACAACGTCGCGGCGCTCGGCGGCCAGGCGATTCTCGTCGGTGTGGTCGGACGCGACGAGCCCGGGCGACGACTGGGGGCGGCGCTCCACAAGCGCGTGCACCAGCGCGGCCTGGTTCGGGCCGCCGGCCGGAGCACTGCGGTCAAGACGCGCATCCTCGCCGGAGGGATCCACTCCGCCAAACAGCAGGTCGTGCGGATCGACCGCGCCGTCGGCGACTCGTTCGATCGGACCGCCCGGGCCTCGTTCGACCGCTACGCTCTGGAGGCGGCGCTCGAAGCGGATGCCGTGCTGGTGTCCGACTATGGTTCCGGGCTCGTGACCACCGGGCTGGTGTCGAAGATCAGGACCGCTCTCCACCGGGAAGGCCGCCCGATTCCGGTGCTGATCGACTCACGCTACCGGCTGCTCGACTACCGTGGCCTGACGGCGTGTACCCCAAACGAATCGGAAGTGGAACAGGCCCTCGGCGTGCGCATCAACGACAGCCTGCCGCTGCTCGAGCGCGCTGGTCGCGCCGTCCTCGAGCGCACGGGCATGCAGGCGGTGCTCATCACACGGGGCGGCCGGGGCATGGCCCTGTTCGTGCCGAAGGTGCCGACGGTGCACATTCCGATCTTCGGCTCCGACGAAATCGCTGATGTGACCGGCGCCGGCGACACCGTCATGGCGACGATGACGCTGGCCCTGGCGTCCGGCGCCACCTTCGAGGCCGCAGCGAGGCTCGCCAATTACGCCGGCGGGCTCGTCGTGATGAAGCGCGGCACGGCGACCGTGTCGGCCGACGAACTGCGCAGCGCAATTCGATCTGATGCGCCCGGGCCGCCTGAAGGCGGCCCCCACGGCAAGAAGGAAGGCGGCCCCCACGCCAAGCGCAACGTAGGGGCCGCCTTCAGGCGGCCCACTGCCAAGAGACGCACCCGTGGGTGAGGTGCTCAGCCGCGATGCGCTCGTCGCTCGGGTCCGCGACGCACGCGAGGCCGGCCGCACCGTCGCGTTTGCCAACGGCTGCTTCGACATCCTGCACGTCGGCCACGTCCGCTATCTCGAATCCGCCGCGCGCGAAGGCGACGTCCTCGTCGTCGCGATCAACGACGATGACTCGGTGCGGGTGTTGAAGGGAGAGGGCAGGCCGATCCTGGCCGCCGAGCATCGGGCGG
The DNA here is from genome assembly GCA_035293405.1 of Vicinamibacterales bacterium. GTDB lineage: Bacteria > Acidobacteriota > Vicinamibacteria > Vicinamibacterales > UBA2999 > Gp6-AA40. The sequence goes on along the minus strand of DATDOE010000040.1, from coordinate 204,539 downwards.
AGCTCGTCGCCGCGCTCCGCTGCGTGGACTTCGTCGTCATTTTTCCCGAGCCGACCGTTGCGCCACTGCTCGAGGCGCTGCATCCGGACGTCCACTGCAAGGGCACCGATTACACCGTTGACTCGGTCCCCGAGCGGGAGACCGTCATCGCCTACGGCGGCCGGATCGCGATCGTCGGTGATCCCAAGGACCACTCCACGCGCGACCTCCTGGCGCGGATCGCATCGCCCGAATCGTGAACGACCCGCAGCCGCGATTCCTGATCGTGCGCCTCGGGTCCCTGGGTGACGTCATCCATGCGATTCCGGCCGTGGCTGCATTGCGGCGGCGGCATCCGGCGGCCCGCATCGACTGGATCGTCGATCCGCAATACCTCGAGCTGCTGACGCTGGTGGCCGGAATCGACCACTGCATTCCGCTCGATCCCCGCGCCAGCTGGTCCGGTCTGTTGAAGGCCGTTCGAGATCTGCGGCGGGTGCACTACGAGGCGGCGGCGGATCTGCAGGGTCTGCTCAAGTCGGCGCTGCTGGCGAGGGCCGCCGGGGCGCGACGCACGCTCGGGTTTCCTCGCGCCCACCTTCGCGAGCCGCTGGCCGGCGTCTTCTATTCGGAGACGCCCGACGTCGGCGATCGTCCACACGTGATTCACAAGGGGCTCGCGCTGATGCGGGCACTGGGCGTGCAGGACGCGGACGTGGTGTTTCCGATCTCGATACCAGCGTCGCGCGCGGCTGCGGCCGTGCGAGAACAGATGGGGCCGCGCTACGTGGTCATCAACCCCGGCGCTGCGTGGCCGAACAAGCGCTGGCCGCCCGATCGATTCGGGGCGCTGGCGGCGGCGCTGGCCGAGCGACGCGGACTGCGGTCGGCGGTGTTATGGGGGCCGGGCGAGGAGTCGATGGCCGCCGCGGTCGTTGCCGCGTCTCGCGGTGCTGCGGAACTGCTGCCGCCGACCAGCATTACCGACATCGTGGCAATCGCGAAGGGCGCGAGCCTGATGGTGTCCGGAGATACTGGACCGCTGCACATCGGTGCGGCTGTGGGAACACCGATCGTGGCGCTCTTTGGTCCGACGAGCGCCGAGCGCAACGGACCATGGGCGGCGTCGGACATCTCGATCTCGCGCTTCGATCGTTGCGCGTGTCACTACGAGCGGCAGTGCCGCCGGAGCCAGTCCTGTATCGACGACATCAGCGTCGACGAGGTGATGGCCGCCATTGAGCGACGGGTGGCGGCGCGATGAGTGACGCGAGCCCGCACCGGCTGAAGCCCGCGCTCCACGGCAGTGGCGTTGCCGGTTGGCTGGCCCGAAAGCGGGTCCCGCTTGGCTTTGTCGCGACGCTCGTCACGTTGATCCTGTCCCGGCCGACGTGGGACTCGTGGCGCGCCGGTCTGATCGTCGCGCTCGCCGGCGAAGCGATTCGCGTGTGGGCTGCGGGGCACTTGGAGAAGAGCCGCGAGGTCACCCGGTCCGGGCCGTATCGTTGGACGTCGCATCCGCTGTACGTGGGCTCGTCCGTCCTCGCGCTGGGAGTGGTGATTGCCGCACGCAGCGTCCCCGTCGGCGTGCTCGCGGCGGTCTACATGGGGTCAACGATCACCGCGGCGGTGCGGACGGAAGAAGCCTTTCTGCGCCGAGCGTTTGGCGACACGTACGATCGCTACCAGCGGTCGGAGGCCGAGCCGATGGCGCGGCGTTTCAGCCTCGCGCGTGCGATGCGAAATCGCGAGTATCGCGCCATCGCGGGCCTCACCATCGGGTTTGGCCTCCTTGCCTTGAAAGTTCTGCTGCCGATATAATTCCTTCTTTGTGCCTGTCGCACGGGGCTGGATGGTGGGCGGTGCAGGGTTCGAACCTGCGACAGCCGGCGTGTAAAGCCGGTGCTCTACCACTGAGCTAACCGCCCGCCTTCGCCTCACTGTAGCGTGAGGAGGCTTCGGCGGGGCAGGCCCGCTTCGCTGCTCATGTTACCGCGCGAGCGTTGAAGCAAGGCAAGAACGGTCGTCATCGTCGATCGGTGACGGAGACCGATTTGGGGTGGTAGTTCAGTTGGTTAGAACGCCGGCCTGTCACGCCGGAGGCCGCGGGTTCGAGTCCCGTCCACCCCGCCAACCTTCGCTCATGAATGCAGGCGAAGGTTGCCCACCGTAGCGCAAGCGCGACGGTGGGCCAAACAAAGCGTGAGCTCTTTCAGCAGGTCAGGAGGCCAGGAGATGTTTCTCTTGGAATAGAAACTCCTGGACTCGTGATCTCTTGCGTCCCTTCCTGCCAGGCCCCTCGTGCGCGGTGGTATCGTGAGTCACGCGTGCCGCAGGTGAGCGGCATGCGTTAGGCCCGACAGGTATCGATGCGATCGGTTGCTGCCTTTGCACTGGCATTCATAGCAATCTGCAGTTCGGGGTGTGCGGCGCGCTCGGAGCAAGCCCGTCGAGTTCTTTCACAGTTTCGCGAAGCTCTTACCTTGTCGCTGGTGATCCCGTCCACTGTGGTCGTCGGTGAGGAGACCCCGCTCCGATTTCGTGTGCACAACTCAGGACGCCGCTCCATGGACGCGTGCCTCGGTCTGTCGCGAAATGTCCGGATCGTCCCCGACAACGATACAGACGGCAATGAACCAATTGGCGTCTCGGCGCACGTCGTCGATCGCCCTGGCTGCCAACAGCGCTTTCGGCTTGCCCCCGGCGCGTACTTCGAGTGGAACGAAACCACGAATGTGCCCGGTATCGTGTTGGGGCCTGCCAGCCTCGAGGTTGACGTCCAGATTATCGATCCAAGCCACTGCCATCCATTCTTGGGATGCCCCGATACGATGCTGACGGCTAGCGCACCCATGGACATTCGATAGTGGCGAGCGGCCTGACAACCCGCTTGCACCTGACGGCACCGGCGCCCGCTTGCGCCTGCCCCTCGCGCTTGGTGGTATCGTGACTCGCTTGTGCCGCAGGTGAGCGGCAGACGTTGGGCGGACCTTCGAGGCGGGCGAAAGAAGACCGTGGCATTGATTTCGGCCAACTCACGGTGCGCCATTTGCGGGGAACCTCTCTCGCGTCCGTACACCGCGACATCTGGCTGCGCTTTTCGGCCCGATCACCGACTCTTTGCGTTCTGCGATGCGCCTCTACATCTTTCGTGCCTCGAGATTTGGCCAGACCGGGAGGAACTCGCGCGGGCTTACCACGACCAAGCTTTGGATGCGTGGCGTGAGGGCTACGGGACACTGGTTCACATTGGGGAGAATTGGGTTCTCGGCTGCGGCCCCTCGACGCTGCCAAAACTTCCGTACTTCGCACAGGTCTGCCTTCGAGATTGGCCGATTCGGTTGTATACACGCTTTGACGAGTGGGACACCTTCGTGAGCGAGGGCTATCGAACGAGCCTGAGCGGAGATGCACTGTCTCGAGCGGATGTTGTCATGACGGACGTGCGTGCCATGCTGCCTGATCAGCAGACTCTGCAAGCAGCGTGGAAGTCTCGGCGGTAACGGCAACCCTTTCGCATCGATCCCGGTCTAAGACCCACGACGGCTGCCCGTGCGCGGCCGCACTCCTGGGAGAGGGACCGATGGGTCAACTGCTCGTGGTCATTGCGAGCCTGCTGCGCTTCAGGTGTCCGGTGCCGCACCGCGAATCGATGCGCAGCAACGGCGGGACATCGTCAAGAGCGTTTCATCCCTGTTGAGCGAACGATATCTGTACGAGCCTGTCGCCAGGGGTGTCGCCGAAGTTCTTCAGGGCAAACTCGATCGCGGTGAGTTCGACGCGTTGAGCCACCCCGAGGCTTTCGCGGCCGCGGTCACCGACCTGCTTCAGGGCGAGACGCACGACCGCCACCTGTGGATCTGGTATCGAGACGGCGCGGCCGCTCGCCTGCAATTCGCAGCTGTGGGAGGGCCGATGATCAGCAGAGCCGAGGTGCTTCCGGGCAACATCGGGTACGTCGAGATCCGCCACTTTGTCGGAGGCACGGCGGAGTTTGATGCGGCTATGGAGAAGGTCAGGGGTGTTGCTGGACTCGTCCTCGATCTGCGCCAATGCGCTGGCGGCAATCGCGAGCAGGTCCGCCACCTGTCCACATATTTCTATGCGAGACGTACGCGGTTGCCGAGTCGACAAGCGAGGAGCGATCAAGCACCGATCGAGGACTGGACGCTCGATTCCGTCCCGGGGCCACGGTTTCCCGAGACTCCCACGTATGTGCTGACCAGCCAACGCACGTTTTCTGCGGCGGAAGGATTCGCCCTTGGACTGCGTGTCACGGGGCGAGCGCTCCTGGTAGGCGAGAGGACCGGCGAACCCTGAGCAGGCACTTCAGGCTGCAATCGGACATCTCTCCGGCTGGCGGAGATGACGCCAGCCCGCCCTCGTAATTCCTTTCGACATTTTCGATAGACTCTCTCCGGCTTGGCTCACCCGCCTCCGCCAAGGCTACGGCGGGGCTCGCCGACGCTCGGAGCGAAGGCCTTCGGCTGGCCCTGACTGGAGGGTGCTCATGCATCGTCGTGTTTGCGTTGCCATCATCGCGGTGCTGCTCGGCGCGGCGCTGACCTCCGGCCAGCAACCCGATGCCGCCGGCCCGGTGGCGCGCATCAGAACCGAAGGTCTGCAGCGCTCCCGCGCGCTCGCGTTGTATCGCACGCTCACCGACGAGATCGGCGCGCGGCTGACCGGATCACCCGCGCACATGGAGGCCGCCCGCTGGGCGCGCGATCGGTTCGCGGAATGGGGGCTCGCCGATTCGCACCTCGAGCCGTACGAATTCGGCCGGGGCTGGCAGGTCGAACACGTGGCGGTGGAAATGACCGAACCGCGCTACGTTCCGCTCATTGCCTACGCCGAGGCATGGTCCCCGCCAACCGTCGGCGCGGTGAGCGGACGGGCCGTGTATGTCGGCGACAAGACTGCGCCGCAGATTCAGGCGATGGCCGCGCAACTTCGCGGCGCCATCGTCCTGACCCACCTTCCGCAGACGGAATTCGTCGTTCGCGACCGGCCGCAGCCCGGTCTCGACGAGCGCCTGGTGGTGACGGGGAACCCGGCGCTGGCCCAAGCGCGGAGCACGACCCCGGCCAGCGAACTGATGACACTCCTCCGGCGGGCGGGCGCTGCTGTTGCATTGCGCCCGAGTGCGTACCGCGACGGCACGGTCGGTGTGACCGGGAATCGTGCGACTCCCTCCGACGCCGTGCCGTCGATCGTGGTCGCCGGTGAACAGTACAACGTGCTCGCCCGTCTGGCCGCTCAGGGACGTCCGGTGTCGCTGCGCGCGGAGTTGCGAACACGCTACTTCGAGGAGGACCGCAACAGCTACAACGTCATCGCCGAGATCGCAGGACAGGATCCGACGCTGCGCGACGAGATCGTGCTGCTTGGCGCACACCTCGACTCATGGCACACCGCAAGCGGCGCCACCGACAACGCGGATGGCGCCATCGCCGTCATGGAGGCGATGCGCATCGTCGGCGCGCTCGGCGAACGGCCGCGGCGCACCATCCGAGTGGCGCTGTGGAGCGGCGAAGAACAGGGACTGCTCGGCGCCCGTGCCTACGTCGCGCAACACTTCAACACGCTGGCGGCACGAGACCGACTGGCGGTCTATCTGAACGACGATCCCGGAAGCGGCAAGACGCTGGGCTTCTATATGGGAGGGAATACCGCCGCGAAGACGATCTTCGATCGGTGGCTCGCGCCGCTGCGGGATCTGGGCGCGACGCGGAACATCATCGAGGGCATCGGCTCCACCGATCACGTGCCGTTCAATGAAGCGGGATTGCCCGGCTTCAACGTCATCAAGGACTTCAACGCCTACGACGAACGCACGCGCCATACCAACGCCGACTACCCCGAGCGGATGACCGAGGACGCGCTGAAGCAGTCGGCCATCGTCATGGCGACGTTCGCCTGGCAGGCGGCGATGCTGGACGGGACGATCCCCCGGATGACGATCAAGTAACGCTTCGGTTTGAGTGAGATGACGATCGAGGAGTTCGGAGTCACTGTCGCGGACCTGGAAGACGACGATATCCCGTTCCAAGACAGAGTTAACCGGGAACATGGGTAACAGCCAGTTGCCCCTTCATCGATGCGCTTCGCTCATCGTGCGCTCGATCGACACTTCGACCGGCGGCCGCGGGCTGTAGCCGGGATTACTCAAGGCTTCAGGTAGGAACCGCTAGAATCCTGACTCAGTGGACTTCGAGTTTGTCGGCGATCTCACCGACATCGAGACGATTGCGACGGGGCGCCGAATCCGTGATCTTCCGCGGCTGCGACGGTTGTATGGGAAGGGCTACTGGAGGAAGATGAAGGGGAACGCTCGAATACGGTTACGAAACGGCCGGATTCGACTGGCTGAACTGCACTGGTATGAAGCGCATGGCATCGGCAAGAAAGAGTTCAAGCGCAAGAAGTACCTCGACGAGATCCCGTAGGTCGGCTGCCCCGCGAAGCAAGTTCGCGGTGTGCGTCCGTAACAAGGGGTACGAGGCATCACTCGAGCGCAACAAGATCTACGCCGTTCTCCCCGATGAGGACGCCGAGCAGGATGGTGATCTTCGAGTCATCGACGAAAGCGGCGAGGATTATCTGTTCTCTGCCGACCGCTTCGTCGCCATCGAAGTACCTGCGGCCGTCAGGGCCTCTCTGCTAAAGGCTTTGCGCGCTTGAACGTTCCCACATCCGTCTCCAAAACATCTCCAAGACGGAGGTCGATTTCGGAGGACTAGCCGGGAATCCAGCGCATTCGCTCGATGTCCCAAAGCCCAAAGCCCAAATTAGAAGTCGACCGTCAGGTTCCAGCGGACGAACCGCGGCGTGTAGATGGCGGTCGGGTTGTTCCACGTGCCGCCCCCTGCCGTATTGCCGGCGCTGTACTGATACGTGTTCTCGAACGTCGTCGCGTAATTGGTGTTCAGCAGGTTGCCAAGGTCCACACCCACATCCACGCGCCTCGAGGCGAATCGGAGGATCTTCGCGAATCGCATGTCGATCTGCGTCCGCCGGTTGCCGGCATACAGCCGATGGTCGTTGTCCAGGATGGCGAAGCTCGTGTTGCCAGTGGCGAGACCGCCCGGCGGCAGCCGTCCGACGATGCCCAGGATCACCGCGTTCGGCACCTGCCAGGTCGCGACGCGCTCGAGCGGCGGCTGCGAGCGCACCGTACCGCTGACGAGCACGTCGATCTTCGGCACCGTGTACGACGCCAGTCCGCGGACGGTCGTCTGGAACGGATCGGCGTCGCGACAGTTGCGAAGATCCTTTATCGTGCCCAGGTTCGACAAGGTCGCGGCCGTGTTCGGTGTTGCGGGCGCGATCGTCCCGTCCATCGTCCGGGCGATCGCGCAGGCGTCCTCAGTCGACCGGCCGGTCTGCGTCCCGACCTGCAGCGTCAGGCCCTGACGGAGACGCGCGTTCAGCGTGAAATCGATGCCGTGCCAGTATTGCGTGCGCTCGGAGCCGAAGTCGGTTTCGAATGTGACGTAGTTCTGCGTCCCGCGAGCGGCGGCCGCGGCCGTCACCATCGACAGCGCGATCGGATAGCCACCGCCGCCAGGCAGCCGCGGATCTTGCGGCGCTGCGATCGTGAATTGCTGGTAGTCCTCGGGCCCGCGAAGCCTGTCGTCAGTCACCTTGGCCCCTTTGAACCAGCGGCGGTTGTAGGCGACCTCCGCCGACACGCGCGGGATTACCTGCTGCTGCACGGTGATGCCCCACTGCCAGTCGCTTTGACGGACACCCCAGCCGCGGAGCGTCGCCTGGTTGACCTGCGTGAGGTTGCTCGACACCGACCCGAAATTCAGTGCGTCGCCGGTCAACGCCGCGCACTCCCCGTTCTGGGCAAAGTTCATGATGTCGCAGTCGATGACCTTGTTGCCGTTTGTGTCCCCCCAGTTCCGCATGGCTGTGCGAACAATGCGGGTCGCCGGACTGTTGCTCGTGTACTCGCTGTCATTCGTCGCGGCGTCGAGGTAGTGGCCCAGATTGAATTTCAGCGCCGTCTTGCCGTCGCCGAAGACGTCGTAGGCCGCGCCGAAGCGCGGCGTGATGTCGTTGAACGCGTCGACGCCCGGCGTACGCTCGAATGTGATCGGCGCCGCGTTGAACCTCGACGTCAGCGTCGTCCCGTTGTTCTCAGCCGGGCTGAAGCTCCAGGCGCGGTCGTAGCGCAGCGCGCCCTGCAGCGTCAAACGCCCGCGCGTCCACCGGTCCTGGATGTACATCGCCGACGTTGACGTGCGGTCCGACTGGAGCCACTCCGGCAGGCGGAAGGTGAACTGATTCGGCACGCCCTGGTTGAACCGGTAGGACACCTGCGAATCAGGCACGAGGGTCCACCAGTTGACCCGGATGTAGGCGCCCTGGTAGCCGGCCTTCATCTCGTGCGAGCCCGTGACATACGAGGCCGAGGCGCGCCAGTTGTTCGGGTTGGCGTAGTTGGGGTTGGCGGTCGGGACCCCCCGATACGCGTAGTTCGCGCGAGGCACCGGGTTGACATATCCGAGCGCCGGATTTGCGGTCGTCGACTGCTCGGTCACCGAGATCAGATCGAAGATCCCGTCAGGCGGTACTCTGCCGGTCGTCCCGCCCTTGAACGAGAACCGGGTGAAGCCGGCCTCGAGCAGCAGCTTGCTCGTCATCGGCGCGCTCCAGATCGCCTGCGTCACGTGATATGGGGTATTCCCGAAATAATTTGGGTTGGCCTCGGGCGACACGGTCGCCGTCCCTGCCGCGATCCAGCCGGCCTCGCGCGTGTTGCAGCCGTCGGTGTCAACCTTCAAGGGCGACCCTTCGCAGCGGCGCTGGTACTCCTGGTTGAACGTGACGCGATGCTTGGGGGATACCTGCGCAGTGAACCGCGCAACGAACGTCTCGCGCCCCTGCAGCTGGCGCGACGTGACGCTGCTGTCTGGCGCCCAATCCCAGCGCGAGGCGTTGAACGCGTTCGCATTGGCGACGACACCCTGGACCGCTGATGTCGTATTGAGGCTGCGATAGCTGCCGAAGAACCAGAGCCGGTCGCGTTTGATCGGGCCGCCATACGACACGCTCGCGTCGTAGGAGCTGATGATGCCGGGCGTCTCGCGGAGGTTGGGTCCCGGCGCCGGGGCGCGAAGCTCGTCGTTCAGGTTGTTGCCCCGCGACCAGTCGCCGGCGTTGTTGAAGAACGCCTGGCCGCGGAACTGGTTGCCGCCCGAACGTGGCACGAGGTTCATCACCGGCCCGCCGATGTCCGACTCGCCGAGGCCGCCGGCGACCGCCACAGAGACCTCGTCGACGTTGACCGAGTCCAGGATGTACGTCGACACGCCGCCACCGTTGAACGGCGCCGCGATCGTCATGCCGTTGATCGCCATGCGCCCTTCGTTGATTGGCCCGCCGCGCGCGGCGAAGAAGGTCATCGTTGGCGACGCAGCGAGCGCGCCGTCGTTGACGGTCAGGCCCGGGACGGCATTCAGCAACGTGCCGACGGAGCGGTTCCCCGGAATGGCCGCGACGACGTCGGCGCTGAGCACCGTCTCGCGCTGGGTGGTCTGGACGTCGACGACGGGTGACTCGCCAGTGACCGTGATCGTCTCCTCGAGAGCGCCGACACGCATGTCGACTGGAATCGTCAGCGTTGCGGTGCCGCTGATCTCGATGCCCTCCCGCCTGACGAGGTTGAAGCCGGACAGCCTGAACGTCATCGAGTACGTGCCGGGATTCAGACCGGTAATGCGGTACTGCCCCGCGCCATCGGTGACGGCCGTGCGCACCTTTTCGATGAGGGCGGGGCTGGACGCCTCGACGGTCACGCCCGGCAGCACGCCGCCCGACTGATCTCTGATGGTGCCTGTAAGGGTTCCTTGTGCAAACGCAAGGGACGGCAGCAGGACTGCCGCCGTCAGAATCCAGATGGCCTTCGACGCTCCACGCATGGTAGTCCTCCTTCAGGACCGAGTGCGTTCCGAGACGACAACAGGGCTACCTCGACGTGTATTTGTCGGGCATTCAACGCCTTCTGGAGGTGTTTGTCAATGAGATAGGGCCAGGACGGCCCGACGCGTTACTCGACCGTTTCGGGCGGTTCGAGCGTCGCTTCGATCTCGGTGATCAGGGTGTTGGCCTGCTGTCTCAGAATGGCCGCTTCCTGTGCGATGCGGCCCGCGCCATCGCGCTCGAGATAGGGGACGCGCCGGTCGATTGCGGCGATGAGCTCGCGGAGATCCGCCAGCATCTCCTGCTTCAACAGGGGCGTGGCTGTTCTCACCATGACGAGGGCCTCCGAGCGGGAGGTGTCGGTCCGAGTCTGGCCGGATTCCAGACCTCGCCGCACGCCTGACACCGCCAGTACGTCTCGGAGGTGATGACCTTGGCGAGCGTTCCCACAGCACGTGACTGGCAGAAGGGGCACGCCTCGGGCTTGCGGGCGGGTTCGTCGGGTTCGGAGGGTCTTCGCATGAACAACCCTCTATCGAGACGCTTCGACGTCGCGAATGACTTCCGCGAGCGTCTTCTGCGGTGCATGCGCCACGAAGAACAGGAACACGAGCACCATCCAGCCCACCGTGGCGGCTGCAAAGGCGTAGGACGTCAGCATCTGGCACCTCGTGCGGGGATACGTCGAAGACGCACCCCACTGGCTTTGGTGAGGGCTGACCGGACTCGATGTCAGGTGCTCAGGAAAGCAGGGAAGGACGTCTCACTGTACCTCGCCGGTGGCTCATTCAGCAAGCAGGAAGCGGCACACCCTCGAAATGGAACCGCCGTTGACTCTATGGCGTATGACGCTATAGTTTGACGTCTCGCACCTCATACACCCGCCAGACGAGGTATCCATGCCCCCACGTGCCAGGTCCGTTGATGGCTTCCTGCCGCTCACCACGCCCATGCTCCACACCCTCGTGGCGCTGGCCGACGGCGACAAGCATGGCTACGCCATCCTGAAAGAGATCGCCCGCCGGACCGACGGCGCCGTGCGTCTGAGCGCCGGCACGCTCTACGCCCTCATCAGACGCGCCGAAGCCGACGGCCTGATCACCGAAACCGATGAACGCCCGGACATCGCGCTCGACGACGAGCGCCGCCGGTACTACCGGTTGTCACCGCTTGGCCGGAGGGTCGCGGCGGCGGAGATCGATCGGCTCGAATCGATCGTCGAGATGGCGCGGGAGAAGAAGCTCGTGCCGCGCCCGAGGTCGGTATGAGCGCCGGGCCGCGACGGTCGGGGTCACGTGCCGATCGGCTGTTCCGGGCGCTGTTGCGGGCGTTCCCTTTCGACTTCAGAACCGATCACGCCCGGGACATGGAGCAGACGTTCCGGGCCCAGCGCCGCGACGCCCGCGATGAGGGCAACACGATGACCCTTATCAGGCTCTGGCTGGACACGATTCGCGACATCGTCACCACCGCACCGCGTGAGCACGTGGCGATCCTGCGGCAGGACGTCGGCTATGCGCTGCGGGCGTTGCGGCGCGCGCCGGTGTTCACGGCCTCGGCCGTGCTGACGCTGGCCTTCGGCATGTGCGCGATGACCGGGATGTTCACCATCGTGAACGCCGTCATGTTTCGGCCGCTGTCGGTGGACCATCCCGAACAGTTGATCTCGATCAGCAACGGCACGGGATCCCCGTTTGGACTCTCGTTCCGCGACTTGCAGGACTACCGGGGGCAGAGCACGGTGCTGGCGGATGCGATTGGCTATCAGGCGCGGGCCGCCGTGCTCAACGCCGGTGATGGCGCTGAGCGCATCACTGTCGAGATGGTGACCGACAACTACTTTTCAATGCTTGGCGTCCAGCCGGCAGCCGGACGCCTGATTCAGCCGGACGAAGGCCGCGCGCGCGGCGACGCCCCGGTGCTCGTCCTTGCGTATGCCTATTGGCAATCGCGCTTCGACGGCGACCCTTCCATCGTCAGCCGATCCGTGCGCATCAATGGCCGGCCGTTCACGATCATCGGCGTGGCGTCCCCTGCGTTCCGTGGCACGGAGGCGCTGGTTCGGGTGGCGGGGTATGTACCTGCATGGATGTTCGACACTTTCCGAGCGGCGCTCGGTCCTTCGTCGATCCTGGAGGATCGCGCAGTCCGTACATTCACCGTGCTTGGACGGTTGAAGCCAGGTGTGTCGCTTGCGCAGGCACGCGCTGCGCTCGATGTCAAAGCCGCGGGACTCGCGCGCGACTATCCCTCGACCCACAAGGACGTCTCCCTTCGCGTCGTGCCAGAGACGCACACTCGTCCGACTCCGGAGATCGGGCCCTTTCTTCGTGTCGCGGCGACGGCGATGGCCGGGCTCGCGGCGGTGCTGCTGCTGATCACGAGCGCCAACGTGGCCAACCTGCTGATGGCCCGCGCCGCCGGTCGTGGACGTGAGGTGGCGCTGCGCGCCGCGCTTGGCGCCAGACGCGGCCGGCTCGTGCGGCAGTTCCTCACCGAAGCCGTCGTGCTGGCGCTGCTCGCCACACTTGTCGCCGTCCCGATCGTGGTGCTCGCGATGCGCGTCCTCCACGACGTGATCGCGGGAGTCTCAGGGATCGTGGCGATCGACCCGGACTTCAGCGTCGATTTCCGGGTGCTCGCGGTGACGCTCGCGATGGCGATCGGCGCGGGCGTCGTGTCAGGACTCGCGGCGGCGCTGTCGTGCTGCCGCGTGGATCTCGCCGAGCGACTCAAGAGCGGCGCCCGCGGCGCAACGGGCTTGCCCCGCCGAAGCTGGGGTTTCTTACACGCAGGAGCGAAGGCGGGAGCGTCCAGCAGGTTTCAGAACGCGCTCGTGGTGGCGCAGGTGGCTCTCTCGCTCACGCTGCTCGTCAGCGGCGGTCTCTTCGTCCGCAGCCTCGATCGCGCGCGAGACGTGGACCTGGGTTTCGATCCCGACGGTCTGCTGCTGGCATCGGTTCGGTTGGAAGGCTACGACTCCGCACAGCAGCTGGCTTTCTACCGAACCGTACGCGATCGGCTGGCTTCGCTTCCGGGCGTCGAACAGGCAGCGTGGATCCAGTTTCCGCCACTCGGAATCGTCGGCGAGATCGCTGAGGTCTCTCCCGACGACCGGCCCTCCGATCCTGACTGGCGGCCGCCGACGGTGGCGGAGGCAGGTATCGGCCCTGAGTACTTCGCCACCGCCCGCGTGCCGCTCCTCGAGGGACGGTCGTTCGACGGGCGCGACGATTCAGGCGAACCGGTGGTGATTGTCAACGAGACGCTGGCCAGACAGTTGTGGCCGAATCGAAGCGCCGTAGGACGCCGCCTCACCGTTGACGGCGTCGTGTGCGACGTCGTGGGCGTGGTAGGCAACGGGAAGTACCAGAACGTCTGGGAGTCGCCTCGAGGAGCGGTGTTCAGGCCGCTTGGGCAGGACGTGCCTGCGCTGGCCACGGTGCTGGTTCGAAGCCGACGCGCTCTCCCGGATTTGGCACCGGTTGTACGAGAGACCATTCGTCAGGTCGACGGCGACGTGGCGATCTATGACGTCCGTCCGATGTCGGTGCACCTGGACAATGGAAGCGCGTTCTTCATCTTCCGGCTGGGTGCGTTCATCGCGAGTATGTTCGGCGGAATGGGCGTGCTGCTGGCCTCGATCGGCCTCTACGGGATGATTGCTTACCACGTGAGCCAGCGTACGAACGAGATCGGCGTGCGCATGGCCCTCGGCGCGCGGGCCGCGGACATCATTCGCGACGTGCTCGTGCGCGGGGGCCGCACGGCGGTCATCGGCATCGCGATTGGCGTCGTGCTCGCCGGCGCGCTGGCCCGGATGCTGCGCACGCTTCTGGTCGGCGTCAGCCCCTTCGACCCGCTCACGTACGCAGCGGTCGCGTTCCTGCTCGTCAGCATCTGTCTCGTGGCGTCGTTCGTGCCCGCGCGACGCGCGACGGTCGTCGATCCGATCATCGCGCTCCGCGGCGACTAGTGCGTCGCAAGACTGCTGCGGGCGTTGCCGCAGGGCTCGTCATCGCACTCTCTCTTCAATCGCTCGACGCGCGGCCGCAAGCGGCTGCACAGGCATCTGGAGTCGTCCAGAATGGAATCGACGCCGATCGACTCGTGACTCGATACTTCGCAAATGCCGACGAGTACCACAAGACATTCCGGAATCTCGTCGCCGAGGAAACGAAGATCATCGAGGTGTATCGGGCCTCCGGCGAGGTCGAGAAGAGACGGCACATCGTCTCCGATCTCCTCGTCTACAACTCGGCCCGTGACGGCGCGAGGACGACCGAATACCGCGACGTTCGATCGGTCGATGGCAAGGCTGTGGAGAAGCGCGGAGAGCGGGCACTGAAGCTGCTCACCAACGCCTCGAGGGCGGATTCGCTCGAGAAGGAGCTGCGGGCCATCAACCGCGAGACGTTCCGGTACGAGTTCGACCGTCACTTGCAGGGCTGGACCGTCAACCAGAACGGTGTGTCGAGGCAGTGGCGCGAGCTGTTTCAGGTCGAGTGGAGTGGCCGCGAGCAGGTCGCGGGACACGATGTCGTTGTGCTGAACTATCGGCAGACGGCGCCGATTCCCGGTGCCGGGCGCTCGCTGCCTGTGCCGAAGGAGTTTGGCAGGCCCGCGATCCTGAGCAGAGGCCGGCTCTGGCTCGATGCCCAGACCGGTCAGTTGTGGCGCTCAGTGTGGGAGCTGGTTGTTCCTCACCCGGCTATTCCCGAACCTCTCGCGATGGTCCGTGCAGAGAGCACCTACACACCCAGCCGCTTTGGCATTCTCGTCCCGGAGCGCATCGTCTTCGACTGGTTCAGTCACTTCAGCCACCCGAAGAAGGGCCGGCCGTCGCTTTCGTTGAGCGAGCGCACGACGTTCTCGTATGGTTCATTCAGGCGCTTCGACGTCGCGACCGACGAGAACATACAACTCCCAGAGGCGCGTTAGGTCTAGTCGTTCCACCAGCGCTCGATAGCCGCCTTGAGCGCGGCGTAGAGGTTCACTGCGTGGAGGTTAGGGCTGGCCATGTTGCCGTCCCGCAGCCGGATCAATTCGTCAACGGTCAGGCGGTCCCGCCCGCGTCGTTTGAGGTCCTGCACGAATTCCGGTGTCACCCCGTGATCGCGGAGGCGAATGAGCGAATCGAGCGGCACACGCTCGTAGCCAAGCGCGGCCAGCGCCCGGATGTACTCGGCGTCGACCCCATGGTCTCTGGCGCGGACCAGCGTCTCAACGGTCATCTGGGGATAGCCCAGGTCGCGCAGCGCCTTGATGTACTCGGGATCGACGCCGTGATCGCGAGTCTTGACCAGATCTTCGAGGGTCAAGCGGTGGCCGAGCGTGCGCAGGCCCCGCACGTACTCCGGATCGACCCCGTGGTCTCTGACGCGGATCAACGTGTCGAGAGACAGTTGAGCGTAACCAAGATCGCGCAGCTCCCTGATGTATTCAGGATCGACGCCGTGATCGCGGGCGCGGAGCAGTTCGTCCGTCGTAAGGCCGGTGAACCCCTCGGCACGGAGCTCACGGATGTACTGCGGATCGACGCCGTGATCCGTCAGCCTGACGAGCGCCTCCACGGAGCCGAGCTGGTATCCCAGTGCCCCCAGCTCACGCAGAACATCGACCGTGACACCGTGGTCGGCGGCGCGGCGTAATTGCGGAAGATCCGGTCGCGTGTAACCCTGCTTCGCCAGTTCATCGACGAACGCGACGCCGATATCGGAGCGGGCGAGTGCGTATTGGTCCTCCGTCGTCGGAGGCGCGAACCCTCGTTTCACGAGCTCGGCGCGGAAGCTTTCGCTCGGCGCGAAGGTATACGTGCCCGCACCGACGCCCGACCGGAACGTCCCCTCGAAGTTGAAATTGCCCGCCTCACGTCGAAGCGTGAACTGCGCCGCGCCACCGGCGCCGGAGAGCAGCGCTGGCGGCAACCCGTCGAGGCGGCTCAGGGGCATCGTAAAGCCGGAGGACGAGTGACGGTTCTCGGCGAGCCTGACGTAGACCATGCCGGTCTCGTCGGCGCGCCTGATCTCCCAAGTACCTGGAACCTGGTTGCGCTCCACCGGGTTTGCCGTCTCGCGCTGCGACGCCTCGACGCCCGCGTCCCCGGCTCTCCCATCCTCCGATGTTGCTGGCGATGCGAGCTCGCCTCCTTCGGTGGCGGGAACGGCAACCGCGCTCGCTGCCGCAACGGGGACGAGCAGCGCGGTGGCGATCCCCACGCTCGCGAGCGAGCCGCGAAGCGTTGGCGTGGTGCGGTTGCGCGCGGGATCCAGGATGGCCAGCATCCGGCCTTCGAGACTCCGTGAGCTCGCCATGCTGACGACAAGGGCCGGCGCCCGATAGCCGCTGCAGGTATAGGCGAGCTCCAGCAGATGGCCGGCGTAGTCGCGTGGATGGGCGCCTGCGGCCAGGGCCCGATCGTCGCTGGCCAGCTCGCGCTCGGCGCGAAGGCGCCGGGCCACCCACCATGCGCCGGGGTGCACCCAGTACAACGCGCACGCGAGGGCGCTCAGTATCTGTGACAGGCAATCGTGCCGGACGACATGGGCCAGCTCGTGGAGAAGAACAGCCCGCCGGCGATCGTCATCCCACGTGTCCGCGACCGCGGGCACGAGGATGATCGGGACTCGTAGGCCCATCGCCAGAGGCATGGTGTGCTCTCGGCTGCGGAGCAGGCGAACCGGACGCTGAACGCCCACGCGTCGCGCACAGTCGGCCAGCAGGCGCGTCCAGTCCGGATCGCTCACCTCCGTGGCATCGCGAACCAGTCGTTGAGCGATCCATCGATCGACGGCCAACCGGCTCAGGAAGAGGAGTACGCCGAGGGCATACACCATCGGCAGCACTGCGATCAGCAGCGGCAACACTGCGACCCACGCCACCGCACCGGCCATCGTCGCCGGCGATGCGTCCGCAGCTGCGATGGCAGCGAGTGGATCGACGGGTACATCCCCGGCGGGCATATCCCTGGCAGGCAATGTCCCGCGCGCGTCGGTCTGCGCCGTGGAAGGCTCGAGTGCGGCGACATCTGGAGCCTTCATCGAGGCGACGCGAATCGCGACGGTCCATTTCGGAAGCCCGGTCGAAAGGACAGGAAGAAGGAGCAGGCCGATCACCGCGAGCATCCAGACAAGGTGTCTCGTGGCGGCGGACGTGCGCCGGTACATCAACGCGTGTACGGCCGCGACGGCCAGCAGCAGAAGAGAGCTCTTGAGGCCGACTTCGATGAACAGAGCAGTCATGACTTGTCTCCGTGCCCGCGGACCCGCTTCAGCAGCGTGGCCAGGCGCTGGTACTCCGAGTCGGATAGGGGTGTGTCGGTGATATCGAGGAGCGCCGCCATCGCCGAGCCCGGCTGGTCGTTGAAGAAGGTCCGCACGACCTGCTTCAACGCCGAACGGCTCGCGTCTTCTGGCTTGCTCGCGGGGAAATAGGCGTGCCGCGGGCCGTCATATTCGCGGCGGAGCAGCCCACGCTCGATCATGATGTCGAGCAGCTTGCGCACGCTGGACGGGCTGGGCGCGTCCGGCAGCTCGGCGCGGATTTCCTCGACGCTCCCACGCTGGCGGCGATGCAGGATCTCCATGATCTGGCTTTCGCGGCGCGTGAGGTGAATGGTTCGCAGCTTCTTCAACGGGCGCTCCACCTGTCAGGCGAATTTTTTCGCCGACGGCGAATATATTCGCTGAGCAAGCGGATGTCAATAGCCCTTCTCCGACCTGAAGACGTGAGCCGGACCTAGCGCCGTTGCGACGTTATCGTCGGTGCCGATGCTGCCGTCCGATTCAGGATTCGACTGAGACGTCACTGTCGATGGAAGGTCCTTCACAAGCTCGGCCCCTCGCGATCCGCGACTAGAATGTCGACATGGCAGAGCTACTCTATCGTGACATCGGCCCTGCGGTTCGACTCGATTGAGCTGACGGAGCCCCCGAACGACACGACGTTGCGGAGCATCCGACACAATGGCAAAGACGAAACAATTACGAGTTGACCACCTCGAGCGAAATGCGGCCGACGCGCAGATTCGGGATCTCCAGCGTGACGTCGACTACGACACCAAAGACTTTACGATCGACTACATCATCCAGGAGTTTCAGAAGGACTACTTCTACATTCCGGAGTACCAGCGCAAGTTTGTCTGGGACAACAAGCGTCGACGGAGATTCATTGAATCGGTTTTGCTCGGGTTACCGATTCCGTTTCTCTTCCTCGCAGAGATGGACGACGGTCGGTTGGAGATCGTAGACGGAGCCCAACGCATACAAACCTTGGAGGAGTTCGTCAACGGAGATCTGCAGCTTCAGGGTCTTGAGAAGTTGCCAGCATTGAACGGGTTCCGTTTCTCTGACCTGTCTGAAGGCCAACAGCGCAAATTCAAGAATCGCGCCCTGCGCATGATCGTGCTCGACGCGGAAACGAGCCTTGAGATTCGTCAAGACATCTTCGATCGCATCAATACGGGGAGTCTGAATGCGCGAGCGAGTGAGATCAGGAAGGGCGCGCTCGGCGGCGCCTTCTACAAGATCATTCAGACCTGCGCGGCCGATCCGGATTTCCTACGGCTGTGCCCGATCACCGACAGCGTGCGAAAACGAGGAGAGGCTGAAGAACTTGTCCTTCGGTTCTTCGCGTACTCAGACGAGTATCAGAGTTTTCGCCATGATGTCGCCCACTTCTTGGATGCGTACATTCGGAAGCGCCGAGATCACTTCGATTCAGCGGAAATGAAGCGGCGTTTCGGCCGCATGATCGAGTTCGTCTCGCGCCACTTTCCTCACGGATTCGCGAAGTCCTCAGGTGCGAAGACGACTCCGCGCGTTCGCTTCGAGGCAATCGCTGTGGGCGTTCACTTGGCTCTCGACCGTGACAGATCTCTCGTGCCGCGACCCGTCGATTGGCTGGAGTCAGACGAGTTCAAACACCACACGACTACCCACGCCAGTAACTCGGGGCCGAAGTTGAAGGCCCGGGTTGAGTATGTCCGGAACCAGTTGCTCGGAAAGAAGGCATGAGCGATCTGCAGGCGAAGTTGACCGAGCGGGATCGTGAGCTCGAGATCTACATGCGATTCCTGGCCCTCATCGACCAGAAGTCTGCCGCGCTTCGCGTGCCCTATGGCGAGGTGTGGAGGACCAGGCGAGTCGACGAGCGAATCGTCAAGATTCTCAAAGCCAACTTCTTCCTGCTCCTCTACAATTTAGTCGAGGCGAGTGTACGTGACGGCTTTCGAAATCTCTATTCGGCCATGCGTGCGGATGGGAGCACTGTGCGGGCCATAAAGGAGGAACTTCGGCTCTTGTGGATCGACGCGGCAGTTGACAAGCTCACGCCGCAGACTGCGAATCAAGACTCTTATAGAGAAGTAACCAGACGTCTTGTAAAGGGAGCAGTCGATGACGTTGCGGCTTCCTTGCGCATTGAAGATTTGCGGTTCGGTGGAAACCTAGATGCAGCGAGTATTCGGAGGACCTGTCAAGAACACGGTGTGTCGTTCAAGACCCACCCACGGGCGAGGGGTGGCGAAAAGCTACGACTTGTACGGGACAGACGAAACGACCTCGCCCACGGAAGCTTGTCCTTCGCGGAATGTGGCCGAGACTATACCTTGCCACAGTTGGTGGAGATCAGACGGGAGACGTTGGTGTTCGTGCGCGGCATCCTGAGAAACGTCGAACGCTATGCGGCGAAGAAGACGTTCCGTTCCGCGTAGGCGTCCCTTACGGTATTTGACGCCTCCTTCAAGGGTTCACTTCAGTTCCTGGTGAGCGCGATCCGAGCGGTTTCCATTGAAGCGAAGCAACACGGAGGGTATCCTTCGAAGGACTGTGAGCACGTTGAAGTACTCGGGAGGCGAGAGGTTGCGGGTTGCGGGACTCTTCGCCGGTATAGGCGGCATCGAGCTCGGATTGCGCGCAGCGGGCCATGAGGCTACGCTTCTCTGTGAGGTTGACCCCGGGGCTGCCCATGTACTCAGCCGAAGATTTCCTGATGTCCCAGTGACGCGCGATGTGCGAACGCTCAGGACAGTTGGTGATGCCGACCTCGTAGCTGCTGGGTTCCCTTGTCAAGATCTGAGTCAGGCTGGACGAACGGCGGGCATACAAGGAAGCAATTCGGGTCTAGTGGGCCACGTCTTCCGTCTGCTCGATGCCAGGAAGCGCGGGCCTCGTTGGTTGCTCCTGGAAAATGTGTCTTTTATGCTTCAGCTAGATCGCGGCAAGGGGATGCGATTCCTGGTGGACCAGCTAGAGGAGCGTGGCTTTGCGTGGGCCTATCGAGTGGTCGATAGCCAAGCCTTCGGCCTTCCTCAGCGTCGACGGCGAGTGATCCTTTTGGCATCTCGCACCGAGGATCCGCGCGAAGTGCTGTTCGCGGACGAGACCGAGCCCGTGAAGACACCGTTCAACAGGAACCTCTGGTGCGGTTTCTACTGGACTGAAGGGCTCAGAGGCTTGGGGTGGGCGGTCGACGCGGTTCCCACACTCAAGGGCGGGTCCACGATCGGCATCCCATCGCCGCCAGCGATTTGGAACCCTCGCGATGGGTCCATCACGACACCAGAGATTCGTGACGCTGAGCGGCTTCAGGGCTTCGAAGCCGATTGGACGTTGCCGGCTCTCGAAGCCGACGGTGTCCGTCGCGGTCACCGATGGAAGCTCGTGGGGAATGCAGTCAGCGTTCCGGTGGCGCGGTGGGTGGGCGAGCGCCTCGCACGTCCTGGATCCTTCGATGAGGCTCGCGTCGCAGAGAGGGTGCGACCTGGAGTTGCGTGGCCCAAAGCTGCGTTCGGTCGAAAAGGCACGAATCCGCACTCGGTGACGGTTTCGATGTGGCCGGTGAGTTACGCAAGGGAACACCTATCCACGTTCATTACGCATCCGCGCGTTCCGCTGTCCGCCCGCGCTGCTCTTGGTTTCAAGAGTCGCTTGGATGTCAGCCCGTTGAACTATCCGCGCGAGTTTGGCGAAGCACTAGCTCTGTACGTTAAACGGGCTTTGCGTCCCACCGCCGTCGCCTGATGCCCGACGACGCCCCGAAGAAACGCATCCGGACTCTGCTGGACGTTTTGGCGGCAGCGGGCGTCCGCCCACGGGAGACTGCCCTCACTTCGGACGAGCGACGCAAGCTCGCTGAGGATAAGCGGACTTATGCAACTCGCTTCGCCAACAAGATGGCGATTTGCATCGCGAACGGACTTCGTGAGCAGTTCCCTGGCGTCCTGCCTGACGAAGACGGCAAGGGAGTGGAGTCGCCCGCTCAGTCCGTTCGAGGTCCAAAGAAACTCGACGTCAACTACAGCACGCCGCAGCTCGGCTTGGGTTTCGGGATCTCACTGAAGGCCGTCCACTTCAGCGAGAAAGAGAAACGCGGCTATCTTCACAACACCAAGCGCAACGATGAGGAGTTGCGCTCCGAGGCCAGCGGTTACCACCAACGGCAGCCATATGCCGTCATGATTGCCGTCCTCTTCGTACCCGACGACGCATGCGAGGATGCTAGTGATCGCGGTTCGTCGTCCTTCGGCGGTTGGGTGAAGTATCTGCGACCCTTGGGTCAACGCCAAGCAGCTCATGAGGATATCGACCGTTACGAGCGCGTGTTTGTCGGTCTGTACAGTCGAGACGGTTCTCGAATGGAGTTCTTCGATGTCGCGAATGCTCCGCCCAAGAGGGGTCGCCCAAAGAATCTGTTGAACTACGGACAGTTTCTCGACGAGGTTGAGAAGACCTACCTGCAACGCAATGCAGCGGAATTCGAATGGGCGGACGACGTCGAAGTCGAAATCGACGAGGAACCGCCAGATGACGAGACCTGAGGCCTCGACTCCCGAGGTCCGCAGGCGAATGCAGGTCACGCTGCGTCGTGACACCCCGTGCGAATTGGCACTTCGCTCGGCCGTTCACCGGATGGGACTCCGCTTCCGCGTTGATTGGTCTCTGCCTGAGAGCCGACGCCGCGCCGATCTGGCCTTCGTCTCCGCTAGAGTGATCGTCTTCGTCGATGGGTGCTTCTGGCACGGTTGCCCGAAGCACGCGACTTGGCCCAAGGCCAACGCAGCTTGGTGGCGCGCAAAGATCGAGACCAATGCTCGCCGCGACCGAGAAACTAACGCTGCACTAAGGTCGGCCGGATGGGTCGTGCTCCGGTTCTGGGAGCACGAGAACAGCGCTCTGGCCGCCCTGAAAGTTGCGCGAACGGTGAAGGCTCGTAGAATCAGTCCGGCTCGGGCAGCTCAGCGCTGTCGATGACCAGCATCTCCACGGGGCCACGTTGGGACTCGAGCTTCAGTCCCAGTTGTTCCTGCAACGCGGTCAGGAGCGACGGGGCGTCAGAGGGCGGAAGCGTCACGCCCCGCGGGCACGTTGACGCCGGCCTGCGAGGCCATGCGTATCAGGACCTCCGGATCGAACCTCAGCTCCCAATCGTAGAGACCCTTCAGTCCCGTCTTCTCCTGGACGATGCGGCCGGTCTGCGCGTTCGAACAATCCGCGGTCGAGGGTTTCAGGTCGGGGCCCAGCTTCTTGTCGCTGCGCGCGATCACCAGCGCAGAGAGAGTCGCAGTGGGACGTTGGTTGCCGAGAAGCGTCCGTTCACCGGTGGCATCACCATCGGAACCGACCCGAATGGCGTGTTGGGGGTTGGGTTGCTCGGTTTGACGGAGGCCACCTCGAAGGAGGCTGTGCCGGCAGCACTTTGCGTCTGCCCGCGTAGCGTCAGACTGCTCGCCAACGTGATGGCGATGGCCAGCGATGCGATCAGAGGAACTCTTTTCGTCGTCGAACCGTCAGAGAGTGCGGCTTCCACCGAACCAACGAAGATGAGGGGAGCCGCAGGTGGAATGTTCCGACTCATTGTGAGGTTTCGAGTGACGTCATCGTCGTCGTCCCATAAACGGTCACTAATCCATTTTTCTCTCGGCGGCGTCTAAGCATCAGTCCCTCACCCATCAGCCCCTCGTCTCACTAGGAGTCGCGATGAGCCTCCTCCAGGATTTCCGCTTTGCCGTTCGGCTGCTGGTCAAGAACCGGTGGTTCACGGTCATGGCTGCCCTCGTGCTCGCCCTCGGCATTGGCGCGAACAACGCGGTGTTTACGATTGTGAACGCCGTTCTACTGCGCAGCCTGCCGTTTCCCAACCCCGACCAGATCACGATGGTGCTCACGCGCGACTCCCGGGGGCGCGATCTGGGCGTCTCCATGCGGGACTTCGAGGACTGGCGCTCGTCGGCGCGCTCGTTCTCGAACATGTCGTTTGTGTTCAGCGGCGCCTTCAACGTGGGCGACGAGGGCCGCATTCCGGAGAACTATTCCGGCAGCTACGTGTCGGCCAACTTCTTCAAGATGGTCGGGCTCACGCCGGCGCGCGGGCGGGACTTTTCGCCCGAGGAAGACAAACGTGGCGCGGAGCCGGTGGTGCTGATCAGCGGCAACGTCTGGCAGCAGCGCTACGGCAGCGATCCGGCGATCGTCGGGCGCACGATTCGCCTCAACGGTACCAATGCGACCATCATCGGCGTGATGCCCGAGGGCATGCACTTTCCCAACGAGGCCGACGTGTGGATGCCAAATGGGACGCTGCCTGCCGCCATCCTGGACCAGCCGAGACAAGCACGTGGCTACTTCGCACTCGCGCGGCTGGCCAACGGCGTCACCATCGAGCAGGCTCGCACGGAGCTGAAGTCGATCGGCGCGAAGCTGGCTGGCGAGTACCCCACGACCAACAAGGATCTGGCGCCGCACGCCGACCTCTATTCAGACCGCGTCGTCGGCCCGCAACTCCGCACGCTCTTCTGGGTCCTCATGGGCGCGGTCGGGTTCGTGCTGCTCATCGCCTGCTCGAACGTGGCCAATCTTCTGCTCGCCCGCGCGGCTCACCGCTCGAGCGAAGTCAGCGTTCGCGTGGCGATGGGTGCGAGCCGGTGGCATGTCGTACGGCAGCTGCTCATCGAGAGCCTCCTGCTGGCACTCGTCGCGGGCGGAGTCGGGTTGCTCTTCTCGATGGCCGGTATCCGCTGGTTCGATGCGGAGACTCAGGGTGTGGGCAAGCCCTATTGGATGGTCTTCACGACGGATTGGCGGACGCTCGCGTTCTTCCTTGGCGTCTGCCTCGCGACGGGCGTGGTCTTCGGCCTGGCGCCCGCCCTGCACGTGTCGAGAGTGAACGTGTACGAGACGCTGAAGGAGGGCGGCCGCTCGGGGTCGGGCGGCCTGCGGGCCCGGCGGTGGTCCGCCGCGCTCATCGTCACCCAGCTGGCACTGACGCTCGTGCTGCTGGCCGGCGCCGGTCTCATGATGCGCAGCTTTCTCACGATGTACCGCATGGACATCGGCATCGACACGTCGCGGATGCTGAGCCTGAACATGATCGTCTCCGCCCGCAAGTATCCGACCTTCGATGACCGCATCGCGCTCCTGCGGCGCATCGACGAGCAGTTCGCGTCGGTTGGCGCCATCGAAGCGGCCTCGACGGCGACCAACCCTCCGTTCGGCGGCGGCCCGACGCGACAGCTCGAGGTCGATGGACGAGCGATGCTGCCTGGTGAACGCGCGCCGAGCGTGACGATGCTGAGCATCGGCGCCCGATACTTCAACACCATCGGCGTGCGCCCCTCACAGGGACGGGTCTTCACGGATGCGGATGGCGAGGCCGGCAGCCAGAATGCCATCGTGAACCAGCGGCTGGTCACGATGCACTTCAAGGGCGAGAATCCGATTGGCAAGCAGATCCGCCTGAGCGACGACACACCCGGCAACCAGGCGAACTGGCTGACCGTCGTCGGCGTCGTGCCCAATGTCCGGCAGCGCAACAACAATCAGGAACGCGAACCAGACCCGATTGCCTACATTCCCCATCGTCAGAATCTGACGATGGCTCGTGGCAACACCGTGCTCGCCCGTGCACGGACGGATACGGCTCAAGCTGCACAGGCGCTCCGGCAGGCCATGCAGCTGATCGACCCGGACCTGGCGCTTTTCAACCTGCGCACCGTCGATGAGATCCTGGCCCAGCAGCGGTTCCTGCTGCGTGTCTTCAGCACGATGTTCTCGGCGTTCGCGGTGATCGCGCTGATACTCGCGGCGGTGGGTCTCTATGCCGTGACCGCGTACACGGTTACGCAGTACACGAGGGACATCGGCGTGCGGATGGTCCTCGGTGCGCAGCCGCTGCAAGTGATCTGGATCTTCCTGCGCCGGGCCTTCATCCAGCTGGCGATCGGGCTCACCATCGGCCTGGCGGGCGCCATCGGAGTGGGGCAGTTGCTTCAGAGCTTCCTGGTGCAGACCAGCGCTCGCGATCCGATGACGCTGACGATCATCGCCACGCTGCTGATCGTGGTGTCGGTGGCGGCATGCATCTGGCCGGCGCGCGTTGCGACGCGCCTCGATCCGCTGGCGGCGCTCAGGCACGAGTAGGGCGTTCGGGACCGCCGGCCTCTCCGCCGCGGACCGAACGAGAGCTGGAGAATTCGTCACCGAGCCCGCCACGCTCGTCTCGGCCGGCTTCGAATGGCGCATCGACGGCGACGACAAACCGCGCGCCGACGCTCACCGTCAGCGACCTTCCCGACTTCGTGCAGGCGGCCGGCATGATCAACTTCTTCGTCGAGGACGCGAAGATGCGCTTCGTGATCAACACCGACGCGGCCGATCGCGCGCGCCTGCGTCTCAGCTCGACGCTCCTCACCCTGGCGAAGATCGTGAGGGATCAGCCGGGACCAGTCCCGCGGTAGCCGCGGCCGCGCCGCTCAGCCCGCCGGTTCGATCCGCAACACGAGACTCGGTTCCGCTGCGAGTCGACTCCGTCGCTGGCCCTCGAATTCCGACGGAAGCCATCCGCTTCTGCTCGAGCAGGTCTGTGACGCGGGCCGTCAATCGTTCCTTCGGTCGCGCGGGGTCATGACGGTGGCGATCACGAACTCTGCGACAGATCGCCCCACCTGTTGACCGGCGTCCTGGTCGAAGCGGTAGTGAACACCGCCGTAGATCCGGGCCATCGCCTCCTCGTCGGCAGCCTGCCAGAAGCCGTCGAAGTGGCGAGTGACGTCCGGCAGTCCGCCGGACTGTTTCCACGTAATGGCCACCGGCATGTCAGTGGTGCCGGACACCAGCTCGAGCGCGCGCGCCGCGCTTGCGCCGATTGCCGCCAGATTGCCGGCGTACGAAGGATACGGGGGCGTGGCGATCAAGGGCAGCCAGGTGGGATCTGGATCGGTCTCCGCGTTCAGATCTGTGTCGGCCGCGCGGACGGCGGTCACCGGCCTCCAGACGCCGTAGACGAACTTGCTCCCCTGCGTGGTCTGCAGCGCGTCGTGGATCGAGACGTTCATGAGCGCGAACAGGCGGGCGGCCTCGATGAGCGACAGGTTCCGGGCGCGGACCACGTCGGCGGCCATGTTGTTCCACACCGAGAAGAAGCCGGTGGTGGTGCCGACACCCGACCAGAGCTGCGCGATGGTCGTCTGCTCGGCGCTGCGCACGGCGCTGTCGGATTTGCCCAGCGCCTTCACCTCATTGACGTCGTCGGCGTACCGCGCGCTCGTGAGCGACGGCGGCGGCGACGGCAGGAACTGCGTCGGCGACAGGACCGCCATGGGCGCAGCCTGCAACACATGCGTGAACACCGCGGCGGCGTTGGCAGGCGGAGTCGGCTGCCATCGTCCCGGGAGGGGCGGCTCGGAGTAGGCCGGGAACTGCGACACGACCCAGCCGTCGTTCTGTCGCCACTCGAGAATCTCGGCGGCGACGCGGGCGCCAATCTCTGCGCCGCGGCGGGCGAAGCCGGAAGGGCGCTTGCCGAAATGTGCCGCGAGCGCCGCGTCGTAGGTGGCGGCCGCAGACGGATTGAGGGTGACGAGGATGTCATGGGCCGCCTGCGCGGCTGCCGAGTCCGGGGCCCCGCCCGATGGCCGCAGCCGGACGCGATACGGCTCGAAGTCCCGCTCGATCGCGTTGATCGCGTCGAACATCGCGATGTGCACCATCGAGTAGTAGCGGGGCGACAGGGGGTTGCCCGGCGCGGGAAGCGTGTTCTGCAGAAGCTGGTTCCATTCGAGGACGACCTCCGCGCTGGGATGTTTCGCTCGGACTTCGATCGCGGCGGTCGCCACCATCGCAAGAACCAGCGTGATGCCGGGTATTCTTGTCACGGGCATGGGTGTTTCTCCTTTACAGAGAAAGGCGCCAGCCAGCGTCGAAAGTGCTAACCTGACCGGCTGCACACGCGCGGATCGAGCCTCGATGAGTCCTGACGCGAATATCACCGAGCTGCTCGTCGCATGGGGTCGCGGCGACCAGAGCGCCATGGACGTCCTGGCGCCGCTCGTGCACCAGGAACTGCACCGTCTGGCGGCACGCTACATGGCGGGCGAGCGGCCGGGGCACGTGCTCCAGGCAACCGCGCTCGTCAACGAAGCCTACCTGCGGCTGGTGGATTGGAAGGGCGTCCGCTGGCAGAACCGGGCGCACTTCTTCGCCATGGCCGCCCAGATCATGCGCCGCATCCTCGTCGACATGGCGCGGGCGCGTGGCCGTGCCAAACGTGGCGGCCGTCCGCTCCACGTCTCGCTGTCGGAGGCCGCGCACGTGCCGGT
Organism: Vicinamibacterales bacterium; assembly: GCA_035293405.1. Classification (GTDB taxonomy): domain Bacteria; phylum Acidobacteriota; class Vicinamibacteria; order Vicinamibacterales; family UBA2999; genus Gp6-AA40. Next base: position 177,034 of record DATDOE010000040.1, on the reverse strand, counting down.
GGGCGACAGCGTGGATCTGGTGGCCCTGGACGATGCGCTCGAGACTCTCGAGGCGTTGCACGCCCGGCAGAGCCGCGTCGTCGAACTGCGCTTCTTTGGCGGGCTCGATCTCGAGGAGACGGCGCACGTGCTCGGGGTCTCGGTCGGCACGGTGAGGCGAGACTGGAGCCTGGCGCGGGCGTGGCTGTATCGGGAGCTGAGCAGCAGGGGATGAACCCGGAGCGGTACGAGAAGATCGGTCAGCTGTACCACGCGGCGCTGGACCTGCCGGTCGAGCAGCGCGTCACGTTCCTCGCGGACGCATGCAGCGGCGACCGGTCGTTGCGGTTGGAGGTCGAATCGCTGCTCGCCGCACACGACGCGGCCGGTGATTTCATCGTGACGTCGGCCATGAGCGTGACGGCACGATCGATGGTCCACGACGAGGACGCCGGCCTGCTCACGGGCCGCGTCGGCGCGTACGACGCGCTCTCACTCATGGGCCGTGGCGGAATGGGCGAGGTCTACGAGGCCTACGACACTCGGCTCGGGAGGAAGGTCGCCCTCAAGCTGCTCCGGTCCACGCTCACGAGCAACCCCGAGGCGGTTCGGCGGTTCGAGCAGGAGGCGCGCGCCGCCTCGTCGCTCAACCACCCGAATATCGTGACCGTCTACGAGATCGGTGACATGGACGGGCGGCGCTTCCTGGCCATGGAGCTCGTGGAGGGCCATTCGCTCGCGTCGCTCGTCGGCCGCTCCATGGGTGTCGGTGCAGTCGCGCGGATAGGGGCGCAGCTCGCCAGGGCGCTTTCGGTCGCCCACGCAGCCGGCATCGTCCATCGCGACATCAAGCCCGAGAACATCATGGTGCGTGCCGACGGGTACGTGAAGCTGCTCGACTTCGGTCTCGCGCGCCTCGTTCCGCAGATGACGGCAGCCCGACGGCGCGCGGATGCGCCCACCGAGGTGGGCACGATTCTCGGCACGCCCCGATACATGGCGCCCGAGCAGGCGCGCGGCGAGATGGCGACCGGCGCCAGCGACGTGTTCTCGCTGGGCGTGGTGCTGTTCGAACTCGCCTCCGGCGTCCACCCCTTCGAGGCGGAGGGTGCGCTCACGGCGAATGCGGCGCCGCCGCCTCGACCACGGCTCCCGGAGATGCCGCCGCTCGAGCGACTTCTTCTCGGCATGCTCGAGATTCACCCGGCCGCGCGGCCGCCGGTCGGCGCCGTCGCCGCGGAGCTGACGAAGCTGGCTGTTGCCGTCTCGCAGCCCATCGAGCTGGGCGCCCTGACCGCGGCCCGGGACGAGCCGCGGACGCACAATCTCCCGCCGCAGCGCACGCCGTTGATCGGACGGGCGGCCGAGATCGAGGACGTGAAGGCACGGCTGCTCGACCCCGGAGTCCGGCTGTTGACCTTGACGGGGCCGGGGGGGACCGGGAAGACACGACTGGCCATCCACGTCGCAACCGACCTCGTACCGTGCTTCGAGGGCGGAGTGTCGTTCGTCGACCTGGCGCCAATCACCGAGCCGGAGCTCGTCGCCTTCACGGTGGCGCGCGCACTTGGTGTATCCGACACGGGCGATCGCTTGCTCGTGAGCGTTCTCGGTGAGCACCTGAATGCCCGTGGACCGACGCTCCTGCTCATCGACAACTTCGAGCAGGTCTCCGCCGCCGCCGGGATCGTGCGCGAACTGATCGACGCGAGCTCCGCAGTCACGGCGCTCGTCACCAGCCGTCACGCGCTTCGCATCTACGGCGAGCAGGAGCTGCCGGTCGCGCCGCTGCCGCTCCCGGAGCCCGGCGACGCGCCCTCGCCGGCTGCGTTGATCGAGTGTCCGTCTGTTGCGCTGTTCGTCCAGCGGGCGGCGGCGGTCAGACCCGACTTCACGCTCACGGCGAGGAACGCTCACGCCGTGGCGGACATCTGCCGGCAGTTGGACGGGCTTCCTCTGGCCATCGAGCTCGCGGCGGCGCGGATCAAGATCCTGCCCCCCACCGAGCTGCTCGGGCGTCTGGAGCGCCGACTCGAGCTGCTCACCGGCGGGGCGCGGGATCTTCCGGAACGCCAGCAGACACTGCGCCGCACGATTACCTGGAGCTACGACCTGCTCACGCCGGCGGAGCAGATGCTGTTCCGGCGGCTCGCGGTGTTCGTCGGCGGCTGCACGCTCGAAGCCGTCGAGGCCGTCTGCAACACGCGCGAGGACCTCGGCGTGGACGTCCTGCAGGGTGTCGCCTCACTCGTCGACAACAGCCTGCTCGCCCAGCGAGTATCGGAAGAGGCCGCGCCGCGGTTCTTCATGCTCGAGACATTCCGCGAGTACGCGCGCGACAAGCTGCTGCACAGTGGAGACGCGGACGACGCCGCCCGTGCCCACGCCGCCTACATGCTGGTGCTCGCCGAAGAAGTGCCCCTGGCGCTGAATCCACCGGAGCGCGAGCCCTGGCTGCGCACCTGCGACGCGGAGCACGGCAACATCCGCGCCGCCTTCCTCTACTTGATTGGTGGCGGACACGTGGAGTGGGCCCTGCGCCTCGCCGCGGCGATCTTCAGGTTCTGGGAGCAGCGCGAGCTCGTGACGGAGGGTCGAGAGACGCTCGCACGCGTGCTCGCCATGTCGGGCGCAGAGCAACCGACGCCGTTGCGTGCGCGCGTCCTGTACGGCGCCTCGGTGCTGGCGGACGTCCATGGGGATCTCGCGACGGCGGAGGCGTACAGCCAGGAGGCCTGCGATATCTACCGGCACGTCGGCGACATGCGAGGCGTCGCCGCGGCCCTAACCGCCTGGGCGTGGCAGGCGCAGCACGGCGGGCGGTACGCCGAAGCCACCGCGCGGCACGCTGAGACCGTGGCGCTGTGGAAAGAGCTCGGCGACACGACCGCCGTGGATCTCGCGCGATTCAACGTGGCGATCGCCGCGAAAGGTCAAGGCGATGTCGCCCTCGCCCGCGGCATCTTCGAGGATCTCTGCGCGTCAGCCGAGGCGCGGCGCGATCCTCGCGCCGTCGCGTCCGCGCTGAACGGCCTCGGCGATCTCGCGGCGGCCCAGACCGACTACGAGACCGCACGGCGCTACCATCAGCGCAGCCTCGCGACCTTCAGACAGATCGACGATCGCTGGGGCATCGCCCAGGTGCTGGCGGACATCGCGGACGTCGATCTCCACACCGGAGACCATGCCGCCGCACACCGCGCGCTGCTCGAAGCGCTGGGCAGCTTTCGCGCCCTGGGACACCAGCGCGGCATCGCGCGACAGCTCGATCGGTTGTCCTGGTGCGCGAGCCGCGAGCATCGCCACGAGGCGGCCGTGAGGTTGGCCGGCGCGGCGACGGCGACACGCCAGCGGATAGGGGCGCCGATCAAGCCATCCGAGCGGGCGAGGATCGACGAGGCACTCGCCCACGCCAGAGCCCACATGCATCCCGCGTCCTACGACGCCGCCTGGCGGACGGGACACACGGCGACGCTCGACTCGCTCCTCGAGTCGGAGGTGAGCGAGCGATCCTCCGCCCGCCCTACTGATACTTCTGGGGATCAATCAGGTGTCTGACGGCGGAGATCCGGCTGGCGGGAACGCCCAACTGGTGCGCGTGTTCGCGAATCGAGGACTCATCGGGAGCGAGATACACACAGTAGACTTTCTCGTCAGTCACGTAGCTGTAGAGCCACTGGATCTCCGGTCCCATCCCCTTCAGGATCTCCAGCGAGCGCAAGGACAGCTCGTTGACCTCTTGCTCGGTCATCCGGCCGGCGCCAGGGATGTCCCGCTCGATGACGTACTGCCGCATTGGGGCAAGAATAACAAATCCTTCCTATCCCCCGTGCGCAAAAATCAAGATCTGACCCCATTAGCGAATCAAGCCGTCGAGTAGCACGACGTCGGTCTCACTTTCGGCGACGCGGCGTAGAGGTGCTGACTGTCCCCAGCCCATGAGACGCTGCGGGCGATCACGATCGCCCGATCGCCGAAGTCCGTGAGCTGCCGTATGGGCGTGCGCGGGCTGAACGCGATCGGCGGCCAGTTCTTCCCACCGTGCACGCCGGGACAGAAATCAGCACGCTTGCCCGTCGCCGGTTTGCGTTCAAGATCGCGATTCACGACGGCCTCCCCTTCTCGTGAAGAGCGACTCGAAGACGGGGAGGGTACTACGAGTCGCCCGTGCCTCTCACGGTTACCGAGTCCTTGGCGTCGCCCCAAGGCGACGCCAACCATTTCCAACCGGCTTCCGTCCAAGCCTGGCAATAGCCGTTGCCATCGGTAACCGTGACTATGAGTAAACCACCTGACCTCGTCCAGGGCACCCTCGACCTGCTGCTCCTCAAGATTCTGGCGCTCGGGCCGCAGCACGGCTGGGCCATCAGCCAGCGGCTCACGCAGGTATCGGGCGACGAGCTGCAGGTCAGCGACGGCTCGCTCTACCCGGCGCTGCACAAACTCGAGCTGGCTGGCTGGATCACGGCCGAATGGAAAACGAGCGAGTTGGGGCGTCGCGCCAAGTTCTATTCGCTCACTCGCGCCGGTCGCCGCTATCTGGGACAGGAGACGGAGCACTGGCGGCGGCTCACGTCTGCAATCAGCCGGGTGCTGGAGCTGAAGGAGGTCTGACCATGGAATGGCGACGATGGATCTACGCGATACCCGCCCGGCTTCGAGCGATCGTGCGCGTGCGCCGCGTCGAACGGGACCTCGACGATGAGCTCGCGTTTCATGTGGCGATGCAGTCGCGCAGCAACCGCGAGGACGGTATGAGCGAGACCGAAGCGAACCGGCGCGCGCGTCTGGCGCTTGGCGGAGTGGAACAGGTGAAGGAACGGTCTCGTGACGCGCGGCCACTCCGCTGGGCCCATGACCTCATTCAAGACATCCGGTACGGACTTCGCAGCCTGTGGAAGACGCCGCGCTTCACGGTCGCCGCGGTCCTGACCGTCGTCCTGGGCGTCGGCGCAAACATCACGCTCTTCAGCGTGCTGAACCCGCTGCTGTTCAAGCCGCTTCCCTATCCAGAACCCGATCGCATCGTCAACGTGTTCCGCACCTCCCCGCAGTCCGATCGCTGGCCGCATTCGGCCGGCAACTACGTCGATCATCGCGAGCGCAACACGGTCTTCGAAGAGCTGGTTGCCCTCACGGGGCAGGACGCCAGCCTGGCCGAACCGGACCAGCCGGCGGAGCGCCTGTTCTCAATCCGGGCAAGTGGAAACTACTTCGCGTTGTTTGGTGTTCAGCCGCTGCTCGGACGCGCGTTCACCGACGCCGATGATCAGGCTGGGGCAGAGCCAGTCGTGGTCCTGTCGTACGGGTTCTGGCAACGACGATTTGCCGGGGATCCACTCATCGTCGGGCGCTCACTCCGGCTCGACGGCCAGAATGCAACGATCGTTGGCGTCATGCCGCAGAACTTCGAGTATCCGTTGTTCTGGGGTCCGTTGGACATCTGGCGCCCACTGGCGTTGACGGCGGACTTGCGGAAGGACCGGGGGAACAACTATCTCCGTGAATTCGCCCGGCTCAAGCCCGGCGTCACACCTGATCAGGCCGAGGCCGCGATCAGAGCGGTCGACACACAGATTCGAGCCGAGCACCCCAATCTCGATCGGGGTGCAGGCATCAGGATCGATTCCCTTGGCATCGTCAACAACGTGATGCGCCGCATCTCCGCGGTGGCCTTCGGGCTCACCTTCCTGGTGCTGCTCATCGCATGCGTGAACCTGGCCAACCTTCAACTCGCGAGGACGGCCGCCCGCGCCCGGGAGTTTGCGATTCGCGGCGCCATCGGTGGCGCCAAGGGACGCCTCATGCGGCAGTCGCTCACCGAAAGCCTCGTGCTGTCGCTGGTGGGCGGGTCGCTGGCGATTCCTCTCTCGTACTGGTGTACCCGATTCATTGCGAGCCGGCAGTTCAGTGAGCTGCCTGGCGTGCGCATCACGATGGATCCGGCGAACCTGGCGTTTGCGTTCGGCTGCGCGGTGCTGACCGGGATCATTTTCGGCGCCGTGCCGGCGTGGCTGGCGTCGCGGGCCGACATCAACGATGTGCTGAAGCAGAATCCGAAGAGCATGACGGCCGGCCGAGCCCCGCAGCGTTTCCGCCAGGGACTCATCGTCGCCGAGATTGCGTTCGCGTTGATCATCCTGGCCGGAGCCACCTCCTTCATTCGAGGTCTCCAACAGATCGGCGGCGTCGATCCCGGCTGGCGCGCCGACGGTGTGCTGGTGGCGCGGCTCAACCTCGTCGGCCCCAACTACACCGCGCCGGCCGCGCGTCGCGCGTTCTTCGAGGTGTTGCGCGATCGCGCCGCCGAACTTCCGGGCATGGCCAGCATCGCCATCGCGAGCTCGTCGGTTCCTGTTGCTCCGTTTAGCACCAGCACCTCGCTGGTCGTCGAAGGCCGCACGGATCCCATCCTGGCGTTCAACGAGCGCGTGACGCCGGAGTATTTCGAGACGCTGAGGATCCCGTTGCGGCGCGGCCGGCTGTTCACGGCTGATGATCGCGCCGGGCGAACCCAGGTGGCGATCGTAAACGAGACCATGGCCCGCACGGTGTGGCCGAACGAGAATCCGATCGGGAAGCGCCTCGGTTCTCGGGGGCCGAACCCGAATTGGCGCGAGGTCGTCGGCGTCGTGGGAGACGTCACGTTCCCGTCGTTCGGCAGCTCCTCGAGTGTCGACACAACCTTTGAGATGTATGCGCCGCTGGCACAGACGGGAACCGCCTTCGTGAACATCCTTCTGCGCACAACGCGCGAGCCCGACTCCGTCGCCTCCGATCTCCGGCGCGTCGTCGCGGCCATCGATCGGGACGTGCCCGTGTATGGTCTCGTCACGGCCAGAGCCGCCGAGCAGAGGACCACCGCCAACTTCCGCCTGCTCGCCAACGTGCTCAGCGCCTTCGCCGTCCTCGGTCTCGTACTCGCGGCGCTCGGCATCTTCGGTGTGGTGTCGTATTCAACGGCGCAACGCGCCGGCGAGATCGGGATGCGCGCCGCGCTCGGGGCCAGACAGTCGGAGGTGCTGTGGCTTGTCCTGAAGCAGGGTGTGAATCTCACGGTCGTGGGCGCGCTCGCCGGGCTCGCGGGCGGTTTCGGACTGGGACGCGTGCTCGCCTCGGCGATGCCCCAAGTGCCGTCGCCCGAGGCCTTCATCGTGCTGGGCACGACCGGCGTCATGGTCGCCGTGGCGCTCACGGCCTTCTACATTCCCGCCTGGCGCGCATCGAGGATCAGTCCGATGGTGGCACTGCGGCACGAGTAGGACGTAGGCCGGGTCCTGTTCTGCGGACCCGGCTCACGGCGGGTCTACAAGGCAAGACCCGCCCTACGAGAGCTGGAGATTGCTACGGCTCGCCGGGCACTGGGCCGAAACCATCCGGCGGCCGGCGATGTCGCGTCGCGCCTTCGTACGCGGATCCGATGCGGAGCAGCAGTCCCTCTTCGAACGGGCGGGCGATGAAATCGATCCCGACCGGGAGCCGCGCCGCCACCGGGCCGACGAGGCGCGGCGTATCGCCATCGCGCACGCGATCCCAGACTTCGGTGGTGAAGCCGGCGGGCACGGTCAGCGCGGGAAAACCTTGCTGGCCCAGCATCGACCAGCCGATCGGCGGACGGCCATTCACCGTGGGCTCGCGCGGCGCGGTGAGCTTTCGCGGCGGAACGGTGGAGGTCGGGGACACGAGCGCGTCGAGTCGCTGTGCCTGCATGCACTGCAGCAGGATGGTTTGCAGCGCGAAGCGGCTCTGCAGCCGGGCTGATGTGTCGAGCACCTGCGCGCGTTCAGCAGCCTCTCGCGCCTGCCGGCGATCGGGGAAGTTCGGGTCCGAGTAGAACGTCGCCTTGGTGATCAGGTCCGCGTTCGTGCGGATGTTCGCGTCGCCGCGCTCGCGCAGGTACTTGTTGATCATGTACTTGCCCTCGCCGGCCGCGCCCACACCGCCGCCCAGTGTGCGAAGGGACAGCCGTTCGGCCACGCGCGACGGGTCGGCGTTCAAAGCGAGCAGTGCGGCGATCTGATCTGGCGCCGCCCCGCCGGGACGATCGGCCGGGAAGAGGTCCGGGAACTGGCGTGCGAACGACGCGTTGAGGAGCTCCGGCGCATAGCGGGGAAGGCACGCCTGAAAGAGCGCGCCTTCCGGACCCGGATCGACGATGGTCGCGCCCAGCTTTCGCAAGTCCGCCAGGGCGCGCTCGATGAGGTCGATGCTCTGCTCGTCGGCCTTGGCGAAGAGCTTCTTGCTCATGTACTCGCGGATCACGCCGATGCGGACGCCGTCGAGGCGACGCGCGCCGGCGAAGCCCGTGTACGGCAGGGCAGACGTGCGGCCCACGCCGAAGGCCGTCATCTCGTCTTTCGGGTCGTAGCCGGCGATGACGTCGAGCACCTTGGCCGCGTCCTGCACCGTGCGGCAGATGGGACCCGTGCGCATGTTGAGCCCGGAGCCCATCATCCCGTCACGGCTGACCAGTTCCTGCGTCGGCGCGAGCCCGACGAGGTTGTTCACAGAGGAAGGCCAGCGGATCGACACCACCGTCTCTTCGCCGATCGCGCAGGTCACGAGGTTCGCGGCCACCGACGTCGCGGACCCGGCACTCGACATGCCCGGCTCGCGCTCAGTGTCGTAGGGATTGCAGAATGTCCCTCCGAACGAACTGCGCGCGCCGTCCACGGCGTATTCGGCCAGGTTCGCTTTGGCGAGGATGATTGCCCCCGCGTCCCGCAGCCGCTTCACGAACGTCGCATCGTCGGGCGGTCGGTCGTTGGCGTACTGGGCGTCGGCGCCCGACGTCGTACGCATGTCGAAGGTGTCGTACTGGTCCTTGATCGCCATCACCACGCCGTGGAGCGGGCCCACCAGTTGGCCGGATTGCGCGAGCCGGCGGTCCTGCGCGGCGGCGACTTCGAGCGCATCGGGCATGGCCGGCGAGCGATCCGCCTGGTCGGTGAGGCTGCGCGCTTTCCGCGCATCGAACCCCAGGGCCGTACGACGCGCGGGCCTCAGGTTGAGCGTGGAGAGCGCGTTGATCCGGCCCGCGTTCGGAATGGTCGTGATCGGTCCGAGAATTCCCTGCGGCTCGTTGACGCAGGGGCCGTTGTAGGCCGCGATGCGCTTGAGATACAGCTCGACGAGGCCGGCCGTGGTGATCTGTTTCGCGCGGATCGCCTGGTGAATGTCGGCGATGGTGGCCTCTTGCAGATGAAAGGCCGGTCCTCGCTGTGCCCCGACGCGCGGGGCCGCCACTGCGGCCAGGATCGCGGCAATCGCGGTGAACGCAACCCAGCGGGCCGGCGAAGACTTCGAGCACATCCCGCTCACGGCCGCCTGAAGTTGACGCCTTCCTTCAGCAGCTTTTCGTAACGATCCGGATCGATATTGTTCTCGGCGCAGACGGACTCCTGAAGGCGGGTGCCTTCCCGCAGCATGATCGTCGAACGAAGCGTCCACGGTTTGGTCAGCACGTTGGGATCGACCATCGTGACTTCGTAGTTGATCTGATCCTTGTCCACGCGCGTGTATCGCTCGGTGATATGCAGCGCGTCGGTGTGAAACGTCCCCGCCCCGGACAGCCAGGTCTTGTCGTTGAAGCCAATCACATCGACCACCAGCGTGTCGCCTTCCCAACGCGCGACGGAATTCCCCATGTAGCTCGGGAGAATCTCGTCGGGATGTTTGGCGTTCAGCGGGATGACGCGGAAGACGTTCATGTACTCGTACAGGATGACGATCTGCTGTGGCGTCTGGATGAACTGCTGTGGGAAGAGCCCCAGCATCACGATGCGCGGCAAGCCCGCGGGCAAGCAGAGACCGGTCGGGTCGTCGATGCCTCTCCTGTTGAAGGCTTCGAGAACTTTCTGGGCCGCCCATGGCTGATACGGCGCGGCTTCACGTCCGGCCGGCCGCTCGTTCGACCCTGTCACCACGGGTGCTGACGGCTCGCGGCCGCTGCCGCCGACGCCGACGCCGACGTTGACTTCCTCCCAACTTCCGCGCTGCGTACTACCGCCCTGCCACACGCCCGTCAGATCCGGCTTCCCGTCCGCTGCGCGAGGAACGGGGGCCGCCCCGGGAGCTGTCTGTGCGGACATCGACCCCGAGCACACCGCCAGCGCGATTACTGCGACGACGATGAACGTGCGCATCAACGCACCTCTACGGCGGGAGTGGTCCCGCCATCACCGGTACCCGCGGGAGGACCGAAGAACAATTTCTTGCCCCCGGCCAGCGTGATCTCGCGCGAGTGCGCCCAATTCCCACCGTCGCGCGCGCGCCAGCCAAAGACCGTGACCTTGTCGCCTGGCTTGAGCATCATCGCAGTCGTCCAGCCCACCCTCAACAGCACCGAAGGAGGATAGCCTTCGAACTTCCAGTTGGTCGCCTTGCCCTTGTCGTCGGTGACGTCCAGATAGAAGTGGCTGTGGGGGTTGGTCTTTTCAACCTTGGTCACGACGCCGGTCAGCGTGATGGGCTTGTTCGCGTCATATTCCGCTCCGAAGGAGTGATGCGCCAGGAGAGGAGTCGCGAACAGACACAGGGCCACAACCAGAACGCCCACTTCGGTCATCCGTCTTGCCATCATGCACCTCAGGGAGGGTGTCACTTCTTGAATTCCGTCTCCAGCAGCTTTTCGAAGCGCTGGATGTCTTCGTTGTTCTCGATGCACTCGTACTCGCGGATCCGCTCGCCTGGACGCAGCCTCAGCGTGGCGTACTGATTCCACGGCTTCGTCAGCACTTCCGGATCCTCCATCGTCGCGTGATAGATGATCGTGTCGTGCGTATCGCGCGTGTAGCGCTCGGTGACGCGCAGCTTCTCGCTGTGAATCGTGCCGACGCCCACGAGCCAGGTGTTGGTGTTGAAGCCAGTCACGTCCACAACGAGCGTGTCTCCCTCCCATCGGCCGATGGAGTCACCAAGGTACGACGGCTCGATGTCATCGGGGTGCGGCCGGCCGTCGGTCGGGATGAATCGGAACGCGTGGTGGACTTCGTACAGGATGACCAGGCGATGGGGCTGTTGGATGATCTCGAACGGGAGCGGCCTGATGGTGATGCGAGGGACGCCCGAGAGCAGACAACGCGCCATCGGGTCGTCCACGCCTCGCCGTGCGAGGTACTGCTGGCGCCTCGCCTCCGCTTCCGGCTTGTAGGGCGGAGGCTCGGGTGGAGGAAGAGGCTTCCTGCCCATCGCGGCGTCGTACTTCCGGATGGCCTCTATCTCCGCATCACCGAACAACAGCGCAAAGCCACCGCCGACCCACACGCCAGAGAGATCCGGCTTGCCGTCAGCCGTTCGCGGAACGGGCTTCGAGGTTGGCGTCTGCGTTTGCGCGAGCAGTGGCGAGACGGCCAGCGCGGCGACGAGGACCGCGGCAATCGATGTGAGGAGACGTTTCACGGCGCCCGCTCCTTCGTTGTTACTGGCCGCCGGTGCCGGCGGGAGGTCCAGCGTTCAGCTTGTGTCCATCGACGAAGGTGACGTCCCGGGCCGCACCCTGGTGCGGGTCGATACGGGCGCGCCAGCCGAACACCTTGATCGTGTCGCCGACCTTCATCGTGGCGTCCTTCTTCCACCCCTGCCGGACGAGCATGTTCGGCGGGTACCCCTCGAATTTCCACCGCGCGACGGCGCCCTTGTCGTCCTTGACGTCCACGTAGAAGTACATGTGCGGGTTCATCCAGTCGATCTTGGCGACCGTGCCCGACACGGTGACCGGCTTGCTCCCGTCGTACTCGGCCGCGAACGAGTGATGCGCGGCCAGTGACACGGTTCCGGCGAGGAGGCCGCAGGCGATGACAAGGGCAACCTTCATAGGTCCTGTCCTCCTTAGTTGTTCGACACGCCGGAATTGTAATGCCAGTTCGCGTTTCTAGCGCCGTTTGTAGCGTAACTTCACCACCGTCTCCTGGTCCACGACCAGCGGCTTGATGAACCGGTGCGACGCGCCGGCGCGCGGCACATCGACGCGGACCGGCAGCACGCCCGCGGTTTTTTTCTGCAGGTTGACGACGTTTTGCGACGGCTGCACGGCTGGCAGGTCTGCTCTCGGTGTGGTGGCCGGTGGCGGCGCCACATTCCGAAAATCAAACGATCGCGTGGCGCTCTGCGTGTTGACCACCGGCGTCTCGCCCGTGACGGTGATCGTCTCCGTCAGGTCGCCGACGGCCATGTCGATCTCGAGCTGGCGCGGCCGTTCGTCCAAGCCGAATGACGTGCCGGCGGTCCTGAATCCGATCAGCGTCGCCGTCACTGTGACGGTGCCTGGCGGCACGTTCAGCACAGAGAACGCGCCGCGTTCGTTGCTGACGGCGCTTCTGAGCCCGTTCTCCGTTGCGCCCGATGCAAGCTCGATCGTGACACCCGCGAGCACTGCCCCGCTCGTGTCCTTGACCACGCCGCGAACCTGTCCAGGGAGGCCGTCGGCGAACGACACTCTGATGGCCCCGCCTCGATAGACTGGAGCCGCGGGCGCACCGCCGACGATCCCTCCGACGACTCCACCGAGAATCCCGCCCTCGACGCCCCCGAACCCGGACGCATCGAGCGCGCCGACGTCGATCGCGTTGCCCCCGATCGTTTTGACCGAATAGCGCTCCGGCGCAAACAGCTCCCACTGGACGATGGCGACAGGCATGTCCATCTTCGGCAGCGTCATCTCGAGGTCGCCCTTCTTCGCGAACGGGATTCCGGCGTGGAGATACACGAACGACACCTGGTATGCACCGGTCGGACGGAAGCCCGGGCGGAGGAGCGGCACGCGTGTCCCGTCCGTGCCGAGCACCGGCTTGGCAGGCTGACCTCCCACATCCACAGAGACCATCGTGGCGCCCGGAGGCAGGGTGACTTTGAGAAACGGCTGGGCGCGATTCTGCACCGTCAGCACAATCTCGGTGAGCGCGCGGCCCTCGCTCGTCACGAGCGTGGTGGCGACGGCGCGATCGGCCACGGCGGCCAGGACACCGGCATCCGCGAATCGCTTGACGTCCAGCGCCAGCGCCGGCGCCGCGTTCGGCATGCGCTGATAGCGGAACGCCGAAAGGACCGGGAGCCGCGCCAGCGACTGCAGCGCCTGATTCAGCTCGCGCACGTCGATGCGGTGCATCGGCTCGCGCTCGTCGGCGGTGAGCTCCAGCGTGCCGACACCCTCGATCGCCACTTCGCCGCGCTCCCGCTGCACGTCGCTCACGCTCACGAAGCCGGTATTGAAGTTGAACGATCCGCCATCATGCGGCCGCTCGAGGCTGATCAGGAATTGATGGCTACGCGCGGCGGGGTTGCCGACGGTCAGGGCGAGGCTGCCTTCGGCCGGCTCGCTGTTCTCGAGTGAGCTGCCTGAGATGCCGGTCAGCTCGTAGCCGGCGGGGAGCCGCACTGTCACAGTGCGGAGCTCACCCTGCACCACGGTGACGTCGATGAGGGCGACCATTCGCACATCGGAATCGCCCAGCGTCAACAGCGTCATCACATCCGAGAGCGTCCGCAGCTCGCGCGCGGCCGCCGAGGGCGCGCTGTCGCGCATCGACCACCACACCTCGGTTGACGATCCCGGGTCGAGCGTCGCTTCGACGATCGTGCGTCCAGCGGTCACCGACCGCCGTGTCACAAGGCCTGACGAGAGGTGGACGTCCGCCTGGTCTCCAGGGAGATCGAAGGTCGCGCGCGCGGTGCCGGCCTGCGGCACCGGCAGCACGAAGGACGCGCGGCCCGGCCTGTAGGTCAGCGGTGCACCCCAATCAAGCGCGAGCGAGAACGGACCCGGCCCCGGGATGAGCGCCGTGTGCGCGTTGCCGTCGGCGATGAGGGGAACCGGCCGCCCACCGGCGCTGGCATCGATGAGTGTGGCGCCGGCCAGGAGGCCGACCCGGCTGACGCCGGCGCGAAGCGCATCGCCCGTCACCGTGAACACGCCACGCGCGGTGTCGCGCTCGACACGCACGCGAAGGTCGGCGCTCGACAGCACCGCGGCGACTGGAGCGATGGCTGTGCCCTGCGGTGGACGACTCGCGAGATCGATGAGCCGGTTGTACTCGGTGAGCGAGAGCGTCACCGCTCGTGGCGTCTCGTTCGGGCGAGGCGGCTGCTGGGCGGAAGCGGCGTGCGCCACGGTCAGGAGAACCGCCGTCAATGTCATCCGGAGGAAGAGAGTCATAGCACCATCCATCAGGCGGGTCTAAAGACCCGCCTCTACAAGATTTCGTTACCGGCGTTTGAACGCGAACTCCATCGACGGCGCGTGTGATTCGGCCGTCAGCTCGGAGGCCAGAAACACCGATGGCCCGAACAACGGGAACGTCACGTGCACCGGAAGCGCGCCGGCAACCGTCCGGCCGCCGGCCTCGGTTCGGAATCGATCGACGAGCGCCTGCAATCCAGCGGCAGCGCGTTGCTCGTTGTCACGCGCAGTGGCGAGAAGGACCGGGGCGCGCGCGCGCAGCGCCTCGGCGAACGGGCCCGGATCGTCCTCGAGGCGGAATGAACCTGGCTGCAGGGCGACGCGGAAGCGCGGTGAGTAGTGGAGCTCGACGCCGGTCCGGGAGACAGGCAGATCGAGCGCGGGCAGACTGAGATGCGCGAGCCCCTTGTCCACCCAGTTCTCGATGCGCTGCAGATACACGAGATCGACGACAAACGTCGGCGCGTCTTCACCGGCGCGGCCCTTTTCGAGCGGCAGCAGCACCGCGTCACGTTCAGCCACGCCCGGACGAATCGGCCGGCCTCCCACCTTTGCGCTCCACACCGTCGAACCCGCTGGCATCGTCACTTTCAGGAAGCTGCGCTGGTTGTTGCGCACCGCGTAACGCGCCTCGACGAGCAGGCCGCCATCCTCCGAGGCCAGCGCGCGGTAACGCGCCTCTTCGATGTTGGCGATGAGGACGGCCTGCGGCGTGTAGCGGACGACGGTGACCGCCAGCGATCGAGCCTCGACGCCCGAGAGCGGCCGCAGGCGAAACGCGATCATCGACGGCGACTCGCGGCCGGCGACGATCTCCCCCAGCTCGGACGGATCGGCCGGCTCCAGCCCGCGGGTCGTGCGCTCAGCGATTTCACCCGCACCGACGACGTCCACGGCAACACCGCCGGTTTCCCGTTCCGCCGATGGCACGCGCAGCAGCGGCACCGCCACCACCCCTTCGCGCGGCGTCCGCATGTCACCCTGCACCACGAACGAGGCCTCGCTCGCCACTGGATCCAGCAGCCGCACGCGAAGGATGCCGTTCGTCACATCCCAGTCGCCGACCGTGGCGCCGTTCACCTGATTGATGACCAGTCCCTGAGGCAAGGCCAGGGATACCTCGCGCGCGAGCCCTTGCAGCACTTCGATGCGCACCGCGGCGGCGACCTGAGACACGTCCTCCCCGAGCCCGACGACCGCCGTGATCCGCGCGCGCGTGCGCAGCGTCTGTTCCGCGCGCCGATCGTCGACCTTGCGTTTCCATGACAGGGTGAGCGGCTGATTCGGACGGCCGTACGCCGTCCACCGGCTTTCGCCTGGCGACTCCGCGCGATCGGCGACAAAACCGCCGGCCACCGACAGATCGACACCGCTCCGCGGCAAGGTCAGCGTCGCGCGCGCGATCGGCGCGCCTGACGCCGGCAGCGCGATCGATTCCGTGCCCGCAGACGATGTGAGCGGCAGCGCGATGTCGAGCGTGAGGACGACACGGCCCGTGCGTGAGAGCAGCACGTGCGGCGGCGGTCCTTCGACGAGCGACACCGGTTGCCCGTCGAGTCGCGCATCGCGCACCATCAGGCCGGCGGGAATCTGCACGCGCACCCAGCCGTCGCGGAGCACATCGATCGTGAGCAGCGCGCGGCCGGCGACCGCGTCGTTCTCGATGCGGAGGTCGTAGTCGACACGCGTCAGCGTGGCGTCGACTGGAGGCTGCGCGGGCGTAGGTGGTTGTGGGTTGGCGCGCTCTCTCAGCGCGCGGTACTCGTCGACCGGCAGCACGACCCAGCCATCGGGGGAGACTGGCGTCTGCGCCATCGCGCGCCATGGACCGAACGGCGCGCACACGACTATCGCAAGCACGAGCAAGGCTCGAGTCATAGCGTCCTCGTCGAATCGCGGTGCGATCGCTCGTGACGACGCGGACGCACCGTCAGTTAAGACACCGTAATCACCCTAGCGGAACACGCGAGTCAGTAGTTCAGACGAAGGCGCTGTGCAAACGGCTGACCTGACGTGCGGCGTGCGCATCGGTGAGAAATCCCGTCGATCGAGCGAGATCGCAATTACGTGATCCACATGGATGGAACGCCGTTCAAAAAGGTGTATAACCAATGGCTATGACCAAGATGACTTCGTGGTGCCTGGCCGCCGCTCTGCTGGCGGCTGCGGCCCTGTTCGTTGCGCCGACGGCGGCACAGCAGCCCACTACCACGCCGGGAGGCGCCGTGACGTCGTTCTACGATCTGAATACCATGGCCCTCGATGGCAAGCCGGGCAACCTCGCTCAGTACAAGGGCAAGGTCAGTCTCGTCGTCAACGTGGCGAGCAAGTGCGGGTACACGCCGCAGTACGAGGGGCTCGAGAAGATGCAGCGCGAGATGAAGGGCAAGGGCTTCAACGTGCTCGGATTTCCGAGCAACGACTTCGGCGGCCAGGAGCCCGGCACCGCCCAGGAGATTGCGACCTTCTGCAGGCTGACCTACGACGTGACGTTCCCGATGTTCGAGAAGGTCGTGACCAGGAAGGGCAATGACCAATCCCCGATCTACATGTTTCTGGGGAGCTCCGGCAACCTGCCGGCCTGGAACTTCAGCAAATACGTCGTCGACAAGAACGGCAAGATCGTTGCTTTCTTCGACAGCAAGGTAACGCCTGAAGATCCCGCTCTGCGCGCCGCGATCGCCAAGGCGCTCACCTCGAGCTAGTGTCCCGGATGTAACACGACCGTGACCGGAATGGTGGGAAGATAGCTGTCGCAGTATGAAGATCTCACCCAGACTGGTCGCGATGGCTCAGGCGTATCGCGACCGCGCGATCGGGTATCGCGATCTTGCGATCAGGATGGCCCAGGCGCACCGCCGTGTTGCGATCGCGGTGGGCGCGGTGCTGTCCGTCTTCCTCCTGCTTACGATCGCCACCACCATCTGGTTCGTCGTCGGGGTCGTCAGCGCCATTCCTGATCGAGCCGCGCTGCGCAGCATCGGGACGATGGTGCAGGCGACGACGCTGCTCGACGCCCAGGATCGTCAGGCGTTCACCATCTTCCGCGAGCAGCGCATCGACGTGCCGCTCGAGCGCGTGTCGCGAAGCCTCGTGGCCGCGATCATCGCCATCGAAGATCAGCGCTTCTACGATCACCGCGGCGTCGATATCGTTCGCGTCGCCGGCGCCGCGCTGAACAACGTGGTCGAGGGCCGCCTCGCCCAGGGCGGCAGCACCATTACCCAGCAGCTGGCCCGACAGAGCTTTCTCACCGCCGACAAGACCATCCGCCGGAAGGTGACGGAGGTCATTGTCGCGGCGCGGCTCGAGAGCCAGTACACCAAGAACGAGATCCTTTCCTTCTATCTCAATAAGGTGTACTTCGGCGACGGGCTCTACGGCGTCGAGGCGGCAGCACTCGGCTATTTCGGGAAGCATGCGTCCGAAGTGTCGGTGGCCGAGGCGGCGCTTCTGGCCGGTCTGGTGAAAGCGCCGTCCAGCTATGCGCCCACCGTCAGCATCGAGCGCGCGACAGCGCGGCGCAACGTCGTCTTGCAGGCGATGCGTGACGAAAAGATGATCGATCGCGCCGCCTACGACGGTGCTGTCAAGGCGCCGGTCGTCCTCAACGACGGGCTGCGGCAGGGTGAGGCCTACGGGCAGTACTTCAAAGAGGAAGTCCGTCGATTTCTCGTAGAGCGCTTCGGATGGGGGCGTGTCTATGAGGGCGGGTTGAAGGTCTACACCACGATCGACCTGG
Source organism: Vicinamibacterales bacterium (assembly GCA_035293405.1). GTDB lineage: Bacteria > Acidobacteriota > Vicinamibacteria > Vicinamibacterales > UBA2999 > Gp6-AA40. The sequence continues at coordinate 159,137 of DATDOE010000040.1, read as the reverse complement.
AGATGCAGAAGGCCGCCGAGGCCGAAGTGGCCCGCGCGCTCGCGGACATCGAGCGCCGGCAGGGGAAGGCGAAGACGTCGGGCACCGACGCACTGCAGGCGGCCCTCGTCGCGATGGACCCGCAGACCGGCGATGTGCGGGCCATGGTCGGCGGCCGCGACTTCGCGCACAGCTCCTTCAACCGGGCGACCCAGGCCAAGCGCCAGCCCGGTTCGGCGTTCAAGCCGTTTGTCTACGCCGCGGCTCTCGAGCGTGGGTTTTCGCCAGGCACGCTGATCACCAGGCTGGATGAGCCGATCATGACCCTGCAGGGCGCGTGGGTGCCGGAAGACGAGCACCTCGAGAGCCCGTCGATGACGATGCGGATGGCGCTGCGGACCTCGAGCAACCGGGCAGCGGTCCGGATGCTCGAGGACGTGGGCATCGCGGTCACGGTGCAGTACGCCAAGCAGCTTGGCGTGGGCTCGGTGCCGAGCGTGCCGTCGTTGGCGCTTGGATCGGGAGAAGTGACGCTCGTTTCGATGACGTCGGCCTTCGGCACGTTTGCCAACCGCGGCATGGTGCCGGCAGCGGTGCTCGTCCGGCGCGTCGAGACCAACGATGGAGAAGTCCTCTATACCGACGAGCACGTGCAGCAGCGCGCGGTCAGCGAAGCCACCGCGTTTCAGATGGCGGAGATGCTCGCCGACGTCGTGAACTCCGGTACTGCCTGGCCGGCGCGGCGTGAGGGGTTCACGCTGCCGGCCGCCGGCAAGACGGGAACCACGAACGATTATCACGATGCGTGGTTCGTGGGATTCACACCGCGTCTGGTCACCGGAGTGTGGGTCGGCTACGACCAGCCGAGAAAGATCATCAGCCGCGGATACGCCGCGGAGCTCGCTGTGCCGCTCTGGGCGCACTTCATGATCGATGCGACAGGGCACGACCAGGCGACCTGGTTCAGCCGCCCACGCAACGTCACGTCCGCCACCATCTGTCGTCTGAGCGGCAAACTGGCAACCGATTTGTGTCGCGACGCCGTGATCGTGAACAAGGCCGGCGAGGTGTCGCGGCAGTCGATGGTCTACAACGAGAACTTCGTGGTCGGGACCGAACCGACCGACTCCTGCCCGATCCATGGCCGGGTCATCGGCAATCCCCTGCGAGCGCTTGCCGCGCTCTTCAATCCGAGATCCGCGCCTACCTCTCACGCGCCGGTGCCTTCACAGCCGGCTCCGGCCGCTGTGGTGAACGACAGCGCTCCGCCTCCCAAGGTCGAGACGCAGGCTCCGCGCAAGCGAGGGTTCTGGTCGCGCGTGTTCGGCGTCGGCAAGAACAAGTAGAACAACGGACAGCGACGTTCGTCCTACCGCTCGGCGTCGCCGACCAGTTCTGTCTCATCGTCTGCGCCTGCTTCGCCTGCGTAGATCGGACGAGCACATCCCGCACTCATTTGGCGAGAGCATTCGCGTTCGCAGCGGAAAACCTGCGAACGTCATCTGATACGCGAGCATCATCACTGGCCCGTTGCCAGAACTCGCGCGCGGCCATACGCGCGTCATCCCACACGTCCAGGGTGTCTGACGTCGCGTGCGGTAATGCAAAGATTCGAGGCGCCACTTGGCCATCCGCCGTTGGCGCGTACAACATCGATACCTGATCGAACGCCGGGGCAAGGCGCAGAGTTGCGCCTTCGCTAAAGAACACCACGTTGTACGGATGACGATCCGTGTTGGCGATGAGCGCACCAAAAGCATCGAGCCACCGAAGGCGACGGGCATCTTCATCAGACATCCGACCTGTGCTCTTTAGAAGAACGGCCGCCCGAGCCCATGGGTCCGCAGGATCGTCATGAGCCGCCGCAAGAGTCATTACGGCAATACGTCCCCGCATTCCTACGCGATCAAATCGTTCGCTCTCGAGGAAGTAGTGCGAAGCGGTGTCGACAATTGCTGTGCGGGCTACCGACAAGCCGCGCGAAGACGCCGCGTCCAGCGCCAGCGCTTCGAGGACCAGCAGGTCGCACCACCGCCTAGCAACCACATCACCTGCGGCGCCACGCACGGCAAACTTGACGAGCACGTGACGTCCGCCAACCAAGGCCCCGAATTTCGGACGCTCGCCGCCCGCTGACGATCCGGGAGGGTGTCCTGCGATCGTTGCCTCCGCGAGAGCAGGATAATCGTTCCTTGTCCTGGCAGGGATGTCGAGCGCTTGCCAGCGGGCAAACGATTCATCCCCAACAATGAGATTGCCGGGGAAATCCTCACCGCGCCGGGACATCGCGATCAGAATGTGATGAGCAGACCAATCGGCGAGGCGCGGGGGCAGCCTCAGATCAGGATGACTCGCGGCGAAGTGTCGTCCTAGGAAACCCGATGGCCGCGCGTCGGCCAGTTCTGTCGGCAGTCCCTCAGACACGACACCCTCGGGCATCGAAACGGTCTGATGGGCCGCCAATGTCAAGAGTTCGCCTGCCGATGCCGGAGTCCCGTCCTCGGTTATTCGAAACAACGGGAAACGAGAGGTCTCGAGACCCGGCCACGACTGTCGCAGCCCGTATCGCGTGGCGCGGGCGCGACCGATCTGGACCACATCAGCCCCCCCTTCGCGAAGCCGGCGCATCAGGGTAGCCGCAGAAACGCCCAGTCGTCCCCTGAGGTCCCCAGCGCCCAGAACTCCACGACGCAGCTCGACTAATGCAGTGTTCACGTGAAACTATTCTACCATGGCGTATATCAACAAATTACTCATAAAAACGATGATATTTACGAACAATGAAACGAATAGTGAAATGATATTGAAATAATTTTGTAACCTGAAACGCTCGTTCAGACGAAAGAGGCAAATGCTCCTGGTTCGAGGCGCATCCGGCTGTTGTGTCTTGGCTGAACGTCGTTTAGAGTACTGAACAGCGTTCAATCCACGATACGAAAGGCTCACGTTGAGCAGAGAAGAACGGCAGCAGCTCGCGCGCGAGACGACACGCCGCGCGATCCTGGACGCCGCGCTCGAACTCTTCATCGCCGACGGGTACGCGCAGGTCTCCATTCGAAATATCGCCGCCAAGGTCGAGTACAGCCCCGGCGCGATCTACGGCTACTTCACCTCGAAGGACGAGATCTTCTTCGCGCTCGCTGAAGAAGGGTTCCGGCAGCTCGGTGCAAAGCAGCACACGGGCGCGCCGAGCGACGATCCGCTCGACGATGTCCGCGCAGCGGCGTGGCGGCTGTATGAGTTCAGCAAGGAACAGCCGCAGTACTTCGCGCTCGTGTTCCTCGACCGGCGCGTGCCACGAGTCAGCCGCGAGTACGAAGGCTTTGCGTTTATCTCGGAGATGCGAAACCGCATCCTCGCCCAGGTGCAGCGCTGCATCGCGGAGCGCGTGTTCCCCGAGACGACGCACGCGGAGGTCGCGCTCCGCCTCCTCTGGGCGCCCATCTTCGGTATCGCCGCGGCGCGCCTGTCAGAGAGGCTCGCGCCGGCCGAGGATGCCGACGCGCTCGTCCGCGACGCCATCGACACCACCATCGCCGGCATTCGCGCCGGCGCGCCACGACACGCACGGCCGACGACGCCCTGCGAGGTCGCGCCCGAACTGTCTGCCACTCGCACCGCTTAGTACTCGAGGAGCCCTCATTCCATGTTTCGATTCATACACGGGACCCACGTATTACTCATCGCCGCGCTCGCGGCCGGCTGCGGCACCGCAAAAGGGGAATCCACGTCCACGACCGGAGCCGCCGCCGCGCTGACCGTGACCACGGTTGCCGCCACCGAACAGCAGATCACGCGGTTCCTCAAGGTCACCGGCACGCTCGCGGCCGAGGAATCCGCTGATGTGGCCGCCGAGATCCAGGGCCGGGTCATTGCGACGCCGGTGGAACGTGGCACACGCGTGGCCGAGGGCGCGGATCTCATTCGCATCGCGCCCGCGGAAGCACAGGCTCAGGCCGCGGAGGCGGAGGCGAACGCCGCGCAGCTCGAAGGGCGGCTCGGCCTGAATGGCGGAACCGAGCTCGACATCGAAAAGGTGCCCGAAGTGGCCAACGCCCGCGCGACGCTGTCGCTCTCGCAGGGCGACTTCGAGCGCGCGCGCACGCTCTTCGAGAAGAAGCTGTTGTCGCAGGCTGAGTTCGATCAACGAAGCTCGCAGGCAGAGGTCACACGGCGGCAGTACGACATCGCGCGAAACAGCGCCGTCCAGCAGTATCAGGCGCTGCTGGCCGCCCGCGCGCGAGTGACCCTCGCACGGAAGGCGCTTGCCGACACCGTGGTCAGGGCGCCATTCACCGGCGTCGTGGGAGAGCGTCTCGTGTCGGTGGGCGACTACGTCACTCGGGGCACGAAGGTGGCCTCCGTCATGCGCACCAACCCTCTCCGCGTCGAGCTCACGGTGCCGCAGCAGTTCAGTACAGACGTGGCCGTCGGTCGCACCGTGTCGCTCGAAGTCGACTCCGCACCCGGCAAGCAGTTCAGGGGAAAGGTGCGCTACGTCTCGCCCGCGCTCCAGGCCGACTCCCGCACGCTCATCGTCGAGGCCGTCGTCCCGAATGAGGCCGGCTCGCTCAGGCCGGGATCGTTCGCGACCGCACAGATCGAGCAGGCTTCGCATACTCCGGCCGTGCTCGTGCCGGCCGCATCGGTGCGGACCGTGGCTGGCACCTCGCGCGTCTACGTCGTCTCGGGCGATCGCGCGGAAGAACGACTGGTCACGCTGGGTCAGCCGGTGGGGGACCTCGTCGAGATCACGAGCGGCATCAAGACCGGTGAGAAGGTGGCCACGAGCCACGTCGCGCAGTTGGCCGACGGCGTACGCGTCGCCGTCGGGGGATCTCGCTGATCAATGCTCAATGCCCAATGCTCAATGCCCAAAGTCGAGTGCTCAATGCTTGGGCATTCTGCATTGAGCATTGTGCCTTGGGCCTTTAGAGGTAGCTATGCAGTGGCTCGCTGAACTCTGTGTCAAGCGCCCGGTATTTGCGTCAGTCCTGATCCTCTCGCTGGTGGTGGTCGGCGCCTTTGCGTTCGGGCAGCTCGGCGTCGATCGGCTGCCGACGGTTGATTTCCCGACCGTGACCGTGACCACGCGCCTTCCCGGCGCCGCGCCCGAGCAGGTCGAGAGCGAAGTGACCGACAAGGTCGAGGAAGCCGTCAACACGATCAGCGGCATCGACCAGCTCAGCTCGAATTCCGCCGAAGGCATCTCGCAGGTTGTCGTCACCTTCAGGCTGGAGAAGAACGCCGATGTCGCGGCACAGGAGGTGCGCGACCGGATCAATCGCATCCTGCCGCTGCTTCCGCGCACGATCACGCAGCCGACGATCGAAAAGCAGGACCCGGACGCCGCGCCCATTCTCACCATCGCGGTCACCGCGAAGAAACCCATCCGCGACGTCACGGAGTACACGGACAAGGTGTTGCGTCGACGTCTCGAGAGCGCGGACGGCGTTGGTCAGGTCCTCGTGCTCGGCGGGCGCAAGCGACAGGTCAACGTGTGGGTCGATGCCGACCGTCTCCGCGCGTACAACCTCACCGTGAACGACGTCTCGCGCGCGCTCCAGTCGCAGAACGCCGATATCCCCGGCGGCCGGATCGACGAAGGCGCCCAGTCGATCACCATGCGCACGCGAGGTCGCGTCGAGTCGCCCGAGGCGTTCGGCGCGCTGGTCCTGCGTCAGGTGGACGGACATCCGGTGCAGGTCCAGGACGTCGCCCGCATCGACGATGGCGTCGCGGAAGCCACGACGCTGGCGAGCATCAACGGCGATCCCACGGTGCTCCTGCAGGTCCGGAAGCAGTCGGGCACCAACACTGTCGAAGTCGTCAACAACGTGAAGGACCGGCTCAGCGACGTGGAGAATGCGCTGCCGCCCGGCTACTCACTCCGCATCGTCCGCAACCAGGCCGAGTTCATCGAAGCGTCGATCCGCAGCGTCGAAGAGCACCTCGTGGTCGGCTCGCTGCTGGCGGCGTTCGTCGTCCTGCTGTTCCTCGGCAACCTGCGCTCAACGGTGATCGCGGCTATCTCGATCCCCACCTCGATCATCGCGACGTTCGCGCTTGTCTGGTATATGGGCTTCACGCTCAACATGCTGACGATGCTCGCGTTGACGCTCTCGGTCGGCATCGTCATTGACGATGCGATTGTCGTCCTCGAGAACATCTACCGCTTCATCGAAGAGAAGGGCATGACGCCGATGCAGGCGGCGGTCGAGGGCACCAAGGAGATCGGACTCGCGGTGATGGCGACGACGCTCTCGCTCGTGGCCATCTTCGCGCCCGTCGGCTTCATGAGCGGCATGGTCGGCCGGTTCATGAGGAGCTTCGGCCTGACGATGGCGTTTGCGGTGATGGTGTCGCTGCTCGTCAGCTTCACGCTGGTGCCGACGATGTGCGCGCGGTGGTTGAAGGTGAAGCCGCGCACGGAAGATGCGGAGCATCACGTCCACGACTCGAAGCACTCGAAAATATTCGGGCCGCTCGATCGCGTGTATACGCGCATGCTCGAGTGGTCGATGGCCCATCGCGGGATCGTCTCGGCGGTGGCGGTCCTCGTGCTGCTCTCGAGCGTCCCGCTCTTCCGCATGGTGAACGTGAACTTCACGCCGACCGACGATCAGTCGGAGTTCGACGTCAGTCTTCGTGCGCCGGAGGGTGCGAGCCTCGAGGCGACGGAGATGATCGCCAACCGCGTCGCCACCGCGGTTCGCGGCATTCCGGAGGTCGTTTACACGATGATCACGGTTGCCGGCGACTCAGCCGGCACGCTCAACAGCGCCTCGCTATACGTGCGCCTGAAGCCGATCGACGAGCGATCGCGGGATCAGTTCGTCATCATGGAACAGGTGAGGAATGAGATCCTGCCCAAGGTCGTGTCGCCCGGGATGCGGACGTCGCTGGCGGCTCCGGGTATCGGCGGCGGTGGCGGTGGTGGTGGCGGCGGGCAGGGTGACGTGCAGTTCGTGCTCCAGGGGCCGAGCCTCAGCGAGCTGGAACGGGCGAGCAATGCGCTCGCGGAGACGGCCCGAGCCGTCCCGGGGCTCGTTGACGTGGACACATCGCTTCGCGTCGGCAAGCCCGAGATGTCGGTGCGGCTGGACAGGCCCAAGGCGTCCGATCTCGGCGTGCAGATCTCGGACGCCGCCGAGGCGCTCCGGCTGCTCGTCGGCGGCGATCAGGTCACGACCTACAACGAGGGTGGCGAGCAGTACGAGGTCCACCTACGGGCGGAAGAAGAGGACCGAGGTTCGGAGACGGCGATCGGCCGGTTGACCGTGCCGTCCGCGCGTCTCGGCAGCGTCGCGCTGGAGAACATCGCGACGTTCACCCACGGCGCCGCGCCGTCGGACATCAGACGCCTCAACCGGCAGCGGCAGGTGACCGTCGGCGCCAACATGCTGCCCGGCACGTCGCAGGCCGCGGCACAGGAAGTGATCTCGGCGAAAGCGGCTGAACTGGGGCTCGGGTCCGAGTACCGCACCGGGTACACCGGCCGCTCGCGAGAGCTGAATCGTACGGCCAGTGCGTTTCTTCAGGCGCTGGCGCTGTCGCTGATCTTCATGTATCTGGTGCTCGCCGCGCAGTTCGAGTCGTGGCTGCACCCGGTGACGATCCTGCTGTCGCTGCCGCTGACGCTGCCGTTCGCGCTGCTGTCGATTCTCGTCTTCGGCCAGTCGCTCAACATCTTCTCGGCGCTCGGCATGCTCGTGCTGTTCGGGGTCGTCAAGAAGAACTCGATTCTGCAGATCGACCACGCCAATCAGCTGCGTGATGCCGGCCTCGACGCGCGTCAGGCCATTGTCCAGGCCTGCCGCAACCGTCTCCGGCCGATTCTGATGACGACGCTGGCGTTTGTCGCCGGGATGGTGCCGCTCGTCGCCACGAGCGGCGTCGGCTCGGCCACCAACCACGCGATCGGGTGGGTGGTCATCGGCGGGCAGACGCTGGTGCTGCTGCTGACGCTGCTCGTGACGCCGGTGACGTACTCGCTGTTCGAAGACGCGCGGGAGAAGCGCGTGGTGGTTCGCGGCTTCAGTTGGCTGAGGTCCAAGCTGCCACTACCTAACCCCGTGACGCCTGTTTAACTCCCCCGCCTTCGCGCGCCTCAGTCAACGCGCGCTTCGGCGTGGCCTCGCCAAAGCCTGACGCTCGTGACGGCATTCGTCAGGCGGCGGCGGGCAACTCCCAATCCGCACCTGATGCCAACTCCCAATGGGAATCGGGGGAAGGGGTTGGAAGTTGGGGGTTGGATTCAGGTTCGGATTGGGAGTTTCCTTCAGGTTCGGGTTGGGCGTTGGGAGTTGATGCCCGCACGGCGAACTTGCTCCACCATCGTGGCGGTGACGACCAGTCGAAGTTTGTGCGCGCCGATTGGACTGGGTTCGTGCCTGTGCCTCAGGCCAACGACCCACGCGATGCCGATGCTGACGACATACAACGCAATCATGGGCGCGGCGGTGACCGCCTGGTTCCACGGGTCCGGTGACGAGGTGAGCAGCGCGGCGGCGACGAAGCTGATGAGAATGGCGTACTTGACATTGCGCCAGAGCCAGCGGGCGGTGACGAGCCGCATGAGGGCGAGGAAGAAGATCAGCGTCGGAAGCTGAAACACCGCGATCATGCCCAACAGCATGTTCCGGTAGAGGCCGAAGGTCTCTTCGACCCTGGGCGTCAACTTGATGGCCGATGAGTCGAAGGTGGCGAAGAAGGCAATCGTGGACGGAAACAGGACGCTGTGCGCGAAGAGCGCGCCCGCCACGGTGCCTCCAGTGGCCATGATCAGGAACGGAATCGCCAGCCGGCGCTCGCTTGCATGCAGCCCCGGCGCGATGAACCTCCACACCTGAAAGATCACGTAGGGCGCCGCGAGTACGGCCCCGCCGATCAGAGCCACATCGAGGTAGAAGGCGAACCCTTCCCCTGGCTTCGTGGCAATCAGTGACGCGCCAGGTGGCAGCGCCCGGAGCGTGGGTTCGAGGACGATGCTGGCAAGGCGATCCCTGAAAACAAAAGCCACGAGCATCCCGATGCCAACGGCGATGCCCGAGCGAATGAGTCGCGAGCGAAGCTCCTCCAGATGATCGAGAAACCCCATGGTGCCTTCACGGTGGTCATCCTCGGGAAGCGGTGGCAGCGGTTTAGCTGGAGCGGTCATGCGGGGATTGTAATGAAATCGGGCCTCAATGGAGAGCGTTCACCAAGGCAGCGTGACCCCTTCGCACGACTCCGGCCGCGGAAAGCGCTCGGCAAGCCAGGCTGCGATCTCGGTGGCGCGTTCCTGCGCCGCAAAGCACTGCAGCGTGCGCGCGTTATCCGGCGTCAGCAACGCTCCTTCAGCGACGATCAGGTCGAACATGTACAGCTCGCGCGTGGCGACCGCCGCCTCGAGCGGGGTGACTGACACATGCTGGAATCGCTTCAGGATGTCCCACGCGTCGTAGCGCGCGTTCGGGTTCGCGCCCAGGGCGATCTGCCGGACGACCTCGGCCGCGTCGTGCATGCCCACGGCTTCAGTGAGCGTCACCGTCTGCGCCGGCCAGATGAGTGGCTGCCCGCGCACGAGTGCTGCGACCCCCGATGCGGCCAGCACGGTGATCGCGATCGCCGGCGCGGCGACCAGCGCCAGCGGCAGCAGGATGGTGGTCCACCGCTTCACGTCAGTCCTCGCCCCACCACAACTCGGTCCAGCGCGGCAGCATCGCCGGCACGACCGTCGGGTGCATCAGCGCCTCGTCGCGCATGCGCGTGACCACTTGCAGCGTGTGCGCATCCTTCGGCCAGCTTGCCCGATTGGTCGGATACAACACCGCCGCCCACTCCGCGCGTGATTCGAACGCGCCGTGCCGCAGCTTCAGGTGCAGTCCGGCCGCGCGGATCGCCCAGGCGCTGCTCAGGACCAGCGCCAGTACGATGAGCGGCCCGGCGAGCCACAACGGCGGCCGGCGGGTGAGCAGCTCCCGTGCCGCGGCATACGCGGCGAGGGCGTAGAAGACGCCGGCGGCGCTGACGATCTCGTCCTTCGCGTAGGCATAGCTGACGAGCGCGTTGGCCGCCAGCAGCGCACAGAAGGTCAATGGAATCGGGTCGCGCCATCGTCTCCGGCCGGAGGGCCTGCGGCCCAACACGTACCACGCGATGAGCGCCGTCGTCAGGAGCGACGATCCGATCTGGATGATGAACACAGGTGGCAGGGGACCACCGCGCCAGGCGTTCACCACGGTCCACTGGCCGACCGATGGCTGCGAGAGCAGCACTGTCGTGCCGGCCATCGTCGCGTTGTAGGCGTAGAAGGGAAGCGGGTTGTCCCGGAACCGTTCGACCTGTTCCGATGTGCTCAGGGTGCCGGCGCCGAACCCCGTCGGGCGGTTTCCGACGCCCGCGCTCTGCTTGCCCAGATAGCCCCCGCGAAACAGGGCGTAGGCGATGAGAATCGCGGTCATGGCGGCGATGCCCCGCCGTGAGATACCGCGCAAACCGGAGGCGTAGGCGGCGATGGCAACGGGCCACACGAGCAGGCCCGATTCGAATGACAGCGCCGCGACCGAGAGCAGCGTGATGGCAAGGAGATCGGCGAGCCATCCGCCGCGGGTCTGCGCGACGGCAAACGTTGCCAGTGTGCTGATGGTGACGATCAGAAAGTGATTCACCGGGAACGCTTCGCGGAACAGCCCGACGAAGGTGTGCATTCCGGTCAGCACCGCGAGCGCAAAGCCGAGGGCGGCCACGTCCGTCCATGTGCGGGCGCGGCACACCCACACGAAGAGGCCAATCAGGATTGCCCCGGCGAGGGCGTGGTATCCGCGAAACACGAAGTGGTACCGGCCGCCGAGTGCTTCACCGGCCTGAACCAGCAGCTTCACCCGTACTTCCTTGAGCGGCCGCAGCATCGTGGGGGAGTTGTGAAGGCCGTCGACGAAGGCGGTCCTCACCGATGGCAGCGTGACGACACGCTCGATGACTTCGAGCGAGTCGGAGACCTGGATCGGCACGCGGTAGACGCTGCCGGCGAGTGCGAGCGCCGTCAGCACGCCGAGCGTCCACGCAGCAACGGCAGGTCCTCTTGACATGAGCGCGTTGTACGGTCTGGTCTTCGTGGTGTCCGGCTTTAGCCGGACTTGGGCAGGGCATTGTCACATACGAAACCCGCACATAATCTATCGACGTGCCCTTTCGCACCATCGTCGGTCATCGGCGTCTGATTGGCCTGCTGTCGCGGGCGGTCGGGCGCGAGACGCTCCCGCCGTCGCTCCTGCTGGCTGGTCCCGCCGGCGTGGGGAAGCGCCGGGCGGCGATCGCCATCGCCGAAGCCGCGAATTGTCTGCAGCCGCGATCGACGGGCGATCTGGAGCGCGACGGTTGCGGCGAGTGCACGGCGTGCCGGCGCATCGGGCGCGGCGCGCATCCGGACGTGATCCTGATCGAGCCTGGCGACACCGGGTCGATCAAGATCGAACAGGTACGCGACGCGATCGACCGCGCGGGGTACCGGCCGTTCGAGGGACGGAAGCGCGTGGTGATCATCGACGAGGCCGACGCGCTGGTCCCGGCCGCGCAGAATGCGCTCCTGAAGACACTCGAGGAGCCGCCGTCGGCGTCGATGTTTCTCCTTGTGTCATCGATTCCTGATGCGCTGCTCCCGACCGTGCTTTCGAGATGTCCGCGGCTGCGGTTTGGGGCGCTCGCGCCGGCGGAAGTCGCCGAAGTTCTGGTGCGCGATCACGAATACACCGAGGCCGACGCGCGCGCGGCCGCATCCGATGCCGACGGCAGCGTGGGTCGTGCCCTTGCGGCGGAGTCGGCGGATCTGGTCGAGGCGCGGACCCTGGCGCACCGGCTCCTCGAGCAGACGGCGCGGGTGAGCGATCCCGTCCGCCGTCTCGAGGCGGCCAAGGATCTCGGGTCCAGAAAGAGCAGCGCGGCCGGAGAGCGCGATCAGCTGGCGGCCTGTTTGCGCGCACTGGCCTCGCTGCTGCGTGACATCGGCATCCTGGCAATTGGCGCCGACCGGCGCATGCTCGGCAACGCCGATCTCGAAGCCCAGCTCGAGCCCCTCACGCGCGCCTTCGACAGCCGTCGCAGCACCACCGCCTACGCCGCGGTCGACCGCGCGCTCGCCGCGCTGGAGCGCAACGCCAGCCCGAAAGTGGTTGCCGATTGGCTGGTGCTGCAGTTGTGAGAGGCCTCGGGCCATGAAACCGCGCATCGCGATCACGGTTGGCGACCCGGCCGGCATCGGGCCGGAGATTGCCGCCAAGGCGGCTGCCGACGAGCGGGTGCGCGCGGCGTGCGAGCCGGTGCTCTACGGTCCCCCAACCGGTGCGCGGTTCGTGGCCGGCGAGCTGTCGGCCGATGCGGGCCGTGCGGCCTACGACGCGATTGGCGCCGCCGTCCGTGACGCCCAGGCCGGCACGGTGGCGGCCATCGCCACGGCGCCGGTCAACAAGCTCGCGTTTTCTCGCGCCGGCCTGCCATGGAAAGGGCACACCGATCTGCTCGGGCACCTGACCGGCAGCGCTCGCGTGGCGATGATGTTCTGGTCCGAGCCGCTCAAGGTGATCCTGGCGACCGTCCACATCCCTCTGTCCTCCGTGTCGAGCGCGCTGACCCGCGACGTCGTTGACGGCACGATCGACCTGGCCGCGCGCGAGCTGCCGCGGTTCGGGATCGCAGCCCCGCGTCTGGCCGTCGCCGGCCTCAACCCTCATGCCGGTGAAGAAGGGCTGCTCGGGGACGAAGAGGCCCGCGTGATCCGCCCGTCGATCGATGCCGCGCGCGCCCGTGGCGTGAACATCCAGGGGCCATTCCCCGGCGACACGGTCTTCGGCCGCGCGGTCACAGGCGAATTCGACGCCGTGATCGCGTGCTACCACGACCAGGGCCTCATTCCCGTGAAGCTGCTCGCCTTCGGCCACTCGGTCAACGTCACGCTTGGCCTCCCGATCATTCGCACCTCCGTGGACCACGGGACCGCGTTCGACATCGCGGGCAGGAACCTCGCGGATCCCACGAGCATGATCGAGGCGGTGCTGCTCGCGGCACGCCTCGCGTCCGCGTCACGATAGCGGCGAGTCGGCCGGGCGCGCCACGCGATAGCCGTCAGGCGGTGCTTAGAGCACGCAATAGGAGACGTATGAGTCGAACTGAAAGCGCTCGATTCGGAGATTGCGGATGCCGAGCGCTTCGTCAACCGCCAATGTCTCGCCGGGAAACATCCGGGCGTTGAGCTCGTCGAACACGATGACCGCCCCCTTGGGCATCCGGGGGACGAACGTTCGAAGGGCGGCGAGCGTCGGTTCGTACAGGTCGACGTCCAGATAGAGCAAGGCCACGACCAGATGCGGGTTGTCCTTCAGATACTGAGGCGCAGTCACGGTCAGATCGCCCTGGACGAGCTCGATCTTCTGGATGTGGGACAGCGGCCGGTTCGTGTCATACAGCGCGACCGCCGCCGCGACATCGTCCAGGCTGGAGCCGGACAGACCACCAACCTCCAGGTGCGACGATGTACCCGAGGAGTCTTTGTCCGCGATCGATGGGAAACCGGCAAACGTATCGAAGCCGACGACCTTCCGCACGTGATTGGCGGGCTCGAACAGCGACGACAGCTTGGCGTAGGTCAGCAATCCCGCGCCGTGGAGCACGCCGCATTCGATGATCGACCCGTTGACGCCGAGGATCTTCTTGAAGATTTCATAGCGCGCGAGAAACTTTCCGATCGCCTGCCTGGATGCGAACTTGCCAAACGCATCGGCCTTTTCGGCGAGGGTGCCGGCGGACTGTGCAAAGACCCGCTCGACCATGTCGAACTGCGCACTGTCGGCGGACGACTGGTTCCGCGGTTCTCTGATCATCGTGAGGTCCTATAACTGAACGCTTCCGCCCATCGCCGGATCGATCGGTTTGCCGACAGGTGTATACCGAGCCTGCACGGAGTATCGGATGCTGTTGGAGAGATTCAAGTTCGACGAATGCAGCATGAGCGCGGAGAAGATCAGCATGTCACCTTTCCGCATCTCCACCATGCGCATCTCGCCGCCGAATATGCTGGAGGGCACGCTCTTCTTGCCGATCTGGAGGTCGTGCTCCACCGGGCCGAGCAGGTGAGACCGCGGCATGACGCTCAGACAGCCATTCAGATAGGTCACGTCCTGCAGCGGAATCCACGCGGTAATCACCTCCGTGTTTCCGCGCACGTAGAAGTAGTCCTGGTGCCAGAGCGCCAGTTCGTGCACCCATTGCGGCATGTCGATGCGAAACGGGATCTTGCGGAACAGTGCGCAGGGAGCATCGACGATGCCCCGGATGGCCGCCACGATGCCCGCCTGCCGCGAGAACTCTTCGAGCCAGGGCTTGTCGCGGATCCTGAGATAGATCTCTGACTCCTCGTCGCGGTGGGCGTCGAAGTATTCGACCAGATCGGCGCCGAAGGGATCGGTGAACGCCCGGCCAGTCACCTCATGGACAAGACGAAGGTAGTGCGACAGCAGCGAATCAATGCTGTCCGGGGACACCACGTTTCTGACGAGCGCGTATCCCATCTCGTGCAGGGATTCCCTTGCGGATGATCCGGACAAAACGCTTGGCATAGAGGAAGAATACACGCACTCAGGCGTTCGAGAGGTCGGCAATTCGGTCGGCAATTCGCGCACACGTCACCGCAGATCGTCTGCGCGAGACCCATGATTCCTCGTGCAGGCAGGTGATGAACTCAGGAGGCTGACCTCCTCCGTATCCGATGACCAACCCATTCCCCGTGTAGGTGTCAGTTCCGAAGTTCAGGGCCCGCCCGAACGGTTCGGTCGCTCACAGACGAACCGCCATTGCACTCGTCCTGCCGCCAAGCTTTGTCCGGGTTCCGACTTCGGGATTGGGATCGCGCGCGCTTGGCGGCCGAGTGGGCTCTGCAGTGCGTTCCAGTTCCTTCTGCGGCAGAACCGCTCCTCGTGGGATCGCGTCGGTCGGGCGATCGATCGCGCTGAACGGGGCCTAGTGCTTCCCACTCCCCGGCCACTCGCCTCGATGATGCTTTACGCACGCCGCATCGAGCGGGCACCACTCTTGGAACACAGGCCCAAATGCGCGAGGATGCGAACTCGCCGCCAAGCGTGCTCGAACAGTTATGTCGATGGAGCAATCGGCCAGGCCAACAACAGAATCGCCCCAAGCGCGATGAGAGGTATGATCGCACCCCAGCGCTTGCGGCAACCTTATGGGGACTGTTTCATCTTCCGCCCCGAGTCTTCCTCCTTAGCAGGTTCCAACACCGGCAATCAGCAGGGCCACGCGTTTTGGCTCGCGCTCATTCGCGATCCGAGATTTGCCGCGATCGTCAATGACATCGTCGTTGAAAGCGGCAACGGACGCTTATCAAGATGTGATCGATCGGTTCGTTCGCGGCGAGGACGTCCCGACGGGTGCGCTGAGGCAAGTCCAGGAAACCACGCAAGCCCAGGTGCTGGAGAGTCCCTGACCGAGGAGTTCTTTCGCGCCGTACGAGACAGGAGCCGACTGAAGTGCGGCATGAGTAGCGAACCCGCGGCCGCGTACCCAAAACGTCCGGACCAGTGACTAGCAGGTCTTTCGCGCGGTTCGCGGAGCACGCACAGTCGACGGAGCTCGAGTGTCTTCGACGCGGTGTTGATCGCGGGAACTCTTATTGTGCCGCTGCGACCCTCAACGCTTCGATAAACGCAGCGGCGGGCGCACCGTCGCGGCGTTTCAATTCACGCTCGATGGGCCGAACAGTACCTTGGGTGACGTCGTACACACTGTTAGGCCCCCAAGCGAGGTCAACAGAGTTCTTCGTCGGATGACGTCGCAGAAACATCACATACTTGCGACCTTGGAGAAGCGGATCGACTCCTGCAACCCGAGTTCGCCGGATGTGCGTAGCGAATTCCTTTTCACCTCCGATCATTCTGACTGTCAATTCATCTCCCACGACGCCTACTAACGCATCGGGCTTCATGATCTCATCGACTACGAACACGTAATTCGTAAACTCGATTCCGTAGGGCGTACTGGGTTCGATGAATTGCCCCTTTCCGGTGAATGTTGCCAGGATCACCGCATCGACCACGCGCACCATTTCACTAAGCGATTCTGGAGGTACCATCGCCTCGATAATCGTCTCGCGCTCCTGCACAGGCTTCTGTTCAGCATGAGCGGATCGGTCTACAACGGGGACGGGACTGACGATGACAGCAGTGGCAAGCAACGTCGCTCTCGCAATCGAGGATTTCATGTTCTCTCCTGGTCAATTCGGAAGACCCAAAATGTCTCTTTCGGTTGCGATATCGTCGCCAGGGCCGAGATCCCTCGGGTAGAGTCCAATTGGTGATGCCTCTGGATACATGATCGAATCCGACACGGGGCATGCGTTGCTCACGTGGCCATAGCCACGCGCGTGCCCGAGTTCGTGCAGGATGATGCCGTCGCGGAATGCAAACGACTCCTGGAGTGCTTGTGGATTGATGTCGAGGATACCGTCGTGATAATGCCCCCACACGCCGGTATTGATCATACTAGGATTAATAATGAGCCATAGATTCGCCGCTCCGGCGTTGGTTTCCAATCGAAAGGGACGGACAGAGGTGGCCGCGCTGTATCTCGCAACAAGACTGTTCCAACGTGAGGTAAGGTTTTGAACCACTAGTTTTTCGGCAGCTGACCAGACGAGACCGAGGTCGTCTCGCAAGGAGTAGGAGTAGATCTTGAGCGATTGTTGCAATAAGGGTACGCACACTGGTCCACCAACCGCCGCTATTTGAATCGAGCTGGTCCTGATTACTTCGCCTGTCGGCACACGGCGGACCACACACGTAGCCGTGCGAGCCCACGGTCTGTCTTGATACATGCGCATCACACGAAGGGAATACTGATGACCATTTTGTGACACGGTGCCAATCAGTCTATCGTCAAGGTAGACTCCCATCGTCGCGAAGAGAAAGCGATTCCGGTTTCCTGTATTGATCGTAAACTGGCAATCGAGGACGCCACCAGATGCAACGAGTGATGGCGATGGCGTCTGTTGCGCCGCATAGAACGTTGCGCCCTCCTCGCTGCCGCTTTGGAGCACAGCGAGCCAAGAATCGTTTACGGACAGCAGTAGCCCACGCGCATAGGTCTGAGGATTCACCGGCGCCGTTAGGGTTATGACAGCGCTGCCCTGTCCATTCGGTGCACTGAGCGATAGCCAGTCGTTCCCGGCAATCGACCAGTTGCAGCTGGTGCCTGCATTCAGCGTCACTTGAGCGGCCCCCCCACCTGGCGGGAGCGTGATTTCGGCGGGGCTGATTGTTACCCCGCAAGCGCCACCGCCGCCGCCAGATCCGCCCGAACTACCCGGGGGCCACGTCCAGTCATTGACGCCGTTGTTATTCCACGCCTGGTCGAGGTCTACGCCCGCGCTCCCGATGAGCAGGGGCGCCGCGCGTGGGGTCGATCCCTGGTTCGGCTCCACGAAGATCGTCGTTGAACCAGACCCAACCCCTTGCGTTGACCCCGTGACCTGCACCCAGCCGACGGTGCTCGCTGCGGCCCATCCGCAGGTAGGTGACGACGGCGTGAAGGAAATCGAATATGTACCTCCGGCCGACGACAGATCGATTGAGGGCGGATTCAACGTAAAACTACAAGAGTTGATCGCATAAAGCGCTGACGTGGCGTCCTCGCGATAGTCAGTGGTGTTGTCGACGCTTCTGACCCAAACAGCCACGACGTAGTTATCGCTCGGCACCCAGGGCTGCCACGTCAACGTGGCGTTCGTACTCCAGTCCGCTACCTGGTTCCAATTCGTCCCGCCGTCAACTGAAGTCCACCACTTGTAGCTATACGGAGGGACCCCGCCCTGTCCGACTGCCGTCCAGGTAATCAAGGAACCCGCTGATTGCGGAGACGACCGGTCGTTACTAAGCGATACCTGCGTCGTGCCTCGTGTGACGGCATACGGCATCGACGCCGTGTTCTCGTAGGCCTCCGTGTTGTTGTTGGCGCCACGGGCCCACACCTTCATCACGGCAGTCGGTGCCGGGTTCACCGGGGCCCACTGGTACGTCGTACTCGTGCTCCAGCCGGTCATCGCTTGCCAATTGATACCGTTGTCCGTTGAGAGCCACCACTTGTAGCTGTGTGGGGAAACGCCACCGGATGACGACGCGGTCCATGTGATCGTCGTGCCGGTCCCTTGTGGTGCTGGTTGATTCACAGTTATCGACGCACCCACAGGCGCCGCGCTAATCGGAAACGGCCGAGACGTCGCATCGTCGTACGCGTCCGCCGTGTTCCCCGCACTACGTGCCCACACCGCCACGAAATAGTCGTTGCCAGCCTGGTTCGGTATCCAGTCGAAGGTCGGAGTCTGACTCCAATCCTGTACTATTTGCCAGGTTGCCCCGTTATTCGCCGTCACCCAAAACTTGTACGAATACGGAGCCGTTCCTCCGGACGTGGACGCGGTCCACCGTATCGTCGTCGTCGCTGGCTGAGGGGCAGACCGATCGGCCGCCAACGACACCTGCAGCAATGGCGTCGTGATCTGATAGTAGTAGGACGTGCCGTCATCCCGGTTATCAGAGGTATTGCCGGCGTTGCGTACCCACGCTGACACCAGGTAGACACCAGGCACGCTTGGGTTCCAGGCAAACGTCGCCGATGTGCTCCAGTCCTGCATCAGGTTCCATGTGCCGCCGGAATCGGGCGAGACATACCACCGATAGGTGAACGGCGCCGTGCCTCCGCTCACTGTGGCTGTCCAGGTAATGGCCGTTCCAGCCGGGCGCGGGGTTGCCAGGTTCGGCGCAATCGAGAGGCCTTGCGCTCCGGCATCGCTATCCGCAGCGAGCAATAGCGCGGTGGCGAAGATGCAGCAGAGGATCTGTCTGCTCATAGAGTCAAATACCAACTGCGGGGCTCCAGCCCTCGAACCGACGACACTGCTCTTCACACGGCCCATGCAACACTCCTTGAGCGACCTCTGTGTGACGTGACTGTTCAGGAACGTCCGGACGCGACAGGCGAGCGAGTGAACCTCGACCACGTGGTCGGCGGTTCGGAGTCGATCGGGCAATTCGACCCATTGGACAGCTTCGATGATTCTTAGAACATGATTCCATTCGTTGAATGCGCTTCGTGACTCTTGATGCCATAGGCAGCCTGCGTTCGCAGCACTTCCATTGCGGCCCGCTCGAGAATATGCGTCGCAAACGTGCATTCCAGCTGACTCTGTGGTGAATCAATCCGGGCAGCGAGGCGCTCCAGCGTCGTCCAAAGAGACGTGCAATGTCGAACCCTGCCGCCTCTTGCCCCACGGCTATGGTCGCCTTCACCCAGTCATCGCGCATCATGACCTGAGCCAGAACGTCGTGAATCTCATGAATCATAGACGGGATCTGAATAGATGGTCGGCTGAGCGTGCACAGGAATCGCATCGGGATGCAGTTTCAGTGCAACGCACACTAAAGATGCGGGTAGACCCACGTCGTTGCACTCTGGAGCCGCTTGATCGCATGAACACGCCGGCAAGATCAAGATCACTTCGCCTCGTGTGCGACTGAAGAGAGCAAAGCGCGCGCCCACAACCGTGCGGCGAAGAAGTGTTAGCGAAACGCCAAGGGCGTCTGTCGAAGCACCGTGAAGATCGCAAGAACGACCAGCTTCCCAAGTTGCTAAGTACGCATTTTCTGCAAGCCGTGAGTTGGATCGTCGCCGGGGTCTGACCCAGCTCTCACGGCGGGCTAGAGACCCTCCGCTACGACGAATTCGCCATTGCTCGATCGTGGAACGGCGTTCGACATTGCGGGCAGAACGTCGCGGATTCGGCCAGCCTGATCGACGCCGCGCGGCTTGCAACACGCCTCGGGTCCGGATCAAGATAACGAGCGAGTGACGCAGGTTTCATGAAAGTCCTGATGATCGGCCAGCACGTGAACTTCTTCCGCAGTCTCGACTCGGTCATGCGGGAGCTGTGCCGGCGTGGGCACGAGGTGGTGTTTCTGCACGGCACGCGTCTGGACGACGAGCGCGTGCGCGCCAAGATCACCAAGGACGCCTCGAAGAAGCGGCTGCTTGGCCGCGGTCTCCAGGCGGTGCAATCCGAGATCGCCGGCGTCACGAGCGGATATCGCCCGGAGCCGGATGAACCGTGGCCGCTCCGTCTGCGCGTGGGCCGCCAGGTCATCAACCGCGGCATCTACTTCCGCAAGGGCCACCCGTCTCCCGACCGCGTCGTCGAAGGCATCGAGCGAAGCCTGCCGGCAGGACTTCAACAAAAGGTCCGTACGCCGGCCTGGCGAATGGCGCTTGGCACCAGGTCCGCCTTGAGTGTGTGGCGATGGATTGAGGCGGCCAGCCCTCCAAGCGAGACACTGCTGCGCCTCCTGCGCGAGATCGATCCGGATGTGGTGCTCGTGTCGCCGACGATCTGGCCCAAAGACCCGGTCGAGGCCGACTATCTGCACGCGGCACGGACGCTCGGCATTCCGACCATCGGGTTCATCAACAGCTGGGACAACTTGACGAGCAAGGGGACGGTTCACGTTGTGCCCGACCTGTTCATCGTGTGGAACGAGCCGATGGCGATCGAGGCCGCCGAGATTCACGATGTGCCGAAGGAGACGATCCGCATTACGGGCGCTCCTCATCTCGACGCATTCTTCCTGCTGCGGCCCCGCATGAGCCGGCAGGAAGTGTGCGCGCAGATGGGATGTCCAGACGGACCCTACATGGTGTTCCTCTGCAGCTCGCGGACGATTTGGGAGAACGAGATCGGCATGGTCAAGGCGATGGCCGATGCGTTGGCTCGCGAGTACCTGGCCGGTCCGAAAAGGGCCGCTGCGAGCCACGCACCGACGCTCGTCGTCCGGCCCCATCCAACCAACCCCGGGGTGTTCAAGGCGTTCTCGTATCCCGGCGTCGTGGTGCACCCGAAGGACGGAGACCAGGCGGACTCGTCCGCGTCGTGGCAGGAATACTACGACCAGCTCTCCCACGCGACCTGCGTGTTTGGCCTGAACACGACCGCGTTTCTCGAAGCGGTCATGGCGAATCGGCCATGTCTCACCATCGTCAGCGAGGCGTACTGGCGAGCGCAGGGGCGGACGGGGCACTTCCGACACCTGTTGAAGGGAGACTTCCTGGAGGTGTGCAGCGACATGGACGATCTCGCGGCACACGTACGCCGCATCCTGGAGGGCGCCGACGAGAAAGCCGAAGGCCGCCGTGGATTTACCCGATGGTTCCTGCGACCCTGTGGGCTCGACACGCCCGCGGGCGAGGTTGTGGCGGATGTCATCGAGAGCGCAGCGCAGCCGCGGGGGGGCGTGGCGCCGATCTCCGACGGGGCGCGCCGGCGGTCGGTTCCGGGACTCACGCTGGCGTCAGAGGGCATCGGCCGATGAGCCGTCCGTTCTTCACGATTGCCATCCCCACCAAGAACCGTGTCGATCGCCTGCGGAACGCCGTGCGCGGCGTGCTCGAGCAGACCTTTACCGACTTCGAGGTGATCATCTGTGACAACAGCGACGACGCCATCTCGCCGGCAACGGCGGCGATCGCGGTTGAGACAGAGGATCCTCGTGTCAGGTACGTGCGGACCAGCGGCACGCTGTCGATGCCCGACAACTGGGAGCGCTCGATTGCCGACGCCCGAGGCGAGTACGTCACCATTCTCACCGACCGGTCCGTCTATCGGCGCGACGCCCTCAGCCTGATTCATGCCGAGATCGACCGCAGTGGAACACCAGTCGTCGGCTGGTTTCCGGATTCGTATGGCCGCGATCCGGCCGGGACGAAGTTCAAGCGGCGGGTCTGCTCGGGCGAACGACGCGAGTTCGACAGCGCCGAGCTGCTGCGGTATTTCGCGCATGGCCATCCCAACTTCGGTCCCAAGCTCCTGCCAAAGCTCATGGGCGCCTTCTGTCAGCTTGCGGTGATCGAGCGCGTTCGGCGCTCGCCTCTTGGCCGCATGTGCCCGCCGGTCTGTCCTGACTACACGTCGGGATATCTCATGGTGGCGCACACCGATCGGATCGTGCTCTTGGACGACTCGCTCTATGTGAGCTGCGGTCTCGGGAACGGGTCCGCGTTCAGGCGACGGGGCCCACTGGCCGACCGTTTTCGGCGCGACCTCGGCATGTCATGGAACGATCTCGTCGATCGCATGCCGACTGATGCGTGCTTCACGCATGCGGTCGTGCTGAACGATCTCATGCGCCTCAGGGAAACGCTGCCCGAGGCGTTTGCCTCATGTGATCTCGATCGACCTCGCTACTTTGCGGGGTGCCTGCTCGACTACTTCCGCTCGTCGCGGGCCGGAGTGGATCTCGCCGAGGATTACGACTCGCTCATCGACGGCCTGAACAGGGAGTCCGACGATGTGCAGCGATGGGTGCGATCACGCCAGGTCTACCTCGAGGCATTGTCGGTGTTGCCTCCGGAGCGGCAGGCGCGCGATGGGGAGCCGGACCCGCAGGCCGATACCCCCGACGATGACTTGCCGCGCTTCCCGACCGTCTTCGACGCGCTCGAGTGGGGGGAGAGGACGCCCCGTCCCGTTGGCCCGAACGTCCTTCTCACGATGCCAAGTCTCGAGACCCTGAGTCCCTTCTATGCCTGGCGGCACCGCGACGCCAGCGCCGGAGCCGCATGAGAGTCGTGATTCTGGCCGGCGGCCGTGGCAGCCGCCTGGCCGAGCTCACGGAGGTCGTGCCGAAGCCCATGGTGCACATCGGCGACCGTCCGATCCTGTGGCACATCATGAAGCATTTCTCGACCTTCGATCACAAGGAGTTCGTGCTCGCGCTCGGCTACAAGGGAGATGTCATCAAGGAGTTCTTCCTCAACTACCGGCTGCTGAGCGCCACGATCACCGTCGATCTCGCGTCAGGTACTAGCCAGCTCCACGACAGCGGTTCAAACGATGACTGGACGATCCATCTCGTGGAAACGGGGCTGACGACGGGGACTGGGGGACGCTTGCACAGGCTTCGGCAGTGGCTGCGCGACGAGGCCTTCCTGCTGACCTACGGTGATGGCGTGTGCGACGTCGATCTCTCCGCGCTGATGGCGACACATCGGCGCTCGGGCAAGCTCGCCACGGTGACCGCCGTCCGGCCCCCGTCACGCTTTGGCGGCCTCACCTTCGAGAGCGGCATCGTCACCGACTTCCAGGAGAAGCCGCAGATCGGCGAAGGCTGGATCAATGGCGGCTTCATGATCTTCGAGCCTGGCGTCTTCAAATACATGAACGAGGGGACCGACAGCCTCGAGAAGGAAGTGCTCGAACAGCTGGCGGTGGACCGCCAGCTCGCGGTGCACACGCATGACGGCTTCTGGCAGTGCATGGACACGCTGCGCGATCGCTACCTGCTCGAAGACCTCTGGGAGCGTGGCCAGGCGCCGTGGAAGCGATGGGCATAGCGGTTCCCGCCCCGCGCACGCGGTGCCTGTCGTGTGACGCCGACGGACTGCGCGAGATTCTCTCGCTCGGTTCGCTGCCGCTGCCGAACGCCTATCCTGCCGCTGGCGCCCCAGCCGACGAGCCGCGCTTCCCGCTCGACGTGGCGTTCTGTCCGGGCTGTTCGCTCGTGCAGCTGCGACACATCGTGGCCCCCGAGCACCTGTTCTCCGAGTACCTGTATTTCTCGTCGTATTCCACGTCGATGCTGCAGCACGCCGAGGCGCTCGCGGCCACGCTCGTCGCCGAGCGCCGTCTCGGACCCGAGCGCCTGGTCGTCGAGGTCGCCAGCAACGACGGCTACCTGCTTCAGTACTTTCAGAAGGCCGGTGTGCAGGTCCTCGGAATCGAGCCGGCGGCCAATATCGCCGCTGTCGCCGAGCGCGATCGGCACATCCCGACGATCACCGAGTTCTTCGGTCATGAGCTGGCGACACGCCTGCGCGGCGAAGGGAAGCGCGCCGACGTGCTCCTCGGCCTGAACGTGATGGCGCACGTGCCGGACCTGAACGGCTTCATGAGCGGCATCGCGACGATGCTGGCGCCGGGCGGCATCGCGGTGATCGAAGCCCCCTACGTCCGTGACATGGTCGAGCGCACCGAGTTCGACACGATCTATCACGAGCACCTCTGCTACTTTTCGGTGCACGCCGTCGCTGCGCTCGTGCGCCGCCATGGCCTCGTCCTGGAGCGCGTCGAGCGTGTCCCGATCCACGGCGGCTCTCTCCGGTTCTTCATCTCGCCAGGAACCGCGCATGGCGAAACGACGGAGAGACTGCTCCAGGAGGAAGAGGCACTCGGGCTGACGCGCGAGGATTACTACCGCGACTTCCGGATGGCGGTTGAGCGGGTGCGCGACGACCTCAACCAGACGCTCGGGCGTCTTCGCGCGTCGGGCGCCACCATCGGCGCCTACGGCGCCGCGGCGAAGGGAACGATCCTCCTTAACTACTGCGGGATTACGCCGAGCACGGTGGCCTTCGTCGCCGATCGCAGCCCGTACAAACAGGGCCGCCGCATGCCCGGCTGCGGCATCCCGGTCGTCGGTCCGGACGTCATCACCGAGCGACAGCCGGACTACCTTCTCATCCTCATCTGGAACCTGAAGGACGAAGTGGTGCGCCAGGAGGATGCCTATCGTCAAAGAGGCGGCCGCTTCATCCTCGCCGTGCCTCGGATCGAGCTGCAGTGAAAATCCAACCAACCCGTATCGACGGTGTGTTCCTGATCGAGCAGACAAGCGCGGTGGACGACCGGGGCTCATTCACGGAGGTGTATCAACTGCGTCTCCTGGCCGAGCACGGGTGGCATGGCTCGTTCGTGCGAAGCGCGCTGTCCCAGAATCATCACCGGGGCACGATGCGTGGTCTGCACTTTCAGCGTTCGCCGCATCCGGAGGCGAAGCTGGTCATCTGCGTCAGTGGTTCCCTGTACGATGTGGTGGCCGATGTGCGGCCCGGGTCCCCGACGTTCGGCCAGTGGGAGGGGTTCGAGCTGACGCCAGAGAATCGCCGTGCGGTGTTCCTCCCCGAGGGCGTCGCGCACGGATTCCAGACGCTGGCCGATGACACCACCGTGCACTATCACCTGAGCGACTACTACGCGCCGCAGCTCGGCGACGGCGTGCGCTGGGACGATCCGACGCTCGCGATCCAGTGGCCGATTCCGCCGACGGTCGTCTCGGATCAGGATCGCCGCTGGGGATTGCTCAGCCGATGACGATGACGCGTGTGCTCGTGACCGGGGCGAGCGGCTTCGTGGGGCGATGGTCGATCGAGCCGCTGCGCGAGCGGGGCGCGGAAGTGCATGCGGTGACGGGTCCGGCTGAAGCCGGACACTACGAACACGAGGTGCACCAAGTCGATCTGCACGACCGCGGCGCTGTGGACGCGTTGATGCGGCAAGTACGACCGACGCACTTGCTCCACTTCGCCTGGATTGCGACGCCCGGTGTGTACCTGACGTCGCTCGAGAACCCGAGGTGGGTGCAGTCCTCGCTGCAGCTCGTCGAGGCGTTCCTTGCCAACGGTGGTCAGCGCATCGTCCTGGCGGGGAGTGCCGCGGAGTACGACTGGAGCGAGGGAACGTGCTCGGAGCGCACGACGCCGTGCCGACCGGCGACACTCTATGCCGCGTGCAAGCATGCCGTGTTCGAGGTGGTGGAACGCTGGTCCGCGCAGGCGGGGTTTGGCTTTGCGGCCGGCCGGCTCTTCTGGGTGTATGGTCCGGGTGAGGCGCCAGAACGGCTGGTGCCGTCGATGATCCGGGCCTCGGACGCCCGGACGCCGATGACGCTTCGGCATCCGAAGCAGGTTCGGGACTACATGCATGTATCCGACGCCGGGTCCGCATTTGCCGCGCTGCTGGCCTCGGACGCACAGGGTGCCGTGAACATTGCTTCGGGCGAAGGTGTTGAGCTCGGACGGTTGGGACAGCTGGTAGGCGACGCGGTCGGCAACGGCCTCAGGCTCGAACGTTCGGAGGAGAGCGTGGCCGACCCATCGCCGATCGTCGTGGCCGATGTGACGCGGCTGCAAAGCGACGTCGCGTGGACCGTGCGGTATCGACTCGAGGACGGGATTCGGCAGACGGTTGCCTGGTGGAAGGCCCACGACAAGATGGTGCAGGCATGACCTTCACGGTCGACACCACCGCCGGCGTGATCGTTCAGCACGCGGAGGGCGGCGAGTCGCGGGTGCCGCTGTATTCGAAGGAGGGCTTCGAGCTGCTGTCGCGCTTGTGGCTCAAGGTCGGGTGGAACCAGAAGTACACCTACACCTTCAGCTGGTTCGGGCGGCCGGTCATTCAACTGCCGGATGACATGATCCGGCTGCAGGAAGTGATTCACCGCGTGGCGCCGGACGTGATCGTCGAAACCGGCGTGGCGCACGGCGGGTCGCTCGTCTACTACGCGTCGCTGTGCAAGGCGCTCGACCGTGGCCGCGTGATCGGCGTCGACATCGAGATCCGCCCGCACAACAGGGCGGCCATCGAGAGCCATCCACTGACCGGCCTGATCACCCTCGTCGAGGGAAGCTCGATCGATGCGGCGATCGTCGGTCACGTGCGGAAGCAGATCAACGCCGGCGATACGGTGCTGGTCCTGCTCGACTCGAATCACCTGCGGGACCACGTGCGCGCGGAGCTGGAGGCGTATGCGCCGCTCGTTTCGGTCGGCTCGTATATCGTGGCTACCGACGGTGTGATGCAGGAAGTCGCGGACACGCCCCGCGGCCAGGCTTCGTGGCGAGCCGACAACCCCATCGCCGCCGTCCACGACTTCCTCCGTACGCACCCGGAGTTCACGCTCGAGCAGCCGCCGTGGCCGTTCAACGAGAGCGATCTCGATCAGAATGTCACGCACTGGCCGCAGGCCTATCTCAGGCGGACACGATGACCAGCGAGACCTTCTCGTGGCGCAGCCGGCGCGTCCTGGTGACGGGCGCGACGGGCATTGTCGGCTCGTGGGTGGTGAAGGCGCTTCTCGAGCGCGGCGCCACGGTTGTTGCCTTGTGCGTGGACCTGGACCCGCAGTGCGAGCTGGTACGGAGCGGGGACATCCACAAGGTGAAGCAGGTCTACGGCTCGCTCGAGGACTACGCCACGGTCGAGCGCGCGGTGGGCGTGTGGGAAGTGGACACGGTGATGCACCTCGGCGCGCAAACGCTGGTCGGCGTGGCCGCGCGCGCGCCTGTCCCGACCTTCGAGGCGAACATCCGCGGCACGTATCACCTGCTGGACGCCTGCCGCGTCCACGCCGAGATGATCAAGTCGGTCGTGGTTGCCTCGAGCGACAAGGCCTATGGCACGTCGCCCGATCTGCCGTATACGGAGCAGACGCCGCTACGCGCGCAACACCCGTACGATGTGTCGAAGGCCTGTGCCGACATGCTGGCGCAGACCTACCACGACACCTACGGGCTCCCGGTCCTGATCGCGCGGTGCGGCAACATCTACGGTGGCGGCGATTTGAACTGGACGCGTCTCGTCCCGGGCACGATCCGCTCGCTGCTGCGCGGCGAACGGCCGATCGTCCGCAGCGATGGCACCTTCATCCGTGACTATCTCTACGTCCAGGACGCGGCGTCGGCGTACCTCTGTCTGGCGGAGGCGGCGTTTACCGGCACGCTTCGCGGCCAGGCGGTGAACATCGGTGGCGCCGCGCGCCGCACCGTGCTCGAGGTGATCGCGGACATCCAGCGCCTCACCGGCCGAATGGATCTGACCCCTGACGTCCGGAACACCGCCCGAGCCGAGATCCGCGAGCAATGGCTCTCGTTCGACAAGGCGACCAGGACCCTCGGGTGGACGCCGGCGTACACGATGGACCAGGGGCTGCGCGAGACACTTGATTGGTACCGCCGCTGGTTCGGAGACTGGGAACGCGCGTGACCGTGTGCCCCGTCTGTGCGGCGGAGGATCCGCTACTCACCGTGACCCGAGACCGCGTGCCGTCGATGCAGAACTACGTGCACCGGACGCGCGAAGCGGCGCGGGCGGCCACGCGAGGTCAGGTCTCCCTGGCGACGTGTCCGGCTTGCGGATTCTCCTGGAACGCCACCTTCGATCCGTCGAAGCTCGAATACGACGCCGGCTACGACAACGCGGTGCCGTCGGCGGTGATGGCGCGCTATTACGAAGAGATTGCCCAGTATCTCGGACGGGCGTACTCGCTGGCACGCGGTGGTCTTGTCGTTGACGTCGGGTGCGGCGATGGCCGGTTCCTCGACGTTCTGTGCCGCGTCTGGCCCGAGTGCCATGGGCTCGGCGTCGATCCGGCTCTTCCCGGTGACGAGGTCCGTGCGGACGGACGAATCAGGCTCGTCAGCGGCGTGTTCTCGAAGGATCTTCTCGATCGACCACCGTCGCTCTTCCTCAGCCGCCACGTGCTCGAGCACATGCCGAGCCCCGTCGCGTTCGTGCGCGATCTGCGGACCGCGATGGACGACCTCGATGTGCCGCTGTTCGTCGAGGTGCCGGACCTCGGATGGATCCTCGAGCATCGCGCGTTCTGGGACTTCTGTTACGAGCACTGCAACTACTTCACCGACGCCAGCCTCGCTCAGGTGCTCCGGCGCGCCGGGTTCAGGCCCACGTCCACGCGCGTGGCCTTCGGCAGCCAGTACCGGTGGATGGAGGCAGTCCCTGCGCACGACACGACGAGCCGGCGCCCATCGGATGCGGGCAGCGTGCTGCAGGGGCGGCTGCGGGAGTACGTCGCGGGTGAGCAGGATCGCGTCGGCGCGATTCAAGGCCGGCTGCGTGAATTGAAAGCGCGAGGCGACCGTGTGGCGCTCTGGGGCATGGCGACCAAGGGCATCATGTTCTCGCTCATGGTCGATCCGGACTCGACCTTGATCGACCACACCGTGGACGTGAACGCGAACAAGCAGGGATGCTACGTGCCGATCTCGGGCCGGCAAATCGAGGCGCCCGACACGCTCCGGCAGATCGGCGAGACGCCGCTGGCTGTCGTGGTCATGAATCCGAACTATCTGGCCGAGATTGCCGCCGCGTGCCGCGAGCTCGGTGTGTCTGCCAACTATCTCGACGCATCGGGCGCGGAGCTCGTGGCGGCATGATGCTGCTCGTGATCGGCGCGACCGCGTCGGCGCTGCAGCGCGTCAAAGCGCTTGCCCCTGCAGGTGTGCGCGTGGTGGACGAGGCCCGCTCGTCAACCCCTGACTGGATCCTCGTCGCGACCGGCGATCAGCGTGCGGCCGCGATCGTGACCCACGGTGTCGCGCCGTTCCGCGTCGTGGAGATGCCGGCGTTGGCCGCCGATGACGACACGGCGGACGGATCGGACGCGATGCGGTCCACGCTCACGAAGATGGCGGGCATCGGAGTCTCCCGGCCGCTGATCTCGTCGATCGGAGTGGCGCTCGTCCGGCCGTTCGTGCGCCGCCGGGTTGCTGCTGCGTCGGCGCACCCGATGCCCGACGCCACGCTTCCCACTCTGTCCGCCACCGGCATGGTCATGAGCACTGTGCCCGGAAGAATTCCCGCCGGCACGGCCCTCGAAGAGCACCTGGCCAGCCGTGCCCAGGAGCGCGTGAAGCGCATCGCCGCACTCGCCGTTCGCTGGCCGGCGAACAAAGGTTCTTAGGAACCGATGCGGCTGCTGAAAAGCACACTGGTTGTCGCGCCCCACCTTGGTGCGCTGACGACGTCCGCGAGTGCGCTGACCGAGTTGACGGCGCGTCGCGGCCGCGTGCACATCGCCGTGCACGGCGAGGCGCCACCGGGTACCGACGTCGCCGCATTCTCCGGAAAGTTTCGCCGACTGACCATCGGCCTGGCGCCGAATCTCGATCGCTGGGCCGAGTTGAGCGCGACCGCTCGCGGCTGTCTCGACTGCTGGCGTTTTCTCGACGCGCGAGACGAGGGTGCCTATCGGCGCGCGCTGCAGGAGGCGTCCCCGCTCGCGTCGCGGCTCGCACGCAATCGATTGCTGCGCGTCCGTCTGGTCCGGCCGCTGACCACTCGAATCCTGCGCATGCTCGTGCGGGTGCTCCCGCCTCCGCCTCCCATCGTCGACTTCCTGAACGCGCACAATCCCGACCTGCTGGTCGTGGCGCCGCTCTTCGGCATCGGCTCGGTGGCGAGCGACTACATCCGGGCCGCGAACACGCTGGGGATCCCGACGATCGGACTGCCTGCGCGATGGGATGATCTGACCAGCGGTGCGCTGCCGCACGTCCTGCCCGACTGCATGGCTCTGTGGAGCCGTGAGCAGCGCCGGCAGGCGGTGGAGATCCTTGGCGTTCCCGCGCGCAGGACGGCAGTCATCGGCGCGTGCCTGCCACTCGACACGGCTGGCGCTGTGACCACCACTCGTGAGGAGTTCTGCCGCCGCCACGGTCTCGACCCGGCGCGCACCGTCCTTCTGCTCGCCGCCGGCAGTCGCGCCATCGAGCGGCGGCACGCGCAGATTCGGCAATGGATCGACAGCCTTCGCTCGAGCAGCGATCCTCGTATTCGTGATGCTGGAGTGATCGTCTACTCCGCGCCGCCGCCCGGCGTGCAGCAGAAGGCCTATCCACAGATCTCCGAGGCCGTGCTGCCTCGGTTCGACACCGACTTCCGGAAGTACGCCGCCGATATCGCCGAGGCGCTGCAGCACGCGGACGCCGTGATCGCGATGGATATGTCGCTCGTGCTCGAGGCTGCGGCGCGTGCCCGCCCGGTGGTCGCGCTGTTGTGGCCGGACGACGGCGACGAAGAGCTGGCGCGGTTTTGTGCGGAGGTGGCCGAGCAGCGAGGGTGGCCCAGCGTCGCGCGGAGCCTCGATGAGCACGGGGTGGCGCTGAGGGGGATTCTCGACCATGGACTCGACCGCGCCCATCAGGCCGCCGCGCGCGCGCTGGTGCGGCCGCATGGCACCGACCTGTTGCCCGGTTTCCTGATGTGGGCTCGTCTGGTTCAGGAAGTCGCCGATCGCCTCGCCGCGCCGCGAGCCGTTCCGCGTTGGGTACCGTTGCTGCGCAGGATCATCGCGCCGTTGGCCAGCTACACCGCGTGGCGGGCCGCGGGGTTGCCCGCGCGCCGCGACAGCGAAGACTTCGTCAGCGTGCTGTTCGGCGTGCCCTCGGCGGAATCGCTGTTCCTGCACCAGCCAATCCTTCGCGCGCTTGCCGAACGAGGCCATCGCCTCGCGATCGTCTTCACCCCTCGTCGTGGCCAGACCGAGGACGCGTACTCCCGCATCAGGTGCGACGTGCCTGGCGTGATACAGGCCGGCCTGCTGCCGCAGCCCGACGGGATGTGGGCGGAGATCAGTCAGGGACTGCTTGGCATGTCGGCCTATCTCTCGATGCTGGACCTCCGCGGCCAAGGTAACGCGCAGTCGTGGCTCGTGCGACTCGCGCTGGCGGTCGTGCCGCGAGGTGCGCGGCCGATCGCGCGGATCGCCCGTCAGTGGCGCGGCATGCCGAGGCCGCTGCGCCGGTTCGTGGCCCGGTTCGATCGAGCGATTCCCTCGTCAACGGCGGCCCGCGATGTGCTCGTTCAGCAGAAGCCGGACGTGGTGCTCGCGCTGCCCGACAGCGATGTGGTCACAGCGTTGGAGAGCGCCGGAGCAGAGGCGGACCTCCTTCGCGCGGCGTCCTCGCTCGGCATCCCCGCCATCGCGATCGCCGGCGGTGGCGACGGACAGCTGCACGCCACGCTCCTGCAGCCAAAACCATCCGCGGTCTTTGTCTGGAATGATGCGCAGCGGGCGGCGGTCGTCCGCGACCTGCATCTGCCCGACGCCGGCATCATCGTGACCGGGGCCACACTTCTCGAACGATGTCTGGACGAGCCGCCAGCCGTCGGGCCCGACGAGTTCCGTGCGCTGCTTGGCCTGCCACCTGGCCGGGCGTTCGCATTCTTTGCCGGGTCGGTGGGCGTGTTGAGCGAGCCCGGGAGGGAAGTGGATCTCGTCCGCCGATGGGTGAGCTCGTTGCGCGCGAGCACCGATCAGCGGCTGCACGACCTGCCGGTGCTGATTCGTCCGGCGGTCCGTTCACCGCGGTGGCGATCGCTTGATTTCACCGGCGTCGACAATGTGGTAATGATTCCGCGGGCGTACGAGCGTTCGGGTGAGCTCGATGCCGTCCTCCTGGCGGAGTCGGTTCGATATGCGGCCGTGACCGTCGGTATCGATGCCTTGTCGCTGACGATGGCCGCCGCACTCGGGAAGCCGGGGGTCGCAGTGCTTCGCCCGGATGGGGCGAAGACGGTACACGACACCGGCCCCGTCGAATTCCTGTGGAGCACCAGCGGCAGCTCCGTTGTCCATGCAGAAACGCTCGAAGACGTGAACCGGCACGTGCGCACGGCTCTTGGTGCACCGCAGCCGGACAGCTCGAACCCATTCTTCAAGACGATGGTTCGGTCGGGTTCAGGGGAGCGGCCATCAGTGGTTGCGGCCGATCACGTGGAACGTCTGGGACGCCGATCGCGACGGCGCGCGCGCCCGCGTGTTTCAATCGGCGCGCTCGCGATGCGGGTTCCGCTCCTCATGATTGCCGGACTCGTGAATCTGGCAGGACGGCTCCTCGGCAAGGTTGGACGCTGAGATGCGTCGCATCATCTCGGCTACGATAGAACCGTGAGCGAGGACGAGGTCGAACGGCAGGACGGTGAGGTTCGAAGAAAGTCACCGGCCAATGAAGAGCGGCTCGCGGTCAAGTTCGAGCAGTTGAGGGCCAAGATGGCCCGCTCGACCGAAGAGCGGCTTCGCCTCCACGAAGAGCACGAGGCGCTGCGCCGCAGCTATTACCTGAGCGGCATCGGCAAGAAGATCGACATCAGCACGCTGCCGGACTTCTCGGTGGTCGCCAAGCAGGTGATCGCCGACGGCCGCATCGGGATGAACTTCGATCGCCTGTACACCTTGTGGCAGGCGGTCACCGGCGCGCCGCGCACGTTCCCGATGGTCGAGGTCGGAAGCTACCAGGGCGGATCGTCCAAGTTCATCGCCGAAACGTTGAGGCAGGCCGGCCGCTCGCCGCGTTTCTATGTGTGCGACACCTTCCAGGGGCACGCCAGGCTTGATCCGGCGATCGACGGCGTGCACTCCGATGACGGGTTCAAGGACACCTCGGCCGAGGGGGTTGCCGAGTACCTGTCCGGCTACCCGAACGTCGAGCTCGTGGTCGGCGACATCTTCGAGACGAGCAAGCGACTGACCTCGGAGCCGGGATTCGGCTTCGTGCACATCGACGTTGACGTGCACCCGGCGACCGACTTCTGCCTGCGCTTCTTCTCGTCGCGGCTCGCGCCTGGCGCCATGATGATCGTGGACGACTACGGCGTGGTCACCTGTCCGGGGGCACAGAAGGCGGTAGACGATTTCATCACCGCCAACCCGGAGTTTCGCCGTCTCCACCTGCTGAGCGGGCAGGCGGCGATCTTCCGCGCCGGTTGACATGGCGTCGGCACAGTCCCCATCGCGTTTGCCCGTGCTCTTCGACGGCGGCTGCCCGCTGTGCCGCCGCACCGCGCGGATCCTTCACGCGACGGATTGGATGGACCGCCTGCAGTTTGTGGACGCGACCAATGCTGAGGCGCGCGAGTTTTTCGCGCCGGGCCTGAGCGAAGCGGCCGTGATGGTCGAGATGTATGTGATCGACCAGCGGGGCAGACTTCACGCGGGATTCGAAGGGTATCTGCAGATCGCTCGCGTGGTACCGCTGATGTGGCCATTCGGCCTCATCGGCCGGCTGCCCGGCTTCCGGCAGATCGGCCACGCGATCTATCGGACTATCGCCGCCAACCGCGTCCGCCGCGGCCGCTGCACGGACGATCTCTGCGCGCCCACCCGCTAGCCACGAAGATCACGAAGATCTTTGGCCACGGAGCGCACGGAGACTATTGAGCTTGGGCCAGGAACGCAAAGATTCCCGAAACGCCTTAGAGCCACTTCCAGTCTGCCAAGCCCATGGCGTCCAACTTGGAGGCGTTCGATGTTTGGCATACGCCTCAGCCCGAACGCAGTCTTGTGTTTTCGATTCAGGATCGAGGTCGAGCCGATTCTGATCGATGTCGAAAGGACCATCAAGGCCGCGACGGTCGCACGCGTTTGATAAACAATAGGCGACCTATCAGGAGTAGTCGGGGCCGCGTCGGGTAGGGGAGGCCGAACCAACGCCAAGGGGCCTCCCCGCGATGTCACGGGCCGAGATCTCGCAGACGAGTCATGTTATCGCGTCCCAGGAAGTCTCGTGCTTCGCTCTTGAATACTTCACCCTTGAAGAATGCTGGGTTGACGCTCGCACCAACGAATACCGCATCAAGCAACCCATCGATCTCAGGGAGATACAACTTATACCGCGGCACGGGAGACGGTAGTTTTCTTGGGCCCTTCGCGTCTTGATCACGGCGAATCGGCGCGATCGACGCCAACATTCCGTGCTGCTCTACGTGCTCCGGATATCGAATCGTTTCAAATTGATCCAGCTCGCTGACGACTCGATCCAACCGATCGAGCCGTGGGTCACTGACGCTCAATTTGAAGTCTCTCCACAGCGGATTGAGCGAGTGCATGTATTTCTTCTTGAGATCCTCCGAACTTGTCACACGTGCCAAACCGCCTTTGAGCGCGAGCTCGATCGCGTGATGTAAGAGATTGCCAGCGACAGGATTGAGGCTGGCATGAACGGCAAACCGCCCGGCAACGTAGTACTGGAGCGCCAAACTGAAGTAGCGGGCGCGAGAATGGTCACGTATGTCGCGCTCTGCCTCGAACCAGTCGGCCCAGTCCTGACCGTGTTGCTTTCCCCGCGCCTCAAAGAGCTCATACGCACGAAGTGCGATCCGATCGTGTGAGGTAGTCATCGTTTCGTTACCAAGGGCGAGCCGGAGTTTGAGCGACGAGCAGCTCACATTCGAACACGTCGAGTATGAATGGGTCTGCTTTCATCAGCATGTTCGGCAGTTTCGCCGCAGTGGGGTGCCGTTGCCTCGCCGAAAACGCCGTAGTGTATGGTGCCCGACTCTGGTCTACGGCTCATGCTCTTTGTGGCTGATTCTCCGGTGGCCTAATCTCCGTGGCCTCCGTGGCCCAAGACCCCTGCATTCTCACAGTCACCCGCGCAGTGTCTCCGGCAGCAGCCGCATGAATTCGTGGACCGACGCGATCTGACTGTTCTCCGAGATGAATTCGAAGGCCGTGGCGCTGATCTCGCGGGTGTGTGAGCCTTGGGATACGGCCATACCGGCGTGTATGACCGGGCATTCGTCCATCAGTCCGAGCAGCGTGGCCCACGCGGGCATGTCCAGGATCGTGATCACATCCAGCGCGTGACGGGCCCGCCACGGTGCTCCAGCCCGCCAATGCTTGGTCATCGCGATCCGCAGTGCCGTGAGTCCGGCTTGCGTCTCGCGGTCGCCACACTCGAGATGGGCCAGCACACCGAGCAATCGCTCCGCGGTGTCCATGCAGACATCGTCGTGGAGGACGGTCCATCCGACCTGAAACACGCCGATCAGATCGTGCGCGACGAGAAAGTCGTCGGGCAGTGAAACGGAGGAGCCGCCGCGTGGGTCGGCTGAGAGCCAGCGGGCCGGCCAGTTCTCCAGGCCAAGGTTGCAGGTCGCAACAGCGGCGTCCGATGCCTCTTGCGCCGTGAAGGGCCGTGCCTGGATGGGGCATCCGGCCACGATCGTGTTCGCCAGAAAGGCGAGCTCCTGGCTCCTCATCGAAAACGCCGCGTGGTCGCGGTCAGCAGCGAGTTGCATCTGCGTCTGAATACGCGCAAGACGTGGCGCGTGACCTTTCGGTCCCTCGAGTAACCCGCGAGGCTGCTGAGGAAGGATTCCCGCGTCGACAAGCACTCCGACGATGGCGGCGGCGGCCTCGGCGGAGTCGTCCGCAGCGGGCGCTGCGCCTGATGCCTCCGGCAAACGGTGAGATCCGCTGTCCGCGTCCGCCGGCGTCCATTCGACGGCCCGGAAATACGCACGGGCGACGGGATTGCCGGGCGGCGTGGCGTCGTGGCCGAGCGGCAGCTGTCGCGACATCTGGAGAAACGCCCGGGCCTGCGGCGCTGTCACGTACCCGTGCTGTTCCCGGCGTTGTTCCCGATCGAACGCCAGGTCGAACATCGTCTGCTCTGTGTGTGTGAGCAGATCGTCCAGGCCATCGATTTCGAACCCGGAGTTGGTGAGGTCTCTACACCCGCGCATCACACGATGGAAATAGGCCTGATGCTCCGCGTCGAGGGCGGACAGCACGGCAACGACGGCGTCCCACGAGTCGGTCTCCCTGGCCACGACCAGGTATCCGCCTAACTCGCAACTCAGATGATCGCTGGGTGTGTCACCGGCCGGCATCTCGTCTCCGTCCGCTGTCTCAGCGGGCGAGAGGGTCGCAGGATCGAAGACGCGCACGTGCTGCGCGAACGCCGCGGTCGCCAGATCGACGTCGACATCGGCGAGTGTCCGCGCCGCGGCCGCCGCACCGGCTTCCATCATCACTTCGAGCCAGAGGCCGAAGCGTTCGGCGTCGAACTCCTCGTCCGAGCCCGGTCGCGCGGGGCGCCACAGGTCGAGATCGAAGACCCGCGCCAGCTGATCGGGCGTCGTCAGCGCCACGATCTCGCCGCAATCCTCGAGTCCGCAGCTCTGAATGATCCTGTGAAGCACCTCCGGCTGCAGGTGAGGGACCACGCGGGCGAGATGCGGCGTGTCCAGAATGCGATCGAGCAGACGACGCCGGTCTTGCGTGGAGCCCGATTCCTTCGCGCGCAGTCCACGAGGACGACCAACGGGTTTTCGCATGGACCTCCTTGCTCATTTCCGGTCGCCGGCACCGGAGGCGGTCCGCTCACCCTAGCAACAAATCATCGGCACAAACAGTCTTGTCAACCGCGCCGGCCACGCGTATATTGAATGTGGGAAGGCAGACAGAGACGATCTGTTGCCGATTGGCTCGTTCGGGACCCACCTCAAGACGGCATTCACCGTCGCACTCCGATGCGCTTTCGTTTCTTTGGTTTCGGACTCCCGGGCACGATACCGAAGCGCGGATCGTTGCGTGCGACCCGCGTCGCCACGGCGTGCATCGTCGATTCGAAATCTTCGTGGGCCGAATCGACGAACAGCCACTTTCGCAGCACCGCATGCGGCATCAACGCCGGGAACTCGGCTTGAAGGGACGCGTGATGTTCGTAGTCCGTGCAGACCAGAACCCCGTGCCAGCGCCAGCGGCCGGACTTCGTTGGCTCGACGAGCAGCAGCATCTGACGCTCGAAGAGGTAGGCGGCGAGCGCACCGAACATTCTCTTGGTGAAGAAGGTCCGGTGCCTGGCAAACGGCTCGAAAATCCACTCGTGTTCGTAGGTCTTCATGTCCTCGAGTCACGCGGAGATGGAGGCAGCGACTTCAGCGGAGCGGTAACCAGATCTCGGTTCTGAGTTCGGCTGCCGGGACGGTGCGCGCGTCGTTCAGATACTCCTCTATGCACGGCGCGTCGGCCGCTTCCTCTCCGCTCTGCGCGAGCCACGTGCCGTACAGCCACGTGTAGACGTGACCGAGCTCCGCGTACGGACCGACGTGCAACGCCACCGCATAGCGGCCGCCCCGAATCTCACGCCGCTCCAGATCGCCGCTCGGCGTCCAGTCGTCTGGCACCGTCATGCAGGCCTCGGACCGCAGCGCTTCCACAGGTGTTGCCGCCGGGTCGTCGTAATAGATTCCGAACGATCGTGTTTCCGGCCGGAACATGCGGAGTGGTCCCGCCATCGTCGCCAGCCGTACGAACGTGCCGGGGATCGTCTGGTAATCGCCTCGGTGCGCGAGCGCCGCCACCGTGATGCCCGGTAGCTCTCGTGTGGTCGCCTGATACCTCGTCTCCGTGTCCATCGTCTTCATCTCGTGCTCCGTTCTGTGGGCCGTCGGCATGGGAACGAACGCGGCCCGGTAGCGTGCCGGCGGAACGCCATAGGCGGCCTTGAATGTTCGGGTGAACGCCTCCTGGCTTCCGTACCCGGCCCGGCGCGCGATGCGCGACACGGGCAGCTCACCGGTAATCAGCTCCACCGCCGCCCGGTGCAGGCGCAGCCGCCGTACCGTGTCGGCGGCGGTCTCCCCTTGCATGGCGTGGTAGATCCGGTGAAAGTGATACGGGGACATGCAGGCGACCTCGGCCAGACGGTGCAAATCGAGCGTCTCGTCCAGATGGTCAACCAGCCACGTGAAGACCCGTTCGAGGCGGATCGCATAGTCGCTGCGAGTCGTCCGTTCGTTCATGGCGTAATCGTAGGCGGGTCGATTTGATTCAGGTTGCGGTTCTTCTGTGGCTGGACCGGCACGAAGGACAGGGAGAATCGGCCACAAAGGACACGATGATCACGGAGATCTTTGGCCACGGAGGACACGGAAATCAATGAGTTGGGGCAGGAAGAACACGAAGTCCGCTACGCCTTGAGGGCAAAACATAGGTAAATCCTTGGCGACTCAGGACGAATCGCTGATGCGCGGCAAGGACAGCGATCGATGCCTAGACCGTGACCACCGCATCGCGGCAGTGCTGTCCGCCATGCATCTAACAAACCAAGGCAAGGGCCTGGCGGCGGGGCACGGACGTCCTCGGAACATGGTGAGGACCGTGCCCGTCGCCGCCGGCATCAAGCAACACTTGCGCACCGCCGGCAGCGCACCTGCGCCCGCCACCTCTTCGGGGCTTTCTACCAGCGCGAATCGGGCAGATAATTTCGCGAGCCGTATGGGAGGTGAGTCGCCGTCCACACATTCACGGCCTGATCACCACGCAACTGCCCTGTCTCCACACGATGTGAGATC
This sequence comes from Vicinamibacterales bacterium, assembly GCA_035293405.1. GTDB lineage: Bacteria > Acidobacteriota > Vicinamibacteria > Vicinamibacterales > UBA2999 > Gp6-AA40. The sequence goes on along the minus strand of DATDOE010000040.1, from coordinate 120,409 downwards.
GATCGCGAGCATGACGCCACCATATGCCTATGATGTGTTTCTAAGTCACTCTTCTGCTGACAAGGATATCGTTCGGGCAGTTGCCGCGAAACTGCGCGACGCCGGCCTGAGAGTCTGGTTTGACGAGTGGGAAATTGGTATTGGTGACGACATTTACCTGTCCATCGAAGCTGGCCTAGAGACGTCGCGGGTGCTTGCCCTGTTTGTCTCCTGGAATGCGCTGGGTTCAGACTGGGTCGATCTCGAACGTAGCACCGCACTGTTTCGCGATCCTAGGAACCGCACTCGACGGTTCGTTCCGATTCGAATCGACGATGTCAAACTCCCGGACACACTAGCTCGCTACAAGCACATCGACTTGCGTGAGCGAATGCCGTCTGGAATAGACCTGCTCATCGAGGCTTGCAGAGAGCACCGTCAAGAAGGACCAGAGGGTCAACGGTCAGGCGTCCTAGTCACGTATCGCCAGGCGCACGCGGCCAAGTACGACGGCCTGACGGCGGGTCGTCGCTTGGTCTCCGTTGCGGCAAGAGCAGGTTCTGGCCCAGCAATCGATGCACGGGCCGCGATCGACGCATGGATAAGAGACCCGCAGGCGTCGGATTTGGTTCTCGTGGGGGATCCAGGATCCGGAAAGACCTATTTGCTTCGAGGACTATGCGCCCGGTTGTCCGAATCCAACGAGTTCATTCCTATATTCATTCCCGCAAGGGACCTTCAGCATTTGCGGCCAGCCAGCCGGCAAGAGCTTCTGGCGGTCGCCGATCCCCCCGTGCCTACTGACGAGATTCTCGAGCTCGCCAATCTCATGATCGTCATCGATGGGTTGGATGAGCTCATCGGACCTACAGGTGACAATCAGGCCAACTATGCCGAAACGTTGACGGCCGTCGGACGACTTCTTCCGATCGGGGCGCGACTTGTGTACAGCTGCCGAAGTACAACTTTTGAGGCGACAAGCGAGGTCGTAACAGAGGCGCTTCGACCAAAGGGACTGACGCCCAAGAGCGGAGACTCCACGGATGATGCCATCAGGGCGGCCCTGCGGCGTAATTCTGTGCCTCGTCGAATGGAGCTGATCGAGCTGTCAAGAGAAGACGCCCGTCGGTATCTGCTAGAAGCGGCTGGTGCCGACAGCAAGGAGAATCCCGCGATTGACTACGTCTTGGACAACTTGCCCCGAGTGCCAGTAATTCTGCGCTTTCTGCAACTTGCGCTCCCCGAACTTCACAGCGTCATCGGCCGCACGGACCTCGATGAGCTGTATGCTGCCGCGATTCGGACGCTACTCTTACGAGACCGCCTGTTCACAAACGACGATCTCGACGACGCTTGGGAAGTGCTCAAGCGTTGTGCGTCGACCGGGCGGCGACCTGCCAGCGACGATTCGAACCGTTTCGTCCACGCTGGACTGCTGACGCGGACTCCATCAGGTGACTACGCGTGGTCGCACTCTTCAATCGAAGAGTTCTTTCTCTCTCTATCGCTCTTCGACGACCTGAGGAGATTTGACTCCTCGACGATAGCTCGATTGGATCTCATCGGAAGTTACAACGTTAACCGTTTCCTGGTCCCGAGATGTCGAAGGGCGCTCACTGGGACTGGGGAAAACGGAAGGGCACGGCCGGTGACGAATGACGAGTACCGGACGTTCTTGAAAGCTACAGGATGGCGGCGCACTACTGGCTACGGCTGGCATCCTACATATATTGCAGAAGACGGCACGGGATCTACTTCAGGGACGGACGGTCTGGTCCCCGAGCAGAGCGCCGGACCTGACCTGCGGAGTCAGCAGAACTTGGTCTCTGGCTTGTCTTGGTATGACGCCTTTGTATATTGCCTGTGGTCTGGTCGGCGCCTGCCAGATAGCGGCGACACTGTTCCCGACGTTCCTCAACTCCGTGGTGCATGGGTCTGGTGTGCCGACTGGTGCGATGAGCGAAAAGCGCATGTGTCGGTCATCGCGAGTCGGCCGGCAGGCACACCTCGACGGGGCGGAGTGAACCCAGATGTTCGACACAGCCGGATCGGACTGGTGGCAGTGCATTCCGAACCAAGACGATCAGATATTTAGCCCATGCCGCGGACCGGCCGTCTGCCAATCTTTGACTCTGTTCGCGATAAACGCCGCACCGTATGGCGTCCACGTTTGGTCTACGGCCGGAGGCATCCAACTCACGAAGAGGCTCATTCCGGAAGAAGCCTCAGTGATCTTTGTGCTCTTTGTGGCCGATTCTCCGTGTTCTCCGTGGCCAGATCTCCGTGTCCTCTGTGGCGATCCTTCTCGCCTTATCGCTGCGGAGGCGTCATTTGTTGAGGCGTATGGTCTGTCCGACCGCCAGTCGACCGATGCGCGTGACGGTGCCGTAGATTCCCGCGTTGTTCTGGTTCGCCCGAACGACTGCCTTCAGCACTTCGGCCGCAGGACTTGCCGAGTCCGGATCAAGGTTCACCATCGAGCAGCGCACGTCGCGCATCGTGACGGCAATGGCGGGGGCCTCGTCTCCCTCGCCGAATGAGAGCACACCACCCAACCACTCGTCCTCCTGGAAGGGCCCCGGACGCAGTAAGCGCACGACAACATTCGGCCGAAATCGCCGCACGTCCGGGCTGCGCCCCGCGAGTTGTGAGATCTCGCGCACCGTATCGGCGGCGATCACCGAGATGCTCGCATCATCGAAGATGCCGTGCTTCAACTGCATCATCTGCACCGGAGCCCCGTGCCGACGTCCGACCTCCGTGGCCAGGTCCTCCCCAAAGACAGGCATCTCTTCGCCATCCGGCGTGCGAACGTGCGTGGGAAGGTCTCCCTGCGCACTGTCTTCACGGCGGAGCGGAGCAAACAGGAGCAGGTCGGGAAGCTTGCTTGCGGTCAGCCACGGAAACCCGCTGCGGTCATCAAGCCGCCGGAATGCCAGGCGTCTGTCGCCATCGAGGCCGTGCCAGCCCAGATTGGCCACCTCGAGTCGTTCGCCGCCCATGGACTTCACGGGATACCGGAAGATCGCCTCCACATGTCCGATTTCTGTGCGCATGCTCGTGGCGATCTGACCTCAGAGCTCTTCGTGGCTACTCTCGAAACGCGTTGGTCATCGGATACCGCCGATCCCGCCCGAAGCTCTTACGCGTGATCTTCACACCCGGCGGTGCCTGGCGGCGCTTGTATTCCGCGGTGTAGAGCAGACGCTGCACGCGCGTCACGACCTCGCGCGCGAATCCGCTCGCGACGATCTGCTCGACGCTCTTCTCCTCCTCGATCAGCCCGTGCAGGATCGCATCGAGCATCTCGTACGGGGGAAGGGAGTCCTGGTCCGTCTGGTTCGGCTTGAGCTCCGCGGTGGGGGCCTTGACGATCGACGATTGCGGGATGACGCCCTTGGCAGACGAGGCGCTGCCGTCCGGCAGGTTGGCGTTCCGCCAACGGGACAGGGCGTAGACCTCGGTTTTGTAAATGTCCTTCAACACTGAGTAGCCGCCGCACATGTCGCCGTACAAGGTGGCGTAGCCGACCGACATCTCGGACTTGTTGCCCGTGGTGACGAGCAGCTCGCCGAACTTGTTGGACAGCCCCATGAGCAGCAGGCCGCGGACACGGGCCTGGAGGTTCTCTTCCGCTACGTCTCGATCGCGGCCGGTGAAGAGAGGCGCGAGCGCGGCCTCGGCTGCAGCAACCGTCGGTTCGATCTCCACCGTGTCGAGGTGCATGCCCAGCCGCCGCGCCGACTCCCCGGCATCGTCCATGCTCGCGCGCGACGTGAACCGTGACGGCAGGCGCACGCCGCGGACCCGCTCGGGCCCGAGCGCGTCAACGGCGACGGCCGCCGTGAGCGCCGAGTCGATGCCGCCCGAGAGGCCGAGTACCACGCCGCCGAAGCCGTTCTTCCGAACGTAGTCGCGGAGGCCGAGCATCATCGCGCTGTAGATGGCGTCGAGGCGAGGCGGCTCGATCCACGACGTCTCCCCCGCGCAGCGGAAGCGGCCCTGTGACTGCTCCCAGCGTGTGATCACGAGCGACTCGCGCCAGAAGGGAAGCAGATGCGCGAGGGCGCCGTCGGCGTTCATGACGAACGAGCCGCCGTCGAACACGAGCTCGTCCTGGCCGCCGACCTGGTTGACGTAGGCGATGGGCAGACCGGTCTCGGACGTCCGCTCGCGCGCCAGCTCGAGCCGCTGCTCGAACTTCTCGACCTCGAACGGCGAGCCGTTCGGCACGAGCAGCAGCTCCGCCCCCGAACGCGCAAGGTGGGCGGTCACGGCGGGAAACCAGATGTCCTCGCAGATGGGAATCCCGATGCGGATGCCGCGGAATGTGACCGGTGCCGGCAGTGGCCCCGGCGCGAACAGACGCTTCTCGTCGAAGACGCCATAGTTCGGCAGCTCGTGCTTGAAGCGAAGGTCGGAGCGGCCGTCCGCGACCAACGCAACCGCGTTGTGCAGACACCCGTCGGCGTGCCAGGGAAGCGTGACCAGCAGGGCCGGCGCGCCCGACTGGCTGTCGCGCTCCAGGTCCCGAAGCGCCTCGGCCGCGGTCTGCACGAGCGCGGGTCGCAGGACGAGATCTTCAGGCGGGTACCCGACCAGCACCAGCTCGGAAAACACCACGAGATCGGCCCCGAGGGCTGCGGCGCGGTCGCGAGTCTGTCGCACGAGCGCGAGGTTGCCGGCCACGTCGCCGACGGTGGGATTCACCTGCGCAAACGCGATCGAAAGTGCCATCCTGTAGAGCGATCCGGACACGTGTAGTATAAACGGTGTGTTCGATACGTTCGCTGAACGCGGGCACTTGCCTCGAGTAGATCGAGTGTCTTGCCACCCTGGTGGCCTGCTGCATCCATGGATAGTCTGGTCGTCGACGGTCTCGGGAAGTGCTACGTCCTGGGCCGTGAATCCGAGGGGAAATCCTCGCGCTCACTGTGGCAGCGGCTGAAGTCGCCGCTGGGCGACTCGGAGTCATCCGCCAAGACGCGGGACTTCTGGGCGCTCCGTGACGTGTCGTTTCGCGTCGAGCCAGGCACGATCCTGGGCGTCATCGGCGCCAACGGCGCCGGCAAGACGACGCTCCTCAAGATCCTGGCGCGCGTGATTGCCCCCACGACCGGCCGCGTGGTGGGCGTGGGCCGCGTGGTCTCGCTGCTCGAGCTCGGCGCCGGCTTCGATCCGGATCTGCCCGCGCGCGACAACATCCTGATGAACGCGGCGATTCTCGGCATCCCGCGAACCGAGGCGCAGCGCCGCGTCCAGGAGATCCTGGAGTTCGCCGAAGTCGAGCAGTTCGTGACCAGCCCGCTCCGCCATTACTCGAGCGGCATGTATCTGCGGCTGGCCTTCTCGGTCGCGATCCACATGAATCCCCAGATCCTGCTCGCCGACGAGATTCTCGCCGTGGGCGACCAGGCATTTCAGGAGCGCTGCCTGCAGAAGGTCGCCGAGCTCGGACGCGCCGGCCTCACGGTCCTGTTCGTGTCGCACGACATGGACGCGATCATTCGGATCTGCAATCGCGTGATGTGGCTGCATCAGGGCGCCGTGTCGCGACTCGGCGATCCGGAAGAAGTCGTCGACGAATATCAGAACGCGACCTGGAGCCAGGCCGACATCGCTCAGTCCGAGCGCGGCCGCCGATCCAATCGCCTCGCCGAGGTGTTGTCGGTGCGGCTGGTCTCCGCGGCTGGCAAGGACATTGGCGGCGCGCCGGTGTCCGAGGACGTGTTCATCAAGACGCGCTTCCGGACGGCGAAGGGCAATCTCTCGGTGAAGTGCGCCCTCGACCTGAGCACGAAGGGTCAACTGATCTTCAGAACGTCGGACACCGAGATGCGACCGCTGCCCGAAGCCGGCGTCTACGAGGCACTCGCCAAGATCCCGCGCGATCTGCTGGCCGAGCTGCCCTACGTCGCCACCGTCGGCTGCATCTTCAAGAAAGGGGACGAGACGAAGGAGTATCCGCTCGTCATCTACAACGCGCTGTCGTTCCTCGTGTTCGGGACGGATACGCCCGACACCCCGGCCTCGGGCCGGCTCGATCGCGTGGGATTCATCGCGCCGCGCCTCGAGTGGACCGTCCGGCAGGAAGCCTATGCCGCTCGGGCTTAGACGCCTGCTGGGGCTCGGTGCGCCGGTCGCCGCGGGCGCCGGCGAGCCCTTCATCGATCGCAAGGCGCAGAAATGGGTGATCGAGCCCGTGCGCGTCGGGCTCATGGCCCGTACTCAGGAGCTGTGGCGCTACCGTCGCATTCTCTGGTTCTTCGCGGGACGACGGATCAAGGAGCGGTACGAGGACACGACGCTCGGCAAGTTCTGGCTGTTCGCGCGGCCGCTGATGCCGATCTTCATCAGCACGATCATCTTCGGCAACATGCTCCAGGTGCCGTCCGACGGCATCCCCTATTTCCTGTTCATCCTCGCCGGGATGTCCTGCTGGCGCATCTTCGAGCGCGGCGTGCAGCGGGTGACGCGCAGCCTGGATTCGAACCGTGGGCTGATCAAGAAGGTCTATTTCCCACGGCTGATTGCGCCGATCTCGTCGGTGGCCCCGGCCCTCACCGAGTTCCTGGTGCTGTTCGCACTGCTGATCGGCGCGTGCATCTTCTATTACGTGAAGGACGGTGTGTTCTACCTTCGCGTCGGACCGCAGAGCCTGTTGGCGTTTGTCGCGGTGGTGATGGCGGCCTTTCTCTCCATCGCGGTCGGGCTGTGGACAGCGGTGTGGCAGGTCCGCCACAAGGACGTGCAGTTCTCCATCCGCTACTTCATGCAGCTCTGGTACTACGTCACGCCGGTGATCTTTCCGCTGTCGAAGCTGCTGGAGCTGCTGCCCGAGCAGCTCCGCTTCGTCGCGTTTCTGAACCCGATGAGCCCGGTGGTCGAGCTGTACAAGTGGGGCCTGCTGGGGATTGGACAGCCTCCGGGCCTCGGTCTCGCGATTGGCGTCGTGATCACGCTGGCGATCTTCAGCGGTGGAGCCGTCTTCTTCAACCGCTCCGAAGCGGCCGCCGTCGATCGGCTGTGAGCAGCCCGAAGTCGACCGCCGCATGAAGATCCTCCTCGTCGTCAAACAGAAGAAAACCGTCGAGACTTTCATCGCCACGATCCGCGTGCTCGTCGAGCGCGGGCATTCAGTGGCGCTGGCGGTTCAAGAGCACGTCGATACCCGCGAAGCGCAGTACCGGGGGGCCGTCGATTCTCCGCGCTTCTCGCTCGTGCGCTGCCCGGCCCATCGCGTAGACGACTGGGCCGACGTGGCCCGGCTGCTGCGCAGCCTGCGCGACTGCGCCCACTATCAGCAGGACGCGATGCGGAACGCCGTGAAGCTGCAGGCGCGAAGCATTCAGAAGCTGCGTGAGGAGCTGCGCGTCAGCGGCGACAACGAGTCGGTCGCCGGGGCACTTCGCGAGCTGCCGCCGCTGCAGATCCAACGCCTCGAGGCCGTGTTCGGACTGGCCGAGCGGCAGCTGCCGAGCGACCCGCTCTACGATTCGTTTCTTCGCGAGCAGGCTCCGGACGTGCTGCTCCTGTCCCCGCTCGTGCATTTCGGATCGGCGCAGGCCGACTTCGTCGCCAGCGCCCGTGCGCTGGGCATCCCCGTCGGGATGCTGCTCTATAGCTGGGACAATCTCAGCACCAAGGGATGCCTGCATCGGCCGCCCGACTGGATGTTCGTGTGGAACGAGCGGCAGCGCGCCGAAGCACGGGCCCTGCATGCGTTTCCAGAGGACCGCGTGGTCGTGGCCGGTGCGCCGCGGTTCGATGCCTTCTTCGAACTGCGCCGGCGTCTGCCGCGCGAGGAGTTTCACGAGCGGCTCGGTCTCGACCCTCGACAGCCGACCCTGCTCTACGTCTGCTCGTCGCAGCTCGTGTCAGCCGGCGAAGCGGTCTTCGTGCGCAAGTGGCTTGCGGCCATCCGGGGTTCGGCCGGCCCGCTCAGGGACTGCAATGTGATCGTCCGGCCGCATCCGGATATCGCACTGCTTGGCGACGAAGAGCCGTTTGTCCAGATTGCGTGGCCGTCGGTGCGCGGCGCCAAGGGGTTTGTGGCGCGGCCGTTCGATGACCCGCGCGCGATCGTGCTGAAGACGTCGGACCGGGCCCAACAGGGACTCTACGAATGCCTCGTGCACAGCGCGGCAGTCGTCGGGCTCAATACCAGCGCGGAGCTCGAAGCGGCGATTGTCGGCACGCCGGTGTACACGGTGTTCGCCGGCGACGAGGACGCCGATGGCCAGAGCAGCACGCTGCACTTCCACTACCTGCTCGAGGAGCAGGGTGGATGCGTGCGCAGCGCGCGCGGTCTGGCCGAGCACGTCGCGCAGCTACAGGCGGAGCTCGAGTCGCCACAGGACCGTGCGACGATCCGCCGCTTCGCCGGTGAGTTCCTTCGGCCACACGGGATCGAGCGCGCCGTGTCGCCGTTGCTGGCAGAAGCGATTGAGCGCACGGCCGCGCAGGCCGGGCCCATGGAGACCGGTCAGTCACGCTCCCCGGTCGGTGTCGTCGAGGCGGCAGCCGCGCCAGAGGTCAGGGCGGCCTCGTCTGTCGTCGGCGCAGGCACGATCTGCTCGATCGCGAACGAGCGGTACGGCTACAACCTGCACGTGCAGGCGACGAACCTGCGGGATGCCGAACGACACTGCCGGTTGAACAAGGGCACGCTCGTCTGGCTCCAGCAACTCGGCATCGGCGACGTGGTCTACGACATCGATGCCGGCCTGGGGATTTACACACTGCTGGCGGCGAAATATCACGGTGCGGTGGTCGTGGCGTTCGAGCCTGGCTTCGCCTCGTTCAATGCCTTGTGCGAGAACGTGCGCATCAACGGCTGCGATGGCTCGGTCATCCCGCTTCCGGTCGCGCTGGCCGACTTCGACGGCATGGGCGAGCTGAAATACCCGACCGGCCTGGCGGGGTGGCATGGGCATGGCGTCAAGCCGCTGCCCTGGCGTGTCAAGCGCTCGAGCGGAGAAGAGCGCACCGTGAAGCAGCCGGTGTACGCGATGTCGCTCGATCAGGTGGTCCCGCGCTACGCGCTGCCCGCTCCACATCACCTGCGTCTTGGCAATCCCAGGACGGCGGCGCAGGTGCTGGCCGGAGCGACCGGCGTCTTGAAGTCGAGCACGTTGAAGACGATCGTCTTCACGATGCCCTCGGAAGAGAGTGATGCCCTGGCGGCGCACCTCGCACGGCTCGACTGGGTCGTGGCCCAGCACATTCAGCTGTCTCGCAAGAACGCCCACGTGGTCCTGCAGAGGGCCGCGGCCGGCGAACCCGTCGGAGCCGCCACGCCGTGAGCGGCCGGATGTCCCCGCGAGCGCGCACCGCGCTAATGTGGATCCTCGCGGTGGGCATCGTCGTCTTCTCCTGGCTGTTCCGCTTCAACGACCCTGGTGGATCGTTTGCGGGCCTGACCGACGATCACTTCTTCTATCTCGTCCGCGGCTGGCAGATTCTGTTCGGCGATCTGCCGGTCAAGGACTTCGTGGATCACGGCGCGCCGCTCTTCTACTACGTCGGCGCGGCGGTGCAGGCGGTGCTCGGACGAGGCACGGTGTCCGAGCTGGTCTTCTGTACGACGGTCCTGTCGATTGGCGCGGCGATGACGTTCTGGCTCGCTACCAAGGCGTCGGGATCGATCTGGGCCGGCCTCGCCGGATGTTTCCTCCACATCTGGCTGGGACCACGCTTCTACAACTATCCGAAGATCCTGGTGTACGCCGCCGCAATCCCGTTGCTCTGGTGGTTCGCCGATCGCCCGAGCGCCAGGCTCCGTGCCTGGATTGCGGTGGTGACCGTCATCGGCTTCCTGTTCCGTCACGACCACGGGGCGTTCATCGGCCTCGCGACGACCGTACTGATGCTGTCGCAGACGAGGCTTCGTTGGAGGGAGCGGCTTCGGCATGTGCTGATCTACGGTCTGCTCGTCGCGCTGCTGGTGGCGCCCTACCTCGCGTTCATCGAGTACAACGGCGGTCTGGTGTCCTACTTCCGCCAGGCGTCGGCGTGGGCGGAGCGCGATCGCGACCGCGCGCCGGTGGTGTGGCCAGGCCTCTTCGAGAACCCCGATGGCGTATCCGATGCCGCGAAGGCGGGATCGCTCGTCGGCGTGCTGCGCGACAACACCACGGCATGGATGTACTACCTCGAGATCCTGCTCCCGTTCTTCGCCCTGTTCGTGCTGGCGGTCTCGCGTGACGGGTTCCGACCAGAGTGGCCGCATGCCCGGGCCAAGCTCGCGATGGTTGCGGTGCTCACCGCTGCGCTCGATGTGGGGTTTCTGCGCAGCCCGCTCGAGGCGCGTCTCGCCGATCCGTCGGTGCCGTTGGTGATTCTCGTCGCGTGGCTGGCCGTGGCGCTGCCGCGGATGTGGAGAGGCGACGCGTCGCTGCAGCCGGTGCTGCGTCCGGGTCGATGGGCAGTACGCGGCGTGGCCGCGGCCGTGGGAGCGGCGATCGCGCTGCTGTTGATGCTGGTCGTGAGTGGCGATTTCTACAGCCGGCTCGAGAAGGCGGCGATGACCGAGCGGTTCGGTCAAGCCTTCGAGCGCGTGGGCAGCGTGTCGGAACAGCTGCGGCTCGATTGGGATTTGCAGTCCTGGGCGTCTCGCAAGGACCGGCCGGATCTGATCACGCTGGCGATGTACGTCAACGCGTGCACGGTGCCGACCGATCGCATCCTGGTGCAGCCATACATGCCGCAGGTGCTGGCGCTGGCGCGCCGCGCCTTTGCCGGCGGTCACGCCGATCTGCGGCCCGGCTTCTTCGAGACCGAGGACGCGCAACGCCTGACGCTGGCTCGCCTGCAGCGGCAGTCGGTTCCGGTGATTCTCCTCGAGACCGACGAGTCGCTCCGGAACTTCTACAAGTCGTTTCCGATCGTGACCGCCTACATCGACGAGCGCTATGAGCTGGCGGCCACGCACCTCTTCGACGGGCGATTCGGCGTCAGCCTGTACGTCCGCCGCGACCGCTCGCCGACCCGTGTGTGGCAGCCGCTCGGCTGGCCCTGTTACGGTACGGGCAGCGACGTGGCACACTCGGGGGTGATGATCCCCCCGACTGTGGCCACGGAGGCCACGAAGATGTTGGCCGCGCGGTCGAACGGCTCTCAGTCGGCTCCGTGATCTCCGTGACCTCCGTGGCTTATTGATGGCTGGCGACGCTTCCCCAAACAACGGAATGTTCGGACGGGTCCGGGCCGCGGTCCGCGCCTGGCGGCGTCCGCTCGATAGCGAGCTGCGCGTCGTCCAGGAAGAGGTCCGCGAGCTCCGTCGCGAGATGCACGCGCGTCTGCTCCAGTACAACCATCAGCTCGGACGCCTCGCTCGGGTGTCAAACGCCGAGGAGGCGCAGGCCCGCCGGCTGTCGGGGCGGGCGATTCCCACTGACGCAGGCGAGCTCGAGCCGGCGACCTGGGAGGCGATCGCCGACGGCGATCCATTCCCTGATCCCGATGGGCGCGAATGGTGGGATCTGGACGCCTGTTCCGTGTGCGGCGGCCAGGAGCGGACGCTCGTCAATCCCTGGAACAAGCTGATTCTGATTGCCACGGCTCCCGATCAGACATCGGCTCGCTATGACTATTCGATGTGTCACTCCTGTGGCGTCCTGTTCGCGGCCCGTCGCCCGCTGGGCAGCCGCTATCACTATCTGCTGGCCCACTTCGGTGAGGTCGTGGCCAAACGGGGCGCTGCCGGGACCGGGGTGATTACCAACCGGCTGCTCAATCCGTATCCGCTGACCGACGCCGATCGAGAGGAGCTCAGGCGACTCGCCGCGCACGGAGTGTTCGTCTCCGATCATCTCGGACTGACCGGCAAGCAGTACCTCGCGCCACTCTTGCGCGATCGGCTCGAGAACAGCATCCACACCGACATCCTGGGTTCGCTGCTCGAGCCGCGGGGCGCGCGTGTGCTCGAAGTGCGGTCGCGGGCAGGCACGATTCTCGATGGACTGCGGCGGGCCTGGGGGGCCAGCGTCTTCGCGATGCCGATCTGGGAAAGCCAGCAGTTTCTACTGCGCGAGTTGTTCGGCATCACCACCTCGCCGCTGATCGACTTCGAGCAGTTCCAGATTCCCTTTGACGGCACCTTCGATCTGATCGTCTGCAACCACATGTTCACGCACGCGCTCCGCCCGCGCGATTTCTTCGCCGAGCTGCGGCGCAAGCTGAACCCGGGCGGCCACATCTACCTCTACGCCGAGCCCGATGACGCGGAGTTCCTGGCCGGGAACCAGTCGATGTTTGCCACGCTGAACCCGCTGCACATGCAGGCCTTCGACCAGGCCTCGCTCGTACGCGGGCTGGCGGCCAATGGCTTCGAGACGGTGTTCATCAAGGGGCGCAATCTGCACCATCTCGTCCTCGCGCGACTGGCGTCCTCTCCACCCCCCCTCGTCACGATGACTTCACGGCAGAAAGACGCGCGCGTCGATGCCTACTGGCAGGCCTTCGATCGCGCCGTGCTCGGCGTTGACGAGCATCTGCGGCCGCGCGTGGCGGCCGAATGGCCCGCGGCCGTCGAGCGCGCGGTCGCGGCAGGCGTGGCCGAGTACGATGACCGGGGCCGGCTGCGCCTGGTGGCGCGGTAGCACGCCATGACCGCCAAGACCGAACGCGAGAAGGCGCAGAAGCTGATTGCGGACAACCGCAAGGCGCTGTTCGACTATCACGTCCTCGACGAGTGGGAGGCCGGGGTCGCGCTCCTCGGCACCGAGGTCAAAGCCATTCGCGAGGGCCGGGTCAATCTCCGGGACAGCTTCGCGCGCGTGGACAAGGGCGAGGTCTGGTTGAACAACGTCCACATCAGCCCCTATAGTCACCGGGGCTCTGCTGACCACTCGGAGCGGCGCCAGCGGAAGCTGCTGCTGCACCGGCACGAGATCCTGAAGCTGAGCGGGCGTATCAACGAGAAGGGGCTCACCCTCGTCCCGCTGCGCATGTATTTCAAGAAGGGACGCGTGAAGATCGCGCTCGCGCTCGTCAAGGGCAAGCAGGCGCACGACAAGCGCGAGACGATCCGCAAGCGCGAGGTCGATCGCGAAACGCGTGCGGCGGTGAAGGACCGCGGCCGTTAGGCGGTTTCGTGAAGTTGTGCTCATCGCCGCGGGGACGCATGCCGAGCGGCGGTCGCGTGCGCAAGGCCGAGCTCGGGGCGTAGCCGGAAAGCGGCCGGAGCGATTCCTCTGCGCGTCTCCCGCCATCGCGTTCTCGTTGCCACGAGATACCGCCGACGTTTCGAGCCGCGTAACAGATGTCGTCACGAAAGAGCTAGTAGACGCGCAGGGAGCGATAGAGAACGAGACGGAGGTCGCTTTCCCGGCCGCAGCGCCCGCGACCGCGGGTCGGTATGCGTCTCCCGCGGCGATCGGGACACGGTCCGGCTGCCGCCTTCGCCGCTACGCGGCTTCGGCGGGCCAAGAAAGGCGGACGTTGTCACGGGTCGAGTTGACGATGTTGCAGTGCCGGCTCACACGCGCGCCGAGATCGCGGCCGAGACCTCGGTCAGGACGCGACCCGGAGTGTCGGCACCCATCCCGATCCACAGCGGCAGCCGCACCAGGCGCGCGCTGCAGTCGTCGGTCACCGCCATCGACCCCGCGACCCGTCCGAAGCGTCGCCCGGCCGGCGCGGAATGCAGCGGCACGTAGTGAAACACCGCGTTGATGCCGCGACGATTCAGCTCCGCCAGCAGCTCACGCCGATCGACGTGACGAGGCAGCAGCAGCCGGAACAGATGACCGTTGTGCTCGCAGTCGTCTGGAACCGTCGGACCCTCGACCCCGTGGTCGGCGAGGCCCTTTGATGCCGCGTCATAGCTGTGCCACAGCGACAGGCGTTGAGCGGTGATCGCGTCCACGCCCTCGAGCTGTGCCCAGAGAAACGCCGCCGTCAGCTCGCCAGGCAGGAATGACGAGCCCAGGTCGACCCAGGTGTACTTGTCCACCTCGCCTCGGGAGAATTTGGAGCGGTCAGTGCCTTTCTCCCAGAGGATCTCCGCGCGCTCGGCGTAACTCGGGTTGTTGATCACGAGCGCGCCGCCCTCGCCGCACATGACGTTCTTGGTCTCGTGGAAGCTGAAGGCCGCGAGATCACCGATCGAGCCCAGCGGACGCCCGTGGTACGACGCGATCAGCCCCTGCGCCGCGTCCTCGATCACGACCAGGCCATGGCGCCGCGCGATGGCCACGAGGTCGTCCATCCGGCACGCGACGCCGGCATAGTGCACCGCCACGACGGCCTTCGTCCGCGGAGTGATCGCCGCTTCCACGAGACGCTCGTCGATGTTCAACGTGTCAGCTCTGATGTCGACGAAGACCGGCGTCGCGCCGCGCAGCACGAAGGCGTTCGCCGTCGAGACGAACGTGAACGAGGGCATGATCACCTCGTCGCCGGGCTCGAGATTCAGCAGGAGCGCGGCCATCTCCAGCGCCGCCGTGCACGAGTGTGTGAGCAGCGCGCGAGGTGAGCCGAGGTGCTGCTGCAGCCACTGCTGACAGCGCCGGGTGAATTGACCGTTCCCGGCGAGCTGACCGGCGTTGACCGCCTCCTGCACGTAGCCGAATTCGCGTCCGGTCAGGTGGGGTCGGTTGAACGGGATCATCCGTGGAATCTTACTCTTCACGCCTGCTCGAGGACGGCGAGTCCGACACCGGTTCGTCCGTAGTCGTTGCCGTTGTAGAGCATGTACCGCCGGCCGTTCCAGTCGAACACGCACGGGTATTCGACCATGATCGACTCCCACTCCTCCGTGCCTTGAGACAGCCCATACTCGCTGCGCCGGGTCCAGCTGGTCCCGTCCTGCGACTCGGCGAACTCGATCCGATAGCGATCGCCGCGGGCGGCGAACCACATCCGGTAGCCGTCCCTGTCTCGGATGACCCACGGACGGGCGAACGCGTGCTCGGACGGCGCCTGGTAATCGAGGCAGACGATGCCATCGCGCTGCCAGCTGATGCCGTCGCCTGACTCGGCGTATCGAATGTTGTAGTAGTGCCGCGCCGCCGCCTCGCCCGGCCGCCACTCCGTCGCCGACACGTACCACATCCGCCATCGTCCCTCGTCCACCATGACGAACGGCGAGGCGGTGAGAAACGGATCGACGGCGGTCCTGTCGAGCAGCGGCGCCGGCGAGAGCCGCTCGAACGGACGGCCGCTGCGACTGATCGCGAGTCCCGCCGCCAGGTAGAAGGGGACGGTCACACCTCTGGCCCATCCCGTGTAGTAGAGGAATCGCGTGCTCCCGGAGATGACCAGGCATGACGAGGTGACGCCGCTGTCGTCAAAGGCTCCGAGCGCACCGAGATCGAGTACCGGATCGGGATCGAGCGGGTCGAATGCCGGTGTGCTGGACATCGTCAGCGTGGTCCGCCCGATGCGCGCGCGCCCTTCGACGTCCCGCAGGCTGAGGTAGACCCCGAACCGCGCGTCGCCGAGCGGCTCCACGATCGGCAGTGCGGCGTGAGTGGCGGCCCAGGGTGCGTCAATGGTCTCGAGCGGAAGACGGCCGAGCCGCCGCCAGGCAGTGTTCATAAGGCAGTGTTCATAAGGCGGTGCTCACAGGTCGATCTCGTCGCTTGATTTGTCGAACAGGGTCGCCCGCTCTGGCAGGTACACGCCCTTGGGCCTGGTGTCCTTCATGATCACCGCTCCCGCGCCGATGAGCGTTTGCGGGGCGATCGTGATCGAGTTTCGCAGCGTCGCGTTGACGCCGATGAAGGAGCGAGTCCCGACACGCACGTGGCCGGACACCACGACGTGCGACGAGATGAAGCAGTGGTCCTCGATCGTCACATCGTGGCCGATGTGATTGCCACTCCACAGCGTCACGTTGTTGCCGATGGTGACGAACGGCTGGATCGTGTTGTCCTCGAGGATCAGGCAGTTGTCGCCAGGGGCGTGCTGCGACAGGTAGCTGCAGCGCGAGCTGACGTAGCTGACCAGCCGATAGCCGGCCGCCTTCATCGCCGAGTACTTCTCCGCGCGGAGTCCGTTCATCTTGGCGTAGCTGAGTGCCACGAACATGTCGTACTGGCTCGGCGGAAATCGGGTGAGGGCGTCCTCGGCGTCGGCCAGCGGCAGGCCGAGGAACTCGTCGCCCTGCCGGAAGGCGCGGTCGACCACGAACGCGGCGACCTCGTGAGGACTGTCGTGCGTGAAGTAGTGATGCGCAAGACGCGCGATGTCGCTGGCGCCGAAGATGACGAGTCTGGCCATGAGATTAGCGTCGCACGATGATCGTGAACTCGTAGAGCGGGTAGTCGTGCAGCAGCGTGACGAACCTGGAATGGGTGCGCTTGCAGCGGTCGAACAGCTGGAGCGGGTCGGCGTAGAACAGGTCGGCTCGCCGCTTGTCCTGGTCCGAGTACAACGTGAGGGCGTTGAACGCGAACCCGCGGGTGCCCAGCGCGGCAAGGTCGCCCACCGTCTCCCAGACGTATGCGTCCCAGTCCTCGTCTGTGGATTCCTGCTTCACGTTGAACACGCCGCTGGCCACCGCGTAGTCGGCGGCGACCAGTTCCTCGTGGTGCGTCGTGACGCGGCAGGCCGGGAGCGACCCGACGCGTGCCCTCGCCGCGTCCACCATCGCGGTGCTGACGTCGAAGCCGAGGTAGGGCCCACGGTGCCCACGCGTTCGCAGGTAGCCGGCCAGCGCGCCGTATCCGCAGCCGTAGTCGATGAGGCTGGCGTCGGCGTCATCCCGCCACAAGTGCGCGAGCTGATCGAAGCGCAGCTCCTGCGACTCGACCGAATTCCAGTCGGCGCCGGCCGGCGTCGCGCCATGTGCGCGGAGCTTGGCGTCGTAGTAGTCGCGGGCCTGGCCGCGACGCACGTCGTGGCTCACTGGGGCAGGTCCCGATCCGGGCCGTACTCGGCGCGGACAATCGTGTACGGCCGCTGCTTGATCTCGGTGAAGATCTTGGCCAGATACATCCCGATCACGCCGAGGCAGAAGATGATCAGTCCGCCGAGAAACCAGATCGAGACCATGATCGACGCCCACCCCGGCACACCGATCTGGCCGTTGAGTCTCATGTAGAGCAGAATCACTGCCGCCACCACGGACAGCGCCATCACCGCCATGCCGATCTGGAAGATGTAGATCAGCGGCCGGTTGCTGAACGAGGTGATGGCGTTGGCGAAGACGGACAGGCGCTTGCGGGTGGTGTAGGACGAATCCGGACGGCTGCCCTTGTTCACCGGGATCGCCCGCTGCTCGAACCCGGTAATCGCCCACAGGCCGGCCAGGCACAGCTCGCGTTCCTGGTGACTCACCAGCGCCTTCACATAGCGCCTCGTCATCACGCGGGCGGTCAGGACGTTCACCGGAATCGGGTGGGTCAGCATCCGATTGAAGAGGCTGAAGAAGATCCAGCCGGCGATCCGCTCGACCCGCCGGCCCTTACGTTCGCCCTGGACGCCGTACACCACATCAACGGCGTTCCCGGTGAGCGTCTCGTGGAACGACGACAGCCAGCCCGGATCCTCCTCGAGGTCGCAATCGATCAGAAACACCAGGTCGCCCCGCGCATGCGCGAGCCCCGTCATCAGCGCCTTGTGGTGCCCGAAGTTCCGTGACAGATCGATGACCCGCACGTGTGGGTCGCGCGCGTGCAGGGCGATGGCCACCGTCAGCGAGTCGTCTGGCGAGCCGTCGTTCACGAGGATGATCTCGTACGATGACGCCGCCAGACGCGTGGCGGCGGCCGTGCACCGGGCATGGAACTCGTTCAAGAACGCGGCCGACCGATACATGGACGAGACGATCGACAGCGCCACCGGCGCCTCGCTGCTCATGACGCGACGCGTGCCGGGCACAGGTCTTTCAGATAGTCGATCGCGCGCGGGCCCGTGCAGAACAGCAGGTCCAGCGCCGACACCGCGTGCTCGAACGGCGGGTAGGGCTGCGGATATTCGGAGTAGCCGGAGTAGTCGACGAACTGCACCGTGACACCCGCGCGGGCGAACGCCGCTTCGTCCATGTACCCGCGCGCGCTCGGTCCCGACAGGTAGTCGGTCGCGCCGGCTTTCAGGCACAGGTCGATCAGGCGCTCGTTCCGTCCCTCGGACGGATGATATTCTGACGACCATCTGATGGGTGTGGCGATTCCGAGCGCGCGACAGATGACGTCAATCAAGGAGCGATTGACCTCGCTCAACTTCTCCGACACCGGCTTCTCGTATAACGCACGCACCGATGGCGCGTACGCGTCGAAGAAGGCCGTACGGGCATAGGCGCTCTGGATCGTCTGCCAGTGACGCTCGCCCCAGGACGACTCGGAGATCGTGGTGTCCATGATCCGCTGCTCGTATCGCCCCTTGGTGTGGACCGGGATCGTCAGCCAGTGCAGCCCGTCCTTCGTCTTGATACGGTTGCGGCTGCGCCAGTCTCGCTTGGTGAACTGTACGTCGTCGAGCAGGATGAACTCGTCGGCGGCCCTGATCAGATCGAAATAGCCCTTCCAGGGGATGTAGCTCGATTGCACGATCGCGACGCGCTTGTGGGACATTCCACCGCCAGCGGGCGAGTTTATCACGCAGTTTCTCGACGACGGGTCGCGGCGTGACGCCAACGATCGCGCCGCCGATTGTGCCGCCGTGCATCGTGTGCGAAGGAACGCGCTGGACGAAGCTGCCGGACCCCGGCCCGCAGTCGATGGCCAGCGACTGGCGGGTCGTTCCCGAGCCGCTCTCGCGGTGGGCGTGCGACGAGTGCGGCCTCGCGCGGCGTCATCCGTCATCGGTAACTGGCGAGTCGCTGTACGCATCCGGCTACGGTCTCTACGCGCACGCGCCCGGTGAGGCTCGAGAGGGCGCGCGACAAGAGGAGTACGCGCGCTGGATTGCCGATGTCGTGCCGCAGGTTCCAGCACGGGCGCTCGACGTCGGCTGCGGCAACGGATCGTTGCTGCGCGCGCTGCGCCCGCATTGGCCGCGCACGGCGCTGCTCGGGTGCGATCCATCAGCGGAGAGCATCACCCATGGTGCCGGCGACGGACTGCAGCTCTGGTGCGGGACCGCGGACGACCTGCCTCACGATGCCGCGGACCTCGTCATGTCGGTCAACGTGATCGAGCACACTGCGGATCCGTTGGCCTTCGTGCTCGCGCTGCGGCACGCGCTGTCGCCGGGCGGTCGCCTGGTCCTGGTGTGCCCGGATGGTGGGCGGCCTGGCGTCGAGCTGCTGTTCGCGGATCATCTGTTCTCGTTCGCGCGCCCGCATCTGGAAGCGCTGCTCGCGCGTGCAGGTATGCCGGTCGTGTCCACGGCGATCGCGCCGCCGGCACTGGGTGCGTTTCAGATGGTCGTCGCCGATCGCGAGGCACGACCAGAAGCCGGTGCCCCCGTTGGTGCCAACCTTCCCGGCGGATCGGCCCCATTTACCAGCGTGCTGCCCGACGGCCGTCGCGCGTACCTCGATCGCTGGCGGCGGCTCGATGCGCATCTGCAGTCCCGTCTGGGTACGACGACCGTGTGTTTCGGCGCCGGCGAAGCCGCCGGTCTTCTGCGGGCGTACGCGCCGCGTGCGTGGAGCACAGTGAGAGCCTGCACCGTTGATGGCGAGGCCATGGGCGTGTTCGGAGATCTGCCGATCATCCCGCTCGACTCTGTCCGCGCCGACGAAACGATCCTGCTCGGCCTGCGTCCGAGCGATCAGCCGCGCGTGGCGGAGCGGCTCGGCGCGCGGTTCCGGCACGTGGTTACATGGTACGATTTCGTCGATGACGAGCGCGTCTGAGGGCGGCACCGCACCGGGATACGGGATCGTCGAGCGCGGGGGCGCGGATAACGCCATCGCGCTGGCCGCCGAGCGCATCCGCCTTTCCGGCTACGCCGTCGTGCACGGTGGATTCTCGACCGCCGAGATCGCCGACCTGGGAGCGCGCCTCGACCGCGTGATGGAACGCCAGGTCGAGGAGTTTGGCGGCGCCGATCGCCTGGCCGCGATCGGCGACACGCTGACGGCCCGGTGCCCGCTTCTCTATGACGATGCGTTCGTGACGCTGGCGGCGCATGCGGCGGTACTCGCCCTGTGCCGCGAGCTGCTCGGGGACTACATCATCCTGATGCAGCAGAACGGCGTGATCAATCCCGCCGGTCAGCGGCATACGCAGCTGGCCTATCACCGCGATCTTCCGTATCAGCACTTCGTGTCGAGCCGGCCGCTGGCGATCAGCGCGTTGTTCTGCATCGATCCGTTCCGGGCCGAGACCGGCGCCACCACGCTGATTCCCGCGTCACATCGCATGGAAGCATTCCCGAGCGCCGCGGTGGCGGCCGATCTGGACACCGTCGTGACCGCCGAGCCCGGGTCGTTCATCGTGTTCGATTCGATGATCTTTCATCGGGCCGGCGAGAATCGCTCGGATCGTCCGCGGCGCGCCGTCAATCATGTGTTCTCGGTGCCGATCATCGCGCAGCAGATCTCGCTGCCGGATGCGCTGCAGGGGAAGCACGCGGGGGATCCCGCACTGGCCCGGCTGTTGGGCTATGACGTGGCGCCGGCACCTTCCGTCGCCGCGTGGCGTGAGCGCCGGCTCGCACGCCGACGCTAGACGCGCGATCAACTCCCAACGTATCAGGTTAACGGGTCTGCTGACGGTGGCCCGTCGTTGGAAGTGCGTCACTCTGGCGAGCAGACGCCATCGCGTTGACTGGCGATGAGGGGGCAGCGCCGCAGGGGGCGTACCGGGCCCGGACCTGCGGGCGCCGCGGCCGGGAAATCGTCCTTGCTCGTGACCTGCCGATCCCCCCCTCGACTACGAGCGGCCTCGACGCGACATGTGCCTCCGGCTCGAATTGTCCGAGCGGTCTCGCACAACTCGAACGCATGGACGGAAGTCGAGGGATGAATCGCGGCGAACGATTTCCAGGATCCCCGCGTCGGCCTTGCGCACGCAGGTCCCGGCCCGGTACGCCCCCTGCGGCGCCGCACCAGGTCGCCGGCCGGTTGCGCCATCGACACACGGGCCGCGGGAAATGGGCTGCGGCAGCGAACCATGCGAGCGGCGCGTCGCACGCGCCAGATGGGAAAACATTTCGAAGGGGAGCCGGCCGGCCAGGTCACGGACCTGGCCGGGTCGCATCCCCGCATCCCGGAGAACTGTTTTCCCGCGCCGTCGAGCGGTTCGCAGAGCAGCCCGTTTCCCACGGCCCGTGTGTCGGGTGTCGAGACGGCTCGAGCGACTGCGCCGCGCAGAGTACCCGCTAACCACAGACCTCCCAACTCCTAACTCCCAACCCGATCTCCGAGCCAACACCCAAACGCTCCCCCCCATCTTCCAGCTTGGGAGTTGGTTCGGGAATCGGATTGGGAGTTGGGAGTTGTGAGAGCGCCTGACGCACTACGGGTCCGGCCGGGCACCCGCGTCGACGAGAATCTCGACGATCTCATCCCGCCGGGTGGCACGCGCGGCTTCGGTCGGCGTCAACTGCATCGCGTAGTCGCGGACGAAGCCGCGGCGGACCCGGTACTTCGCGTTCGGATCCTGTCCTTCGGCGAGCAGACGCGCGACCTCGCCGCGATCGCGGAGTGCGGCCGCTTCCGACAGGTTCAGCGGCTCCCACATCCAGAAGGGATGGAGGTCCCAGATCGCCAGGATCAGAAACACCACGCGAGCCGCGGCCAGCACCGCGACCGGCACGGTGGCGACGAGAAGCATCCGTCGGCTCACCTCAATCTCCCCAGAGCCGTTCGATCCACGGCGGCTCGAACCGAGGATTCGGCACGCGCAGCGAGAGCGCGTCGTTTCGAAGGTGGATGATCAGCTGCTGGCTCTCCGGCTCGGACGGCCATCGTCCGGCGCGCTTCCAGAGACCGGGCTGGCTCGCCCAGTCGTTGCGCGTCTTGAACGCGGACGTGCGCGCCACATGATGAATCCCGAGGCTGCGCACGGCCCATGCGCTTCCTGTCACGACGATCACGGTCGTCAGGACAGCGGCCATGATCCGGTTCGCCGGTGAGACACCGGTGATGAGGAGCCGGACGGCGGCGTACGCGGCCAACCCATAGAAGACGCCCGCGACGCTCACGATGTCGTCCTTGGTGTACGCGAACGACATCGTGGCGTTCGCCGCAAGGACGGCGGCAAACACGAGCAGCAGTCGGTCGCTCGCGTCCGACGATCGATAGCCGCGGATCAACCGGATACCCGCCACGACCATCAGAGCGGTCGTGATCAGCGAGCTGACGAACGTCAGCACCAGGCGCGGAGGAACGTGGCCGTCCAGCCATGACCGCACGGTGACGAAGAGCCCGCTCTGTGGCTCCGACGCGAGAACTGACAGCGCGGACGAGACCACGTTGTAGGCGTAGAACACCGCGAGCCTGTCGCCAAACCGCTGCTTCAGCTCCGCCGGCTCGAGCACCTGGAAGACGAATCCCGAGCTGCGCTCGACGAGGCCCGGGACGCCCACCGACAGCGTGAAGAACCGCAGATAGAAGTAGACGGCCAGCAGAAGCGTCATCGCGGCAATGCCGCGGGCGGACACTCCGCGCATGCCGACGAGCCACGCCGTGACGGCCACGATCCACACCAGCAGCCCGGACTCCAGCGTCAAGGCCGCGACGACGAACATGACCAGGCTGGCGAGATCGACGATGAGCCGTGGGCGTGCCTGCGAGAGGTTGAGCATCACCAGGGCCAGAACGGCGATTTCGAGAAAGTGATTGATGGGAAACGCTTCCTGCACGGTGCTGCGGAACGTATGGAGCCCGGTGACGACCGTCAGGGCGAATGCGGCCGCGCAGAGATCGGCGATCGTGCGAACGCGAAGTGCGCGCGTGAACAGGACCAGGCAGCACACCATCAACAGCGCGTGGAACCCCCGAAACGCGAGCCAGTAGTGGCCCTGTGCCCCGTCGAAGATCAGCTTGATCTGGACGAGGCGGAGGGGACGGAGGTAGGCGGCGTTGTAGGCCGCCGACCAGAACGTGTCCACGACGGACGGTGTTCGTTGGGCGGCGAGCATCTCTTCGAGCGCGTCGAACACCTGCACGGGCATGCGGAGAAGGTCGTAGGCCAGGGCGGCCGCGAAGATGAGCGCGAGGATGTACGCCCACGTGCGGACGCTGAAGCGGCCCAGCCGTTCGATCGCCTGTTCGGCCGGTTGGTCCTGAGCCGCGTAGGCGCCTTGCCATAGCCGCCACCGGATGCGGAGGAGGTCGACGAAGGCGGCCGCGCCGCGCCCGATGGCCACGCGGCTCTCCTGATCGCCGTGCCAGGTGATGCCGATCTCGCGTATCGGCAGGCGCGCGCGACGCGCGAGCGCCAGCATCTCCACGTCGAAGGCGAAGCCGTCGATCGTCAGACGCGGGCAGATCGCCGCGACGGCCTCGGCGCTGAGCAGCTTGAAGCCGCACTGCGTATCCGAAATCCCGCGGACCACGAACAGCAGCCTGACGACCCAGTTGAAGGCGCGGCCGATGACATGGCGAATCCAGGGCTCGTCGACCCGCCTGGCGCCAGGGGCCTCGCGCGAGCCAATCACCAGCGCGGTGTGGCTGCCGTCCTTTGTATGTTCGAGGAATCGCGGCAGGTTGTCGGGGGGCATGGCCAGGTCGGCGTCGGCCATGAAGCGCCAGGTGCCCCGGGCCTCGAGCAGCCCGCGGCGCACGGCTTCGCCTTTGCCCCGATGAGGCAGGGCGAGGAGGCGAATGTTGGGGTCCGAGGCGGCGAGCGTCTCGACGACCTCGCGGGTCCGGTCGCGGCTGCCGTCGTCGGCGACGAGGATCTCCCAGGAGGGAACCAGGGTGGCCAGTTCCTGGCGCATTCGCTCAATAAACGATGCGATGCGGCCTTCCTCATTGAACGCCGGGACGACCACCGAGAGGAAGGGAGGACTCAACGAGTGGGAGTATAGGCGTCGGCCGCGGCGGTCGCCAAACCGCGGCCAGGGTGTTGACAGATCCAGCGAAATCATTGAGACTTTCGACGTTCAATTCGTGAACACGACGTTCATTGATTGAACGCGCCGCCGCCGCCCCCTCGATTTCGGCTGTAACTGACAGGCCGAAGGTCTCTTACATGGACGTCGAATCCCGCCGCGACCTTCAGCTGCTCGAAGCCCTCGAGCAGGAGGCCACCATTACCCAGCGCACGCTCGCCTCGCGCCTGGGGATGGCCCTCGGCCTGACCAACCTGTACCTCAAACGGTTGATTCGAAAGGGTTACGTCAAGTGCGTGACCGTCTCGCCAAACCGGCTGGTCTACTCGTTGACGCCCCGGGGTGTGGCGCGAAAAGCCCGTCTCACCTACGAGTTCATGAAGTACTCGCTCGACTTCTATCGCGACGCGCGCCGGCACTTGCGACGCAGCCTCAGCGTGGCCGTCGCACGGCAGAAGAGCGTCGCGATCTACGGCACCGGCGATGCCGCCGAGCTCGTCTTCCTCCTCGTCAGGGACATGGGCCTCGAGCTGACGGCGGTGTTCACGCCCGACGGGGACGGTCGCTTCCTGGGCCTCCCGGTTCGGCCGATCGCTGAGCAGGCCGACGTGACCTACGACGTGCTGATCGTGGCGGTGCTCGAGCGGCCGGCGGGAACGGCGCGACTCCTGCGCCAGTCGGGCGTGCCCGACGAGAAGATCCTGATGCTCCAGCCGAGTGCCGCGCCGACGCCCGCGGCGGAAGCCTCGTGACCTAGATGCGGCTGCTGTTCTCCGTCAACAACTTCGGGTTTCTCCGCAACTTCGAGCCCGCGCTCCGCGCCCTCGCCTCGCGTGGCCACGATGTTCATCTGCTCGCGGAGCGCAAGGACAGCGTGGGCGGCACGCGCACCATCGACAACCTCCTTCGCGACCACGCCGATCGGATCACGTACAGCTACGCACCGAGCCGCAAGGATGAATTCTGGCAGCCGCTCGCCGTGCAGGTCCGGTTGTGCCTGGACTACTGGCGGTACCTCGACGCGCGCTACGACGACTCACCCAGCCTCCGTGCGCGCGCGGCGCGGCAGGCGCCGGCGTTTGCGTCGCGGTTGCCTCGCCTGCCCGTCGTGGGTTCCCGGCTCGCGATGGCGACGTGGGCGCGGCTGTTGACGACGATTGAGCGCGCGATGCCGGCGGGGGCAATCGTTGATCGCGTGCTGCGGGAGCAGCGGCCGGATCTCCTCCTCCTAACGCCGCTGCTGTACTTCGGCTCGCAGCAGGTCGAGTACGTGCGAGCGGCCAAGGCCGCGGGGATTCCAACCGTTCTTGGTGTCGGCAGCTGGGATCACCTGACGACAAAAGGACTCATTCACGAACGTCCGGGCCGGCTCGTCGTCTGGAATGAGTTCCAGCGCACGGAAGCCGCGGACATCCACGGGATTGCACCGGAGCGTGTCAGCGTCACGGGAGCTCAGGCCTACGATCACTGGTTCCAGCAGCGCCCGTCAGGCACGCGGGCGGACTTCTCCGCGAAGGTCGGTGTCCCCGCGGATCGACCGCTGCTCCTGTATCTCTGCTCGTCGCCCTTCATTACTCCGTACGAGGTGGGGTTCGTCCGGCGCTGGATTGCCGCGGTGCGTGGCGCGGAAGACCCCGAGCTGAGGCGCGCGGCGATTCTGATCCGGCCGCACCCGCAGAACGCGGGGCAGTGGGCGGATTTCGATCCGTCGGCGTTCGAGGCGGTAGGAATCTGGCCTCGAGCTGGAGCGAATCCCGTCGACGCGGAGGCGCGCGCGGACTACTACGACTCGATGTTTCACAGTGTCGCGATGGTGGGTATCAACACCAGCGCCCTCATCGAGTCGGGCATCGTCGGCCGGCCGGTCTACACGGTGCTCACCAGCGAGTTTGCCGGACAGCAGGAAGGCACGCTGCACTTCCAGCATCTCAAGAACGCCAATGGTGGTCTGCTGCACGTGGGCGCGTCGCTCGATGAACACCTGGCGCAGGTCGCTCGAGCCGTGCGCGGCGATCACGATGCGGCGAAATCGCGCGCCTTCGTGGAAGCCTTCGTTCGGCCCCACGGCATGGACACGCCGGCGGCTGACAAGTTCGTCGAAGTGATCGAGGCCGAGGCGGCGGCGCCCAGGCCCGCGCCCGTGCGTGCCTCCATCGCCCAAGGGCTCTTGCGACAATTGCTGACGCCGCTCGCGCTGCTGGCACGCGCGAGGGCCAAGGCTCACAAATCCAGACGTCGCGATGGGGAAGCGCTGGCCGGCCGCCCCTTGCGGCTCTTGTTCGTGCTCGCCTCGCCGGAGTATCTCCGCTACTACGACTCGACGATGAGGCGGCTGGCCGATCGCGGGCATCAGGTGATCGTCGCGGTGAACTCGCTGCAGGAGCGTAAGCACGCGCGGCTCGAGCTCGTGGACGACGAGCGGATCACGGTGCTTGGCGCCATGCCCGAGCGTCGCGACGTCTGGATGCCGCTCGCCACCGCGGTGCGCGGGACGATGGACTTTGCCCGCTATCTGCATCCGAGGTTTGCCGACGCGCCTGCGTTGCGCACGCGGATGTATCGCAAAGTGCTGCCGCGGATGCTGCGTCCGCTCAACCGCATCCGGTCACTGAGCGAATCGTCGCTGTCGCGTCTCATGCGTCTCTTGCAGTCGTGGGAGCGCGCGGTTCCTGTCGATCCGGTGATCCGTCAGTTCATCGAGGCGCAAAGGCCCGACGCGGTGATGGTGTCTCCGCTCATCGATGCCGCCTCCGATCAGGTGGACGTCGTGCGCGCCGCACAGGCGGCCGGCATTCCCGTGGTGGCCGCGATCGCCAGCTGGGACAACCTCACGAACAAGGGCCACATGCGCGTGGTGCCGGACCTGGTCACGGTGTGGAACGAACAGCAGAAGCGTGAGGCGGTCGACTATCACGGTGTGCCCGCCGATCGCGTGGCCGTCACCGGGGCGCAGTTGTTCGACCGGTGGTTCGATCGCGTGCCCAGCCAGTCGCGTGCGGAGTTCTGCCGGATGGTCGGGCTGCCCGATACGCGGCCGTTCGTGCTCTTCACCGGCTCCTCGGTGTTCATTGCCCGGTCAGAGGTCGAGGTGCCGTTCGTGCGGCGCTGGCTCGAAGGCCTGCGGGCCAGCAGCGATCCGGCGCTTCGGGAGGCGGCCGTTCTCGTGAGGCCTCATCCCTTCAACCCGGATGCCTGGATCGTGGCGGATTTCAGCGACCTCGGTCCGGTCGCGATCTGGCCGCGGCAGCGCTACACGCCGGCGGAGGAGTCGGCGCGGACCTCGTTCTTCGACTCGCTCCACTACAGCGCCGCGATCGTCGGCATCAACACGAGCGCGATGATCGAAGGCGCGATCCTGCGGAAGCCGGTGCTGTCGCTCGTGACGCCGGAGTTTGCCGGCACGCAGGAAGGGACGCTGCACTTCCGCTACCTCTTGCCGGAGAACGGCGGCTTTCTCCGCGTCGCACACACGCTGCAGGAGCACGAAGAGCAGCTCAGTTCCGCGCTGCGGGATCCGGAGCTCGTGCGCGAGCAGACCGATCGCTTCCTCGGAACCTTCCTTCGTCCGCATGGGCTCGACGTGCCGTGCACGCCCCTCCTCGCCGATGCGTTCGAGCGCGCGGCGCGCGCGGATCGGCCGGCGCCGGGCGGCGAATCATTCGGCACACGGTTGCTGCGAGTGGCCGTGGCCCCGGTCGCGGTGGTGGTGCGGCTGTTCAGCTCGGGTGACGGGTCGAGCCTGATCTCGCGCGGCGCGATCCGGAAGGCGTATCCGCGCTCCAGGCGCGCGGCACGGGTCACGGCGAAGTGGATCGCGAAGAGCCCGGCGCGCACGGCGTCCGCGCTTCGCACGTCCGGGCGCGCGACCGTACGGAAGACCGCGAAAGCCACGAGTCGCGTCAGGCGCAGCGCCGCCGCGGTTGTGCGCTGGCCGGCGGTCCGCGTCATGCGGCTCGTGCGCCTGGCGCGCTACAACGTCGCGACGCGACTGCTCGGACGTGAGGCCCCGAAGCGCGGCGCATGAAGATCCTGTTCTTCGGGCGGCGCTTCAACTACTTCCGGAATTTCGATTCCGTGCTGCGGGAGCTGGCGTCACGCGGCCACGCGATCCACTTGGTGGTCGAGCGCGATACCGACGACGGCCGGCCGCTCATCGACGGCCTGACCGCCGAGTTCAGCGGCATCACCTGCAGCGTGGCGCCGGGCCGTGCCAACGACGAGTGGACCTGGATGGCTGGCCGGTTGCGCCACGGCCTCGAGTACCTTCGCTATCAGCACAAGCTGTTCGACGACACGCCGAAGCTGCGCGACCGGTCGCGAGCGCGGACGCCCGGCTTCTTCGTGGAGCTCGCCGAGCGATTGGGCCGCCATGCACGCTGGGCCTATCGGCCCGTGTCGGCGATCCTTCGCTGGCTGGAGCGCGCGACGCCTGACGATCCCGCCATTCGCGCCTTTGTCGAGCAGCATCGCCCGGACGTGGTGCTCATCACACCGCTCATCGCATTGGGATCCTCCCAGATCGACTATCTTCGCGCCGCGCGGTCGCTCGGCATCCCGACCGCGCTGTGCGTGTGGAGCTGGGATCACCTGTCGAGCAAGGCCCTCATTCGTGAGCCGCCCGATCGCGTGTTCGTGTGGAACGACACGCAAAAGCGCGAGGCGATGGAGCTTCACCGCGTGCCGGCGGACCAGATCGTCGTCACCGGCGCGCAATGCTTCGACAAGTGGTTTGGCCGAGCGCCGTCTCGCGATCGCGACACGTTCTGCCGGCAGATTGGCCTGCCCGCGGACCGGCCCATCATTCTGTACGTGTGTTCGGCGCCCTTCATCGGCAGCCCGCCCGAGGCGCCGTTCGTGGTCGAGTGGATTCGGCGCATCCGCGCTCACGCGTCGCCGCGTCTCCGCGACGCCCCGATTCTCGTCAGGCCGCACCCGTCACGCCGGCCAGAGTGGGAAGGGGTGGGCGTGGACGCGTTTCGTGATGTCGTGGTCTGGGGCAGCGACCCGGTCAGCACCGATGCCCGCGCCGACTACTTCGATACGCTGTTTCACAGCGCCATCGTCGTTGGTCTGAACACCAGCGCCTTCATCGAGGCGGGCATCGTCGGCCGCCCGGTGCACACGATCCTGCTGCCCGAGTGGTACGAAAGCCAGATGGGTACGGTGCACTTCAGATATCTTTTCGAGGCCGGAGGCGGATTGCTCATTTCCGCGACGACGTTCGAAGAGCACGTTGGTCAGCTCGACCGATCCCTCGAGCGACCGTCGACGGAGATTCGTCCCTTCGTGCGCGCGTTCGTTCGTCCGCGTGGCCTCGATGTGCCGGCGACCCCAATCTTCGTTGACCACGTGGCGCAGATGGAGGGGATGACGGTGCGGCCGTTCCCACCGCCGCGATTCCAGCGCCTGGCCCGTCGTGTGTTGAACAAGGGTCTCACGTGGCGCGATGACATCAGCCGCGAGCACCTGGTGTACTCGGAGCGGGAGATGGAGACGGTCCTGCGATTGCGGGTGTCACGCCAGGCCAAGACCGCCCAGGATCGCGAGCGCAAGCGCGAGGCCGTGGCGCTCAAGGAGCGGCGCCGCGCCGTGCAGCAACTCGAGCTCGAGGAGCATCAGGCGGCGAAGAAGTCCAAGCGGACAGCGAGCTCATGACCCCGTCAAGACAGACACCCGAGTTCCTCGCCTACGAGCGCGCCCGTGACGCCGTGCTGCGGATGAAGCGCGCTTCGGCGCAGGGCGGCGCGGCGGACCCGAGTGCGTACTGGCTGGAGGAGCTCGGCACGATCGACTACATGGTCGAGGCGTCGCCGCTGATTGTCCGGAAGCTGCGGCATCACGCGTTTCACATCACCGGCATCCGGCCGTACGACTATCGCTCCAAGGGCGATACACGTCGCGCGCACTTCGAGGCCAGACTGCAGGCACTGCGTGAGCTCGGCGGCGACGCGCTGCTCGTGCCTGAGTCTCCCGCGCTCGGCGGCTTCGGCTATGAGATCGACGGCAGGCTGTTCAACGTCGACACGCTGAAGTTCTACGAAGTCCTGATCGGGATGGAGCGCGGAGGCATCCTGCCCGAGCTGCGCGGCCGCGAACATCCGGTCATCTGCGAGGTAGGCGCCGGATGGGCGGGATTTGCCTATCAGTTCAAGACGCTGTTCCCGACCTGCACCTACGTCATCGTGGATTTCCCGGAGCTGTTCCTGTTTTCGGCAACCTACCTCGGCGCGCTGTTTCCCGATGCACGGTTCGCGTTTCCTGGCGCGGGGGAGTCGTCTTTGGACCAGGTGCAGGACGCCGACTTCGTGTTCGTGCCGAACACGCTCGCCCGCCACGACGTGCTGCAGGCGCCGGACGTGCTCGTCAACATGGTCTCCTTCCAGGAGATGACCGGCGCCCAGGTGCGCGGCTACGCGGCGATGGCGGCTGACGCGGGCTGCCGCCTGATCTACAGCTTCAACCGGGAGCGGTCTCCCTACAACACCGAGCTTCTCAGCGTCAGCGACGCGCTGGCCGAGCAGTATCGGCTGACCGAAGTGCCCGTCCTGAACACCGACTACACCAGCGCCATGAAGAAGCTGCCGAAGGCGGGCAAGCCCTCCGAGCGCTCGGAGCTCAGCTATCGGCATCTGGTCGGACGGTTGGATCCGGCCGCAGCACGAACGCGCGCGCGCGCTGGTGCCGATGTCTCGGCGTCCGGTCATCACCGACGCACCAACAGCGACGGCCCCAGGGTCGTGCTCGGCATGACGCTCTACAACAACGCCGGCCATCTGCCCGAAGCGATCGAGTCGCTGCTCGCGCAGACCCACGACGACTTCATCCTCGTGCTTCTGGACGATGCCTCGGGGGATGAGACGCAGTCGGTGGCACGCGCCGCCGTGGTTCGCGATGCGCGCGTCAAGTACTTCCGTCACGACACCCGCAAGGCGATGATCGCGACATGGCGCGAGGTCGTCGAGATCGCGACCGCCGAGTGTCCATCGGCTGAGTACTTCGCCTGGGTCAGCGATCACGACCGCTGGCATCCGCGATGGCTGGAGCGCTTGCTCGCCGAACTGGAGGCCGACCCTGGCGCGGTGCTCGCCTACCCGATTACCCGGAGGATCGCGCAGAACGGCGCGGAGATGGACAAGGGCCCGCGCCTGTTCGACACCGTCGGGTGCGTGGACCTGCGTGCGAGGTGGAGGCGCATGTGCCACGCCAGCGTCGGCGCCGGTGACATGGTGTACGGCGTGATGCGTGTCAGCGCGCTGACGCGGGCCGGGATCTTCCGCCGTGTGCTGCGCCCCGATCGTCTGTTGATCGCCGAGTTGACGCTGCTCGGAGGCATCCGGCAGGTGCCCGAAGCGCTGTGGTTCCGGCGCGAGTCGAATGGGGCGAGCGTCGATCGCCAGCGTCACTCGCTGGTGCTGGCCGGTGACGAGCCGAAGTGGTTCCATTCGCCGCCGTGGTTTCAGCATTCGGTGGTGCTGTGGCAGGAGTACGCACGGCCCGAGCGTCCGCCGTTGCCGATCTCCCGCAGTGCCTGGGTCCGGATGCTCCTGCGTTATCAGCTGACGTATGGATGGAAGCACTTCCGCAAGACCGAGGCGTCACACGCGGTCGGCCGCGGCATCGACAACGTCATCTGGACGAAGAAGATCACCCGGCACTACTGGCATCACGCCGTCTACAACACGCTGGTCGGCGCGAGGGCGGGCTGGGGCCGCACCCGCCGGCTCGCGCGCCGTGCCGTTTACGAGGTGCTGACGCTGACGCATCGTCTCGGATTGCGCGGACGCGGGAAGGCGACACGGTGAGCGACGGTGGAGTCGGGCGCATGCTCGACGCGATCGGCCGCGCGCTCCACCGCGTCGTACACCCGCAGCACGCGCAGGAGCAGGAGAAGCTGGATCGGATCGCGCGCGCGGTGAGCGGCCAATCCGATCGCGACGGCGCGCTGATCCGGAAACAGCTCGAAGGCCTGTCGGACAAGGTGTCGCGTCTCGCGCTCGATCGCGACATCCGCGGCCTGCATCGCGACCTTGGTGAGCTGCGTGCGGCGAGCGCCCGGCAGC
This sequence comes from Vicinamibacterales bacterium, assembly GCA_035293405.1. Lineage (GTDB taxonomy): Bacteria > Acidobacteriota > Vicinamibacteria > Vicinamibacterales > UBA2999 > Gp6-AA40. Next base: position 88,472 of record DATDOE010000040.1, on the reverse strand, counting down.
ACAAGATGCTGTCGCAAGGGCTGCGATACGCGGAGTGGCAGGAGCAGCTGCGCGTCGAGGAACGGCGCGTCAAGCGCCGCGTCGAGCGTCTGGCAACGAGCGGTCGACCGGTCGTCGTCGGACCCTGGTCCGGCGAGGTGGGGTTCGAGCTGCTCTACTGGATACCCTTCGTGACCTGGGCGCTCAGGCAGGCGAATGTGGCGCCCGAGCGGATCGCGATCGTGTCTCGGGGTGGGCCGGCCTCCTGGTACGCGCACCTCGGCGGCCGCTACTACGACGTGCTGTCACACGTCACGCCCGACGAGTTTCGTGCCCGGACCGAGGCGCAGAAGAAGCAGCATGAGGTCGGTGCGTTCGATCGCGAGATGCTTCGCCGCGTGATCGACGCGGCTGGACTCGAACGGCCCATCCTCGTGCATCCGGGCCTGATGTATCGCCTGTTCCGGCCGTTCTGGGAGCACGAGGCGACGGTGCACCGCGTGGACGACTACACGCGCTACGAGAAGGTGACCAGGCCGACGATTGCCGGGCTGGCCGGGCGGCTGCCGGCGAGCTATGTGGCGGTCCGGTTCTACTTCAGCTCCTGCTTTCCCGACACACCGGAGAATCGCGCGTTCGCGGAGGCCACGCTGCGGCGGTTGGCCGCATCGACCGATGTCGTGATGCTCGGCACCGGCTTTCGGGTTGACGATCACCGCGACTACGCGTCGAGCGGATCACCGCGCATTCACGCCATCGACGATCTCATGACGCCCGAGCACAACCTCGACGTGCAGACCGCGGTCATTGCCGGCGCGCGCGCGTTTGTCGGCACCTATGGCGGCTACTCGTATCTCGCTCCGCTCTGCGGCGTGCCGTCGCTGGCGTTCTACTCGGTCCGCGGTGCATTCCACTCGTACCACCTCGAGGTGGCGGAACGCGCCTTCCGCGAGATGAACACGGGATCGCTCGTGGCGCTCGACGTCCGCGATGCCGAGCTCGTACGCATGGCGCTGGGGTCGGCGCGCACCGCCAAGGAGGCACATGCCTGACTCGTTTCTGAGCCGCGTCATCCGCCGGAGCACGGCGACGAGCGGGCGTCAGGAATCGATCGAGGCGTTGGCCGCCGCGGTGCGCGATCTGGCCGAGGCGCAGCGCAAGCAGGCGATTCAGCTCAAGAAGCTCCTCGAGCTGCAGAAGGATCAGGACCGGCGCTGGCAGGAGGCGATCGATCGCTGGCAGAAGGACGCCAACGACGCGTCGCGGCGCGGTCAGCGCGACGCGGCGCGCACCGACGAGCGCGTGCAGAAGCGCTGGCAGGTGGCGGTGGGCTCGCTGGAGGACGGCATCAAGGCCGAACGGAAGTGGCGCCTGATCTTCGCGCGGCAGATGAGCGCGATGATGCGCACGCTTCACCTCGGACGAATGCCGTTGGCGCCGCCGCATGACATTGCCGCGCGGCGATTCCGCCTCTGGTCTCAGAACGAGGAAGACGGCATCATCCTCGCCCTGCTCGAGCATGCGGGCGTCACCAGCCGGCGCTTTGTCGAGATCGGCAGCGGACGCAGCGGTGGCAACGCGGCGCTCCTCGCCTATGAGTGCGGCTGGAGCGGCCTGATGATTGACATCGTCCCCGAAGCGATCGACAGCCTGCGCGCCCGCTTCCGTCATAACCCCGGCGTCGTCGGGGTCGCGGCCGCCGTGTCGCCGGACAACATCAATCAATTGCTCACGGAGCACGGGTTCACCGGCGAGGTCGATCTGCTGTCGATCGACATCGACAGCTACGACTACTGGGTGCTCGAAGCGCTCGCGGCCGTGTCACCGCGCGTGCTCGCCGTCGAGTACAACGCCGGCTTCGGCTTCGAGCGGGCGGTGACGATCCCCAAGGACCAGTCGCTGCAGGGCGCGCCGAAAGATTACCGCGGGGCGTCGCTGGCCGCGCTCGAGAAGCTGGCGCGAAAAAAGGGATACCGCCTGGTGGTGTGCGATCCCACCGGCGCGAACGCGTTCTTCCTTCGCGATGGTGTGGCGCCGGACGTTCCTGGGATCGCGGTGAGCCAGGCGTTCCGGCCCGGCATCGACCGATGGAGTCTCAACGAGGCGCCGCTTCCGGGTGACGCGGCGCTGAAGGCGATCGGCAGCCTGCCGCTCGTCGAGGTCTGACACACTGAAGATTCTGTTCATCGCGCGGCACTACTCGTATCTGAGGCTCTTCGAGTCCGCAGTCGAGAGCCTGGCTGCGCGTGGGCACGCCATCACGCTCGCCGCCGATCGCGAGGAGACGCTGGGCGGCCGCCAGATGGTCGAGCGGATTGCCGCGCGCCATCCCAACGTCCGGATGACGGAGGCGCCGGGCCGCCGCGCCGGCGCTTGGTCCGAGCTCGCGCGCCGGCTGCGATTCGGCCTCGACTACCTCCGGTTTCTCGATGTGCGTTACGCCAACACGGCGCACTTGCGGCGGCGCGCGCGAGACCGCGCGCCACGCGTGATCGTGCGTCTCGCCGAATCGAGCGTCGGCGGATGGCTCGGTGGTCCCGCCGGCCTCGGGCGACTCCTGAGAGTCCTGGAAACCGGGCTCCCCGGTGCCAGAGCGCTCGAGGAGTTCATCGCGTCTGAGGCGCCCGACCTCCTGCTCATCACCCCGCTGGTGGACATCGGCTCACCACAGCTGGATCATTTCGCCGCGGCCCGGAAGCTGGGTGTGCGAACGGTGCTGCCGGTCGGCAGCTGGGATCACCTGTCGAGCAAGTCGCTGCTGCGGGCGATGCCCGAACGCGTGGTGGTGTGGAACGAGTCTCAGCGCGCGGAGGCGCTCGAGCTGCACGGTGCTCCCGCCGATCGCGTGGTCGTCACCGGGGCCCAGTGCTATGACCAGTGGTTCGGCCGGACGCCAGGTGTCGGCCATCAGGTCTTCTGCGATCGTGTCGGCCTCAGATCCGACCGGCCGTTCGTGCTCTATGTCTGCTCCTCGCTCTTCCGAGGCACGGCGTTCGAGCCGGCGTTCGTGGAGCGATGGCTTCAGGCGGTCCGGAGCAGCGCCGATCCTCGACTCAAGGACATCGGCATTCTGATCCGGCCGCACCCGGCCCGTCTCGACGAGTGGAAGCAGATCGATCTCACCGGCTATCAGAACGTGGCGTTCTGGGGCGCGCATCCGGTTGATGCCGAGGCGAAAGAGGACTACTTCGACTCGATGTACTACAGCGCCGCGGTGGTCGGTCTCAACACCAGCGCGTTCATCGAAGCGGCCGTCGTTGGGAAGCCCGTGCACACGGTGCTGTTGCCGGAAATCTCCGACGACAACCAGGAAGGCACGCTGCACTTTCACTACCTGCTCGACGTCAACGGCGGGCTGCTGCGAACCGCACGAAGCCTGGACGAGCATGTGCCGCTGCTCGCTGAGTCGCTGGCCGGCCACGGTGGGGGAGACCCGAAGGCCGCTCGATTCGTCGATGGCTTCGTGCGTCCGTTCGGCCGGGACGAGGCGGCCACACCGCGCTTCGTCGAGGCCATCGAGCAGGCCGCCGGCCTTCCCGCGCCGGTGCCCGAACGCCGAGGCCTGGCCGCGCGTGCGGTGTATCTCGTGCTGTTCCCGCTGGCGTGTGTGCTGTCGGTGCAACTGCGCACGCAGCCCTGGCGCAAGCGGACCAAGAGCCGTCTGCGAAAACAGTACGAGCGCAAGAAGCTCTCGGCGCTTCGTCGGGTCAAGCAGATGGTGACCGATCAGTTCATCTCCTCCGGGAAGCGGCGGAAGGTGGCCACGCCGGTGGCGGCGTCCACGCTGACGCCGAAGGCCGGCCGTCAGCGCGATCCGGCGAAGACGCTCTCGGGCACCGAGTTCCGGGAAGCCAAGGAGACGCGAGAGCTGGTTACCGTGCTCGGGCGGAGCGGACGGCCGATCGTCCTCGGTCCCTGGCTGTCGGAAACCGGCTTCGAGCTGTTGTACTGGATCCCCTTCCTCGCCTGGGCCAAGGCCTATGGCAACTTCGATCCCGATCGCCTGGTCGTGATCTCACGCGGCGGCGCGGCCCCCTGGTACCGCCACATCACGCCGCACTACGAGGAGATCTTTTCCTACTTCACGCCCGACGAATTCCGCATCGCCAACGAGCGGCGGATCATGGAACAGCAGGGACGGCAAAAGCACGTCGAGGTGTCGTCGTTCGATCGAGAGATCCTCGCCCGCGTGGAGGCCAGGCGCGGTCTCTCGGGCGCCGAGCTGCTGCATCCCTCGCAGATGTACCAGCTCTTCGATCACTTCTGGCTGCAGCGCACGCCGGTCACCCTCATCGAGGCGTTTTCCGCATTCGCGCCGATTCCCGCGCCCGCGCCGAGCGGCATCCTGGCGCAGCTTCCCGAGCGGTACGTCGCGGCGAAGTTCTACGGCAACTCGGCCCTGCCGCCGACTCCCGAGAACCGTGCGTTCGTCGCGACGTATCTCGCCGACCTGGCGCAGCACGTGGACGTCGTGCTGCTGAACACCGCGCAGCGCTTCGACGATCATTCGGACTTTCCGCCGAGCGTCCGTGGACGGCTGCACTCGATCGATCACTTGATGACGCCGGAAAACAATCTCGCCGTCCAGACCGAAGTGATCCGCGGTGCGCGCGGCTTCGTCGGCACCTACGGCGGCTTCTCGTATCTGGCGCCGCTCTGTGGCACCAACACCGTCGCGTTCTACTCGCACGCCAGCGGGTTCCGCTTCGATCATCTGGAGGTGGCGAAGCGGGTCTTCTCCGCGCTGCGCTGCGGCACGTTCACCGAGGTGGACCTTCGCGCCGCCGATATCCTGCGTCTGGGCTTTGCCGGGACTGGGCAGACATCGGTTGGAGCCGACCGGTGAACCGCTGGTTGACGATCGCCGGCAATCTCGCGCGGTTCGCATGGCGCCGCACCGTGGCGCGGGCCCGCTGGCTGCTGAACGGCCTGCGATGGGCCTTCAAGGTCGCGCACAAGAAGATCAGAAGCGTGTGGCACTGGGGCCGGCGGATCGGCGAAAGCGGACGCAACCATCTGGTCAACGCCGCGAAGGTGCCGTATCGCGCGGTGCGGCGTCCGCTGCGCGCCGGCTCGCGCCGGCGGGCGCATCTGAAAGAGCGATGGCGCTTCTATCGCACCGAGTGGAGCATCGAGCGCGAGATCGAGACCATCGTCGCTCGCGACCGGCTCCTGGTCGCCGGCCCGTGGCTCTCCGAGGTCGGCTTCGAAACGCTGTACTGGGTGCCGTTCCTCCACTGGCTGAAGACGGCGTTCCATGTCGATCCGGGCCGCGTCGTGGCGGTGTCGCGCGGCGGCGTCGGCTCGTGGTATCAGGGCGTGGCGGGGCGCTACGTCGAGATCTGGGACGACATCGATCCTGCCGACTTTGCCCGCCGCAACGCCGCGCGTGGCGTAACCAAGCACTACGAGCCCTCGCCCCTCGACCACGATGTCCTCGACGCCGTCGCTCACCGGATCGGGACCAAGGACTTCGACGTCCTGCACCCCGGGTTGATGTACCGGCTGTTCACCCTCTATTGGTCGGGCCAGCGGGCGATGGGATTCATGGACGCGCACCTCCGTTTTGCGACCATGACGACGCCGGCGATTATCGATCCGGCGCTGTTGCCGCCGGAGTATGTGGCGGTGAAGTTTTACGCCGCGCGGTCGCTGCCCGATACTCCGGAGATTCGCGCCCATCTCCGCGCCACCGTGGCGGCGCTCGCCGAACGGCTGCCGGTCGTGCTGCTCGATACCGGCCTCGTGCTCGAAGACGATCACGCCGACTACACCTTCGCGACGCGTGGCCGCGTGATCAGCGCGCGGTCGTGGATGACACCACGCAACAACCTCGGCGTGCAGACGCAGATCGTCGCCGGCGCCAAGGCGTTCGTCGGCACCTGCGGCAGCATTGCATGGCTGGCGCCGCGGCTCGGCGTCGACACCTCCGCGTTGTATGTCGATCCCAAGTGGCTGCACGCACACGTGGCGGTGGCGATGCGCGCGTATCATCGGATGGGAGGCGGCCGCTTCGCGATCGCCGATCTCCGCGCGATCGACCCGCTTGGCGCCCTCGGGGGCGCCGCCATCCTGCCGTCCGCCACTGACCACGTCGATTCGCCGGCATGAAAGTCCTGTTCATCGCGCGGCACTTCACCTACTTCAGGAACTTCGAGTCGGTGATCAGCGCCCTGGCCGACCGCGGTCATCGCATTCACCTGGCGGCGGACCGCGAGGAGACGCTCGGCGGCCGCGAGCTGGTCGATCGACTGGCCGCCCGGCATCCGGTGCACGTGACGGTCGGCTTCACGCCGATTCTCCAGTGGGGCCGCTACCGCCGGCTCGCCGGCGCGCTGCGCATCGGCCTCGACTACCTTCGCTACTCGGACCCGCGCTACGAGGCGACGCCGAAGATCCGCGAGCGCGCCTACGATCGGACGCCGTTCCTGGTGCTGGCGCTCGCGCGTCTGCCGTTGCGCGGCCTGGTCACCCGCGCGCTCGAGCGCCTTGAACAAGCGGTGCCCAGGCAGGCGGGCGTAGACGGGTTCATCGGCGACCAGCGCGCGAACGTGCTGCTGATCACGCCGCTCATCGAGCTCGGGTCGCCGCAGCTGGACTACGTCCGCGCCGCGCGCGCGCTCGGGATCCGCAGCGCGCTGTGCGTGTGGAGCTGGGACCATCTGTCCAGCAAGGCGCTCATCCGCGTCGTGCCCGACCGGGTCATCGTCTGGAATGAGGTGCAGCGGGCGGAGGCCGAACGGTTCCATGGCATCCCGCCGGAGCAGGTGATCGTCACCGGCGCGCAGTGTTTCGACCAGTGGTTCGATCGTGAGCCGACACGCGCCCGCGAGGTCTTCTGCCAGCGCGTCGGGCTGCCGCCGGGACGCCCGTTTCTGCTCTACGTCTGCTCGGCGCTCTTCAAGAACAGCCCGTCCGAGGCGGCGTTCGTGCTGCAGTGGGTGGACACGATCCGGCGATCCACGGACGCGCGCCTTCGGGACGCGGCGATTCTGGTCCGGCCGCATCCCCAGCGTTCCGACGAGTGGACGCCGGAGGCGCTGGCCGCACTCGCCCGGGCGGGCAGTGTGATGTTCTGGGGCTCCAACCCCGTCGATCGCGAGAGCCGCGCCGACTATTTCGACTCGATGTATCACGCCGCCGCGGTCATCGGCCTCAACACCAGCGCGCTCGTCGAAGCGGCGATTGTCGATCGGCCGGTCTTCACGATCCTGCTGCCGGAGTTTCGCGACAACCAGGAAGGCACGTTCCACTTTCATCATCTGCTCAGCGTGGGCAACGGCTTTCTGCACGTGTCGCGCTCGCTGGACGAGCACGCCACTCAATTGGCGCAGGCGCTTGGAGGCCGTTCTCAGCGCGCGAATCGTCCGTTCGTCGAGCAGTTCATCCGCCCGCGCGGCGCGGGTGTTCCCGCGACGCCGGTCTTTGCCGCGGCGGTCGAAGATCTCGGGGGCGGAGACGCCGCGCGGCCGCAACCGGCACCGGCGTGGCTGCTTCTGCTGCGCCCGGTGGTATACGCTCTAGTGCTTGCCGGCCGGCTGCCGTGGCTCGAACGGATCTATTGGAACCCGATCAAGCGGCGCGAATGGGCGCAGAACGTCCGTGCGATCTGGCACAAGGACGGCCAGAGTCGCGCGAAGCGCCGTGACAAGGTCTCTCGCGTCGCCCGCAAGATGCCACAACAGGCCCTCGCCCGCATGAAGACCGCGGCCAAGCAGGCGCTCGGCGCCGTTGGACTGATTCGACCCTCATGACCGCAGCGCCATCCGTGCACCCCGCTCTAGCCAGCCTCGGATCCGGGCGCTGCCTCGTCATCGGCGAGGTCGCGCTGACCCACGATGGCAGCCTCGGTCTCGCCCATGCTTTCGTCGACGCGATCGCCGCCGCTGGCGCGGACGCGGTCAAGTTCCAGACGCACATCGCGTCGGCCGAGAGCACTCCCGCCGAGCCCTTCCGAGTCGCATTCAGCCGGCAGGACGCCTCCCGCTACGAGTACTGGAAGCGGATGGAGTTCACCGAGGACGAGTGGCGCGGCCTCGCCGAGCACTGTCGTGAGCGGAACGTCCTGTTCATGTCGTCGCCGTTTTCGCTCGAAGCGATCGAGCTGCTGGAACGCGTCGGTCAGCCGCTGTGGAAGATCGCCTCCGGTGAGGTGTCGAACGTGCCGTTGCTCGATCGGGTGCTGGACACCGGAGCGCCGGTCCTGCTTTCCACGGGCATGAGCCCGTTGGCGGAGACCGATGCCGCGGTCGCGCGCGTCAAGGCACGCGGCTCGAAGGTCGGCGTCCTGCAGTGCACAACGGCGTACCCGTGTCCGCCGGAGCGGGTCGGTCTCAATCTGATCCCTCAGTACCGCGAGCGCTACGGCTGCTGGGTCGGCCTGTCGGATCATTCGGGCACGATCTATCCGGGCCTCGCCGGCGTGGCGAGCGGGCTCGATGTCCTCGAGCTGCACGTCGCGCTGTCGCGCGAGATGTTCGGCCCCGACGTGATCGCCTCGGTGACCTCGTCCGAGCTCACACAGCTCGTTGACGGCGTTCGCTTCATCGAGCGTATGCGCGGCAGCCCGCTCGACAAAGATGCCTCCGCGCGAGAGGTCGAGCCACTCCGCCGTCTGTTCACGCGAAGCGTCGTCGCGCGGCGGGCGCTGGCCCGCGGCACCGTGCTCGAGCGCGAGCATCTGGCACTCAAGAAACCGGGCACCGGCTTGCCGCCGGAGCGACTGCTGGAGCTGATCGGCAAGCGGCTGGCGAGGCCGGTCGCCGAGGATCAGCTGCTGGCCGCGGAAGACATCGACGGCTTCACTCCTTCCTCCTGAACGAGACACGTGCCACATCGGAAAATCTGCGTCGTCGTCACCGCGCGCCCGAGCTACTCGCGCATTCGCACAGCACTCAAAGCGATCCAGGAGCATCCGGACCTCGAGCTGCAGCTCGTGGTAGCTGCGTCGGCCCTGCTCGATCGCTACGGCAACGCCATACAGGCGATTGAGCGCGATGGATTTCCCGTCGCGGCACGCGTCTACATGGTGCTGGAAGGCGAGAACCTGGTCACGTCTGCCAAGTCCACCGGCCTTGGCCTCGTCGAATTGGCGACGGTGTTCGACAACCTGAAGCCCGATGCCGTGGTGACGATCGCGGACCGCTACGAAACGCTGGCCACCGCGGTCGCCGCGTCCTACATGAACATTCCGCTGGCGCACGTCCAGGGCGGAGAGGTCACAGGATCGATCGATGAGAAGGTCCGTCACGCGGTGACGAAGCTGTCGAACCTGCACCTGGTGTCAACCAAGGGCGCGGCCGAGCGTGTGATCAGGCTCGGTGAGGAAGCCTCCACGGTCGTGGTCACCGGCTGTCCGTCGGTCGACATCGCCGCCGAAGTTGCGGCGGCGCCCGCGCTCGACTTCGATCCGTTCGAGAAGTACGGCGGCGTCGGTCCGAACTCCGATCTCTCCAAGGGCTATCTCGTGGTGATGCAGCATCCGGTCACAACCGAGCACGAGGAGGCCCGCGAGCAGGTCGAGGAGACGTTGTATGCGGTGAGGACCGTCGGCGTACCCGTGCTGTGGTTCTGGCCGAACGTCGATGCCGGATCGGATGGCACGTCGAAGGGCATCCGCGTCTTCCGCGAGCGCGAGAAGCCCCAGAATCTGCATCTGTTCCGCAACATGTTTCCGGAGGACTTCCTCCGGCTGCTGGTGCATTCCACCGCGATCGTCGGTAACTCCAGCGTCGCGATCCGCGAGTGCTCGTTCCTTGGCGTACCCGCCGTGAACATCGGCTCACGACAGCAGGGACGCGAGCGTGGGAAGAACGTCATCGACGTGGCGCACGACAGGATGGAGATTACCGGCGCGATTGCCGAACACCTCCGTCGCGGGCGTGCGGCCGCCGATCACTTGTACGGGGATGGTCTCGCGGGTCAGCGGATCGCGGACTGTCTGGCCACGGCGGAACTGAAGATCGAGAAGCGGCTCACCTACTGATGCTGACCACGATCCAGCCCGAACGGAAGCAGCGCATCGACGCGCTGGACTTCCCCTACACGCGGCAGCCGAGCGAGCTGGTGCCCGCCTGCAATCTCTGCGGCGAAACCCTGCTCGTCACGATCACACAACGCGACCGCTACGGCTACCACGCGCAGGCGAGCGCCTGCACGCGGTGCGGTCTGGTGTTTCTGAATCCCCGGATGACCGCGAGCGCGTATGGCCGCTTCTATGACGGCATCTACCGGCCGCTCGTCAGTGCGTTCCACGGCAGGCTCATCGACGCGCAGACCATTCAGGCCGAGCAGCGCGAGTACGCGATCGATCGCGCGGAGCTCGCGCGGCCCTTCATCGGTGGAGCCGGCCTCGAGACGCTGCTCGACATCGGGGGATCGACCGGCGTGGTGGCGAGCCATTTCGCCCAGACGTTCGGCCTCTCCGGCACGCTGATCGATCCGGCGCCACTCGAAGTCGAGCATGCGCGCGCGTTCGGCCTCGAGACGATCACCGGTCTGGTCGAGGAATACGACTTCGGCGATCGCCGGTTCGATCTGGTGCTGATCTGTCAGACCGTCGATCACCTGCTCGATGTCGCGGGGACGCTGAAGCGCGTGCGTGAGCTCCTGACGCCGCACGGGTTCTTCTTCATCGATATCGTGGACTTCCGCGCCGCCTACCTGCGCAACTGGTCGGTCGAGGACGCCACCAAGATCGACCATCCGTACTACCTGACGCAGGAGACGATGACCGCGTATTTGCGGCGGTCGGGCTTCGAGATCGTTCGCGCGAGCTATGCGGGCGACCATCTCCACGTCAGCTACCTCTGTCGTCCCGTCGCTCCGTTTGCCGCAGCGCTGCCCGATGCCGCGGCGGTTGCCGAGCTGTTTCGAGAGATCCGCTACGTGCAGAACGCGCCACGTCCGTGAGTCGCGTCCTTGGCATCGTGCCGGCGAGGGGTGGCTCGAAAGGGGTGCCTGGCAAGAACGTGCGCCTGCTGTGCGGGCGCCCCCTGATCGAGTACACCGCGCGCGCCGCGCTGGACTCCGGCATCCTCGATCGCGCGATTCTCTCCACCGACTCGGCGGAGATCGCCGACGCGGGACGCACCGCCGGGCTCGAGGTTCCGTTCATGCGACCCGCGTCGCTCGCACAGGACGACACGCCGATGCTGCCGGTCCTGGAGCACGCGGTCGCCGCCCTCACCTCGGACGGCTGGGTGCCCGACGTCATCGTGCTGTTGCAGCCCACGTCGCCGCTGCGTCGTCCCTCGCACATTCGCGACGTGGTGACGCTGCTTCGCGACACCGGGGCCGACTCGGTCGTAACGGTCGTGGAGGTTCCCCGTCATCTCTCGCCTGACTACGTGATGCGCATCGATGATGGCGTGTTGAAGCCCTTTCTTCCGGAAGGGGCGCGCCTCACTCGTCGTCAGGATGCACGGCCTGCGTACTCGCGCGACGGGACGGCGTATGCGTGCTGGCGGACGACGCTCGAGCGGTTCGGCAACATCTACGGCGACCGCTGCCAGCCGCTGATTGTGGACGCGGCCGATTCACTCTCCATTGATTCTCCCGATGACTGGGCCGCAGCCGAGCGACGGCTCGCGGGGCGCTGACGTGGACATCGTGCGGCGGCTCGTGCCGCGGTCGGTCCGGCACGGCATCAGTGCGCAGCTGGCCCGCCTGCACGCGAGCCGGCTGGACACCGACCTTGGCCGGCTGGCGTCAGGCACCGACACCATCGTCGCCGGGCCATGGCTCGGTGAGGTCGGCTTCGAGCTGCTGTATTGGGTGCCGTTTCTGCGCTGGTTCGCTGAAACGTACCGCGTGGCGCCGGAGCGGCTGCTGATCGTGTCGCGCGGCGGCACGGCATCGTGGTACCGGCCGTTTGCGACCGGCTATCGCGAGATCTTCGACTACCTGACGGCCGAGGAGTTCAGGCGCCGCCATGACGAGCGCGTCGCCGCCAACGGCGAGCAGAAGCAGACGCAGGTGCTGGCCTTCGAGCGCCAACTGTTGCGGGAGCTGACGCTCGACGTGCAGAGCCGCTCGATGTTGCACCCGTCGAGCATGTACCGTCTGTTCAATCCGTTCTGGTGGGGGCATGTGGACGAGGGGTGGGTGCATCGGCACGCGCAGTACCGGACGCTCGAGATCCCGCGCGCGGTGGGGTTTGAGGCGCCGGCCCAGCCGTACACGGCCGTCAAGTTCTACTTCAACGATTGCTTTCCCGCCACCGACCGGAATCGCGCGTTCGTGCAGCGCACGCTGCAGGCGCTGGCCGCGCGCGGGCCGGTCGTCTCGCTGGCGACGGGGCTGCAGCTCGACGATCACGCCACCGAGGACGGGCACGCGCTCGACGTGCGCGGGCTTCCCTCGGAGATGCATCCTCGCGAGAACCTCGCGCTGCAGACGGCCATTGTCGCCGGCGCCTCGTCATTTGTCGGCACCTACGGCGGCTTCTCGTATCTGGCGCCCTTTGTCGGCGTTCGCTCGACGGCCTACTACGGCGATCCGGGCGCGTTCTCCCCGCGGCACCTGCTGATGGCGCGTTCGGCGCTGCGGACGATCGGCGCCGATGGCCTGCTCGACGTGCAACCCACGACCCGTCACGATTCCCTTCACACTGAGTCACATACCGCATGAGCATTCGCCAGATTCTCGTGACCGGCGGCGCCGGCTACATCGGATCGCATATCGTCGATGCGCTCGTGGCCCGCGAGTACCAGGTCACCGTGCTCGACTGCCTCGAGCCGCAAGTGCATCGTTCCGGTACGTGGCCGTCGTACGCCAACCCGAAGGTGCAGTACATCCGCGGTGACGTTCGCGACCGCGCCGTGTTCGAGCCGCTGGTCATCGCCGCGGACGCGGTGGTCCACTTCGGGGCGGCGGTCGGCGTCGGCCAGAGCATGTATCAGGTGGATCGGTACGTGGACGTCAACACCCGAGGCACGGCCGTGCTCCTCGACATCCTCGTCAACGCCAAGCACAACGTGAAGAAGGTGGTGGTCGCCTCGTCCATCGGCGTCTATGGTGAAGGTGCGTACCGCTGTGCGACACATGGCGCGGTGGCGCCGACGATTCGACCCGAAGAGCAGCTGGCGGCGCATGACTGGGAGCAACGCTGTCCGGTGTGCCACGAGCACGTGGTCTCGATTCCCACGCCCGAGGACAAGGCGCTCTATCGCGACAACATCTACTCGATGACGAAGTACCACCAGGAAGAGATGGTGCTGCTCATCGGAAAGACCTACGGCATCCCGGCGGTCGCGCCCAGATTCTTCAACGTCTACGGGCCGCGGCAGAGCCTCAGCAACCCGTACGCCGGGGTCGCGGCGATCTGGCTGAGCCGTCTGCTCAACGACCGGCCGCCGGTGGTGTTCGAAGACGGCGGACAGCTTCGGGACTTCGTCTCGATTCACGACGTGGCCGATTGCCTGGTGCTGATGCTCGAGACATCCGGCGCCGACTTCCTGCCGGTGAACGTCGGCTCCGGTGAGACGGTGACGATTCTCGAGATCGCGCAAACGCTGAACCGCATTCTGGGCACATCGATCGAGCCGACCGTGACGCACGCAGGACGCACGTTCGACATCCGGCACAACACGGCCGACATCACGCGCGCCAGAACCACGCTGGGATTCACGCCCAAGGTCTCGCTCGATCAGGGATTCGTCGAGCTCGTGGAATGGGCGAAGACCACCCCGGATGTCGCCACCGACTTCTTCGACCGCGCGCTCGACGAGCTGAAGCAGAAGGGGCTGCTCGTCAAGTCGTGATCCTGTTATTCGATCAGCTCAAGGACTACCGCGGAGCGGTGGCCATGGTGGACGGCGCCTTCGACCCGTTGCATCGGGGACATATCGAGTACTTCCGGGCGGCGAGCGAGCTCGGCGTGCCGCTGCTGTGCAATGTCGCGTCGGATCGCTACGTCCGCACCAAGCATGTGCCCCTGTTGCCAGAGGATCAGCGCGCGGCGGTCGTCGACGCCATCCGCTTCATCGCCTACACCCACATCAACGAGTTCGACACCGAGACCATTCTTCGCGAGCTGCAACCGCGGTACTACGTGAAGGGGCGCGACTGGGTCGGCCGGCTGCCGCCGGACCAGGTCACGATCTGCGCCGAGCACGGCATCGAGGTCGTCTATCTGGATACCGTGCTCGATTCGTCGAGCCGGATCCTGGAGCAGTTCACACGGGAGCAGCAGAATCAGCTATGACCATCACCGAATTCGAAACCCGCGTCCTCGCCCAGCAGCCGGTCACCTCCGGACACTACGATTCCGAGTACTTCACCGGCGAGTGGCGGGACGAGGGGAACAACTATTCGCTCGAGACCCGCCGGCGGATCGAGGCGAAGAACCCGGCGCTGATCAAGGACGTGTTTCAGCCCAGTAAGACACTCGATCTCGGCTGCGGTCCCGGCGCGCTGATGCACCTGCTGTGGGAGCTCGGCGTCGAGGTGGACGGCATCGACTTCGCCGAGAGCAGCCTTCGCATCGCCACACCCGAAACCCGCGACCGCATCGTCATCGGCCAGGTCACCGATCAGACCTTGAAGCCCGCGAACGCCTACGACCTCGTGATCTGTCGCGAGGTGCTCGAGCACCTGACCGTGCTGCAGGTCAGGCAGGCGGTGGCGAACATGGTCCGGATGACGTCGAGGTTCATCTACGTGACCACGCGTTTCCACCCCGAACCGGCCAGCCTGCTCGACTTCACCACGCAGTTCGAGGTCGACCCCTCGCACATCACGCTGTTGAACAAGGACATGCTCCGGCTGATGTTCGTGCTCGAGGGCTGCCGAACGCGTCCGGATCTCGAAGCGCGGATGGACTGGGGGAACAAGGGCCGCGTGCTCGTTCTCGAGAAGCTCTCATCAGCCCGCACCGCGTGACGCACGGATTCCACCACCCGCGGTGACGCGCTCCATGCCGCCCGCCGCGAGCCGCGCCGCCGTGTTCGTGCTGGCCGCCGTCCTGGCCTCGGCGATTGGCTTCGACCTGTGGCGCGTGCCGGTGCAGGTGTCCGATTCCCTTGGCGAGATGCTCGCGGCCCAGGAATCGCCCTCGGTCACCCAGTCGTTCCGCAACGCCCTCGGCGCCACCTCGTACTTGCGGCCGCTGCGCATAGCCCAGATCAAGGCGCTCTTCGATCTGTCGCAGGGCAACTACCGGCTTGCGTACCGCGGATTCCACGTGCTGCTCCTGGTGTCGCTGGTGCTGCTGTTCACCCGTGCGCTGCGCGTCGAGTCGGGCGTCGATGCCGCCGCCGCGGCCTTTGCGCTGACGGTGCTGATCGGGCTGCATACCTTCCTGGGCTTCCTTCGCGAAGCGTTTCCGATCAACCACTTTCTCGAGATCGCGGTGCTCACGCTCGTGGCGGTGAATCTCACGCTCTCGCGTGGCGGCGTGTGGGCGGACATCCTGGCGGCGATCACCTTCACCTGTGCCGCACTCACGCTCGAATCGGGTGTGCTGGTGTGGGTGGTCATCGTCGCGGGGCGGCTCTGTGGATGTCGCGGCGTCTCCACGCGCGGAGTGGTCCTCGTGACCGCGCTGCTCGGCGGCTACTTCCTGCTGCGGTTCTGGTATCTCGACACCGGCTTGCCGTCGTTGACAGAGAGAAGCACGGGCTTTCTTCTCGAGCGGCTCGAGCCGTCGGAGATTCAGAAGCGCTTTGGCGACGCGCCGATGGTGTTCTACGCCTACAACGTCGCCGCCTCGCTGCTGTCGGTCTTGTTCTCGGAGCCGAGGGAAGGGGTGTTCGTCGCGGTTCGCGCGTGGATGCGCGATGACGTCCAGCCGCGCGAGTATCTGGCGGTCTTGTCGTCCATCGGACTCACCGCGGTCATGGGGTGGGCGGCGATCCGATGGTGGCGGCAAGACCAGCCGCTCGGGCGGCCCGAGCGGCTGGCCCTGATCGCGGTCGCGGTGCTGCTTGCCAACGCCGCCTTGTCCTTCTCCTACACGAAGGACGACATCGTCGCGCTGGCAGGTGTCTTCTACGCGCTCGTGGCGTACGCGGCAATGCGCACGCTGCTCACGAGCGCCCGCGCAGGCGGCGCCGTCAGGGCCCTCGTCGTATCGGTGGGGCTGCTGGTCCTCGCGTCGGCATGGGTGATGCGCGCCTCCGGCGTGCATCACGTCATCAGCGAGCACGCGTTCAGGACGCGGAACGACTGGGCGGAGCTGCCC
The DNA here is from genome assembly GCA_035293405.1 of Vicinamibacterales bacterium. Taxonomy (GTDB): domain Bacteria; phylum Acidobacteriota; class Vicinamibacteria; order Vicinamibacterales; family UBA2999; genus Gp6-AA40. The sequence goes on along the minus strand of DATDOE010000040.1, from coordinate 72,310 downwards.
ATGGCCTGGCAACGTGAGGGCCGGTGGCCGACCAGGCCGGAACCGCTGGCGGTCATCGAGCGCCTCAGGAACGATGCGCTCGACGCGCCCGTTCCAAATCCTCAGCTCGCGCCCGAGTGGAGAAGCCGATGGTACGGCGACTGATCGCGGCGTGCCCGGCGGTCGTGGTGTCACTGCCCGCGGTGATTCTCGGCGTTCTCACCGCTGGGATGATGATCGGCGCGGTGGGCGGCGACCATCCGTTGTGGCGCGTGGAGCCGGTGAACCTGTCGGAGGCCGCTGCGCTTCGCGATCGCGCAACCGTCGTACGGCTGATACGCCAGGGTGAGGATCCGTATGCGCGCCGTGAGATTCGCGCCGACCTGCTGTTCAACGATCGCGCCGAGCTGACGCCCGTCGAGGCCGCCATCGCGGCCGGGCGCACGGAGATCGTCGAGATCCTCCTGTGGGCCGCACCGCGTCCGGAGCCGGCCGAGTGGGTGCGACTGCGATGCCTCTCGCAGCTCGAAGGCGCCGAGAACATCAACGCGGTCCTGGACCTGTATCGGCCCGAGTCCGCGGTGTTGAGCTGCGACGGCGTCACCAGGCCGTGGAAATAGAGCGGCTGCGCACGCGCGAGTGGGTGGTCGCCACCGCCGCGGGCCTGGTCGCGATGTTCTGGCAGCTCGTCACGTTCAACGGGTTTCCCAACGATCACTACGTCGTGGTGGCTCGCGCGCGCCAGATCCTCCTTGGGGCGTGGCCGGTGCGCGATTTCGTCGATCCAGGTATGCCGCTCACCTATGTGCCGTCGGCACTGGCACGTGCCCTGTTCGGCGACGTGGTGGGAGCCGAGATGGCCGTCGTTGCGGTGGGCATCGGGATTGGCGCGGCGGCGACGGCGGTGTGCGCGTCGAAGCTCGCGCGCTGGACGTTCATCGGATGCGCGGTCGTGCTGCTGGAGGTCCTGGCGTCGCCGCGGAGTTACAGCTATCCGAAGATGCTGCTCTACGGCGTGGCCGCGTGCGTCATCGTGGCGGTTGCAGCCCGCGGATCGCGGAGCCGGATTCTCCTTGCCGCCGTATTGGCCGCGATCGCGTTTCTCGTCAGGCACGACCACGGCCTGTACATCGGAGTGGCATGCGCCGCGGCGATATCCCTTGGCGCACCGGACGTTCGCGCCGCCGCGCGCCGCCTGGCTGAATTCAGTGTCGTTGTCGCCGCGCTGATCCTGCCGTGGGCGGTGGCGGTGCAGTACTACGCGGGGCTCGTTCCCTACTTCAGATCCGCCGTCGCGTTCTCCCGGCGTGAGGCTGACATCAACGTGCTGCGTGATTGGCCGTCATTTCATGGGCCGGCGACCGTCAGCGCTGAGAACGCGGAGGCGTGGCTGTACTACCTGTTCTTCGCGCTGCCGCTGATCGGTGTGGGTCTGGCCGTGTGGCGCCGCGTGGCGAAGCGCGAACAGTGGGCGGGGGAGTCGGCGGCCGTTGTCGCCATCGCCCTCATGGCGCTGGCGGTGGACGTCGGGTTTCTCCGCAAGCCGCTCGCGACGCGTCTTCCGGATGCGATCGTGCCGGCGTGTCTATTGGGCGCATGGTTGCTCGGCCTCGCGTGGTCGGCGCGGACACGCTGGACCGTGGCCTCGATCCTGGCGCGAGGGGTCGCGGCATCGCTGCTGGTCGTGACGGCCGTTGCTGTGTGGCAGGTCGGCGACGTGAGCGACAAGCTGGACGCGGTCGGCGTGTTCGATGACTGGGACCACGTCCGCGAACACGTCGGCGACATGGCCACGGTCGCCGGCCGTCAAGAGATCGACGTGGTTCGTTTTCCGAGCCGCGTTTCGGCGGGACTGGTGCCCTTCTTTCGCTATCTCGATCGCTGCACGGTGCCGGGCGATCGGCTGTTCGTCTCTGGCTCATATCCCGATGTCTTCGTCCTGGGTCGCCGCGGATTCGCCGGCGGCCATGTCGCGTTCATGGAAGCGTTCTACTCGTCGGCGGAGGAGCAGTCGCTGACGTTGTCGCGGATGCGCCGAGAGTCCGTGCCATTCGTGCTGCTGGTGCTCGACGAGCAGGCCGCGTTCGCCCGGAGCTTCCCGATGCTCCTGGCCCACATCACGAATGCGTACGACGCGGTCACCGACGTGCCGATTCCAGGGATGGAGGGCGTACGCATCCTCGTTGAGCGCGCACGCGTCGCGACCGGAGTTGATCAGACAACGGGCTGGCCGTGCTTTCGATAGACACCACGGCACCGCGCGGAACCGACCAACAGCCGCGCATGACGTGGGCCGTTGTGGTGGCCGCTACCCTCACTGGCGTCGTGACCGCGAGTCTCAGATACCTCGCGCTGAATGGCTTCTCCAACGACCACTATCTATACCTGGCCGGGGCGCAACAGATGCTCATGGGCGAATGGCCAACGCGGGACTTCGTCGACCCTGGCATGCCCCTGATGTACGCCCTGTCGGCGGGATCCCAACTGATACTCGGCCAAACGCTCCTCGCTGAGGCGACGCTCGTGGCGGTGGCCTACGGGTTTGCGTCAGCGTGCGTGGTGATCGCCGCGTGGCGGGCGTCGCGGTCGCTGGTGGTCGCCTGCATCGCGGGCCTGTTGTGTGTGGCCGCCTTTCCACGCCCGTACGGGTATCCGAAGGCCCTCCTCTACGCAGTGGGCCGCTGCTGATGTGGGCCTGGGTACGGCAGCCAACGCTCCGCCGGCTCATCGCCGTCGCCGTGTTCGTCGGTGTCGCGTTCCTGTTCCGCCACGATCACGGCCTCTATCTCGGCGTGGCCGCGATGCTGACGGTCGTGCTCGCGCCCGCGCCGGACCAGAAGACGACTCGGATGAGAGCGTTCACGCTTGGCGCGCTCGTCCTGCTCGTGCTCGTGCCGTACGTCGCGTACGTCGAGGCTCACGAGGGCGTGGTCAGCTACGTGCGCTCGGCCCTGGAGTTCAGCGGGCGTGAAGCCGATCGCACGCAGCTCCATCTGCAATCGCTCGGGCAGGGCGACGAGGCCCGCCTCTTCTACCTGTTCCACGTGCTGCCGATCGTCGCCCTCGCCGTGCTCGCGCTCGATGTCCGCCGCGGCCGGGCGAGCGAGATCGCAATCGTGGCACCGCTGGCGAGGATGGCGATTGTGGTCAACGTCTACCTCCCTCGCGATCCCATCGCGGCACGCCTGCCCGATGCCGTGGTCCCGGCGGCTCTCGTCGGCGCCTGGCTCGTGGGGAGGGCGCTTCGCATCACGCCCGTGGCGTTGCGCGGAACCGTTGTCGCGCTCGCGTCCGTGGTGGCGTTCGTTGCGGGCACATCGATCAGCACCGTTGGCCTGGCGCGCGAGCAGTTGGCGCGCACCAACATCTGGCTCGGGGTCGGCTACCTGCCGCAGCTCGTGCGCGAGAAGACCGCCCAGCTCACCGCCAGATACACGCGCGAGCAGCTGCCAGACGGGCGACTGCAGATGCTCGTCGGCTTCTTCGACTATCTCGATCGGTGCACGACGCGGCGTCACCGGCTGCTGGTGGCGGGTAACGCGCCGGAGATGTACGTCTATGCGCAGCGGCCCTTTTCAGCCGGCCACAGCACGTTCATCGAGGGCTACTACCAATCCGAGGAGGATCAGCAACGGATGGTCGACCGGGTCCGGCAGCAGGTAGTCGCCTTCGTGTTGCTCTTGAGCGACCAGTATGCGGACTGGCGCAAGGGGTTTTCAGGGCTGCACGACTTCGTTGCCGCCAACTTCCGGACGCTGACCGAGATTCCGATCGATGCCGAGCGGACGGTCACCGTGCTCGTCCGCACCGGCCTTCCACCCGCTCGCTTCGACATTGCCACCGGCTGGCCGTGCTATCGCTGACATCCGAGCGGCGATGGGAGGCGCTGGCCTACGCGTACGGGCTGTTCGTTGCGGCTGTGCTCGGGTACTTCCTCCTGGGTCTGACCGTCCAGGTCAGCGACAGCTTCGGCAATCTGCTCGCCATCCAGCAGCCGCCGCTCGGCGAGATTCTCCGCGACCAGTTCTCTCAGCGGGCCTACCTCAGGCCGCTGCTCTGGGCGCAGGTGAAGATCGTCTACGAGTTGTCGGGCGGCCAGTACTATCTCTGGTTCCGCGGCATTCACGTCGCGCAGGTGGTCGTGCTGATCGTGCTGTGCGTACGGCTGATGCGTCCGCGGACCGCGCTCGATGCCGCGCTCGTGCCGCTGGCGCTCGCCGTGCTGATCGGCGTGCACACCTTCGTGCCGACCTTGCGCGAAGCGTTTCCGATCAACTCGTTCCTGACCGTGGCCATCTGCTGCGTGGCGGCAGCCACCATCGCCCTGAACGCACGGCCGCGCTGGTCCACCGACGCGCTCGCGGTGGTGCTGTTCGTCGTGGCGGCGCTCACGGTCGAGAGCGGCATCCTGGTGTGGGTGATCTGCGCGACCGCGTATCTGATCGGCATGCGCGGCGTGTCGCGGAACGGGGTGCTCGCGATGACGGCGAGCCTGGTGATCTATTTCGTCGCGAGGATGTGGCTGCTCGACGTGGGCGCGCCGTCGCTCGCCGAGCGCGCGTCCGGCTTCGGGTTCAGCACGCTCGAGCCGGCCGATCTCATCGCGCGCTTTGGCGGCCGCGCCTGGCTGTTCTACGCCTACAACGTCGCCAGCTCGATTTCGACGGTGCTCTTCTCGGAGCCGAAGGGCGGGGTGTGGCGGTTCGTCTACGAGGCCACCGTCGGCGACATCCACCCCTGGACCGCGGTGTCGGTGCTCTCGTCGACGGCGTCAACGGCGCTGCTCGCCTGGTTCGTGTGGACGCGGCGGGCACGGCTGCGCACGTGGACCTTCGACCACGACGATCGTCTGGTGCTGCTCTTTGCCGCCGTCCTCGCCGCCAACGCGGCGATCAGCTTTCCCTACACGAAGAACGTGATCATGAGCCCGGCCGGCGTGTTTCTTGGCCTGGCCGTGTATGCCGCGTCGCGGACATGGTGGCGTGACGCGGCGCCGCGGAGGTTGGCCGTCACGGTCGTGCTCTTCACCGTGCTCACCTGCGGGTGGGCGTTCCGCGTCGCCGGCAATCACTACAACCTGCGGTGGACCGCCGCCCAGCAACGGGCCGAGTGGGTAGGCGTTGACGGATGGCTCGACCGGCAGCGCATCGTGCTTCGCGGCGGCGAGGCGCACGCCCTGCGTGACACGCTGAGGCGCGACGCGGTCTGGAATCATCCGACGCCGTTTCAGCCGACGGGCGCCTGGACGCAGTGGTTCGACATCGACTGGTGATCAGAAATCTGCTGCTCGCGCTGCCTCCGCTCGCGGTCACCGCGGCGCTGGCGATCGTGGCCTGCAGCGAGGCCGCGGGAGCTCACGCGCTCACGATGGGGGAGCCGCGCAGCGTGTCGGAGGCGATTGCGCTTCGCGACGCCGCCGGAGCCGCGCGTCTGGTTGAGAGCGGCGCGGACGTCAACGCGGTGGGTCTCATCCGGAGCGGCATCCTGTCCGATCAGCCGATCCTCGCGACACCGCTCGAGACCGCGGTGATCGTGGACGGGGCGGCGGTGCTGGACTACCTGGTCTCGCGCGGGGCCGCGTCTGCGGACGAGAACCTCACGTGTCTCGCCGCCGACGTGAGCGCGAAGGCGGTGCGAACGCGTGTCGGCGATGCCTCGCGGTGTCGAAAGGGCGCCGCCTTACAGGCCGTGCTCGCCAGGCCGTGACCACTGCCATCGCAGACGATCGTGCCGCGTCCTCGCCCGGTCAGTGGACGTGGCTGTCCTACGCCTACGCCGCGCTCGTCGTCTTCGGCATGGGCTACTTTCTGCTCGACCTGCCGATCCAGGTGACGGACAGCTACGGCAACCTCGTGCAGGCGGCGGATGGCACCCTCGGATCTCTCGTCTACGAGCAGTTCCGCACGCGCGCGTTTCTGAGACCGCTGCTGTGGGCGCACATCCGCGTCGTGTACGACGTATCCGGCGGTCACTACTACGAATGGTTTCGCGGCTGGCACGTCGGGCAGTTTGCGGTGTTGACGATCCTCTTTCTCCGGCTCGTCCGGCCGCGCACGCCGGCTGCCGCCGCGGCCGTACCGCTCGGACTGGCGGCATTGATCGGGATCCACACCTTTGCCGGCACCGTGCGCGAGGCGTTCCCGATCAACACGTTCATGACCATCCTGGTGTGCTGCTATCTCGCGGCCGACCTGGCGCTCGGCGCGCCGCGTTGGTGGCGCGATGTCGCGGCGGCGATGCTGTTCGTCTTTGCGGCGCTCACCGTGGAGAGCGGGCTTCTGGTCGCGGTGGTGGTCGTGGCGGCGTACCTTGCGGGTGCACGTGGTGTCTCGCGCCGGGGGATCGCCACCATCGTCCTGCTTGTCGCGGGCTACCTGTTCGTGCGATTCGTGGTGCTGCACGTGGGCGCACCGGGACTCCAGGAACGAAGCTCGGGGTTCGGGTTCTCCACACGTGAGCCTGACCAGCTGGCGAGGATGTTCGGCGGAAGCGCTCTCCCGTTCTACATCTACAACGCGGTCTCGTCCTTCCTCTCCGTGCTGTTCTCTGAGCCGCGTGCGGGAATCTGGGGCGTGACCCGCGGCATCGTCCAGGGCGAGTCGTCGGTGGCCGGGCTGGTGAATCTTGTGGCCTCCGGCTTGGGGACACTGGTGATCGCGTTCTACGTCTGGCATCGACGCTTGGACTGGCGGGCACGTCGATTCAACCGGGACGACCAGCTGGTCATCGTCTTCATCGCCGTGGCGCTTGCCAACTCGGTCATCAGCTACGCGTATACGAAGGACGTCATCGTGAGCCCCGCTGGCGCGTTCTTCGCGGTGGCGCTCACTGTCGGGGCGACCGGCGTCCTTGAATCGATGACTCGTGCCTCAGCGCGGCAGCAGGCGGTTGCGGCGATGCTGCTCGTCGTTCTGTCCGGCGCGTGGGCGTTTCGCGCGGTGGGTATCCATGTGGGTTTGCGTGACTCGGCAGCTGTGCTGCGCAACGAGTGGGCCTATGTGGACGACTGGCTCGCGCGCGAACATCAAGTGCCGACCAACCCGCGTGCGATCGCGCTGAAGAACCACTTGCAGAACGACGCGATCCGGAGCCATCCGGCGCGTCCGGCGGTGACGAGTGGATGGGTCGAGTGGTTTGCCGAGAACTAACCAGCCGTCGCTCGTGCTCGTGCTCGCCGTGGCGCTGCCGATCTGTGCGGCCACGGCGGCCACGGCGGCATTCTCCGTGTCCGAGCTCTTGGGCCACACGATGTGGTCTCATGGTCCGGCGCGCAATCTCGCCGAAGCCGCCGCGCTCGGCAGCGCCTCCGACGTGATGAGGCGCCTCGAAGCCGGCGAAGATCCGGCCGCGATCGTGACGGTGCGCGCGCACGTGATTTCCTCGTCGGTCGCTCGCGTGACGGGGCTCGAAGCCGCGGTGTGGCACCGTTCGGCGGCGCTGATGCAGCTGCTCGATCGCTCGGGTGCGATTGCCACAGACGACTCGCGTCGTCATCTCGCGTGTCTGGCCGCCGATCTTCGCGTGGACGAGATCGTCCGCTTCCTGAGTCCGGCAGGTGCGCCCGCATGCGTACCTGACGAGACGCTCAATCGCATCATCGCGCGCTCCCATGAACCGTAGAAGCGACCTCATGAACTCGCCATTTCCCCTTGATGTTGCCAGTCGCAGGCGTCCCTGTTCAGTGCGGCCGGCGTCGGGCCTCTCACTCCGCGAAGCTCTCGGCGCGCCGGAAACCACTCGGACGACTACCCGCGACCGCTCGACGCTCGGGTCGGGTGCGCTCACGCGCACCCTCAACCTCGCTGAGGCCCTCAGTCACCTCGTGGTTTCACCCCTTACGCGTGTCGGCACGCCTCGAACGCTTCGCTTCGTGAGAGGCCCGACGCCGGCCGATCCGCGCGGAGACGCCTGCGGGAACGCAGCGTGTGGCTCAGGCTGCGCGGCGACAGGGAGGATGCGTTCTGGAGCGCGGCGTGTCGCAAGCCCGCGCGACGCGACAGAGGGCCAACGGCCTCGCAGGCGATGCGAGCCGCGGGGGAGAAGCGATAGCGTCAGGCCCTCGCGACGGCGGAGCGGCGACGGACCGGAAGGTGAGCGCCGGAGAGACCTTTGGCCGGGCGCCGCGACCCGCCGCGCGAAGAACGCATCCTCCCTGTCGCCGCGTGGAGTTATGAGATGAGTTCCAGGCCCGTGCCACGACCATGAGCCGCTTTGACGCCGTGTGCAACCTCGGGCTGAAGGCCGCACGACGGATCCAGTCGGCGCCAAAGCCGCTCGTCCGCATGTTGCGGCGGCACGCCCGTGAACAGGAGCATCGGGCCTTTCGCCGCGAGGCCGAGGACATCGACCGCGAGATCGCCCGGCTGGCTGGCGGGACCGGTCCGATCATTGCCGGGCCATGGCTCGCCGAGGTCGGCTACGAAGTCCTCTACTGGATTCCCTTTCTCCGATGGTTTCAGGACGCGCACGGCATCCGGCGCGACCGGCTGGTCATCCTCTCCCGCGGCGGTATGGAGGCCGCCTACAAGGACGTCGCCGGCGGCTATGTCGACATCTTTGACGTGACGACGCCTGCGGATCTTGCGGCGCGAAACGCGCAGCGGCGAGCGGAGGGGGAGGGCGGCGGTCAGAAACAGTCCGCCACCAGCGCCCTCGACGAGGAGCTGCTGCGCGCCGCGCGCCTGCGCCTGGGCCTCGGTGATTCAGCGGTCTGCCACCCGTCGCTGATGTTCCGACTGTTCAGAAACGTGTGGCACGGGAACCTGCCGTTCGATCTCCTGTGGCGGCACACTCGCTATGTAGCGTCTTCTGGCCCTGGTCCGGCTGAAGCCGGACACTACGATCGCGCGCAGGCCGTGTCGGCGGCAGCACTGGCCGCTCTTGCTGGCATCCCGAACGACTTCATCGCCGTGAAGGTGTACGCGGGCCCGGCGCTATCGACCGGTGACGCAACCCGTGAGGCGGCCCGGATGCTCGTGACGCAGGCGGCGTCGATGGCTCCCGTGGTGCTGCTCGACGCCGACCTGGGGATCGACGAGCACCGTGACTTCGATCTCGCCGCCATTCCAGGAGTCACGAGCGCGCGTGCGCTCATGACGGCCCGCACCAATCTCGATGTGCAGATGGCGCTGATCGGCCGGTCTCGCTTCTTCCTGAGCGCATGCGGTGGCCTGGCGTGGCTGGCGCCGTTCATGGGCGTGCCGACCGTGGCGATCTACGACAGCGACCGTCTGCTCGCGCCGCATCTCTTCGTGGCACGTCAGGCCGGCGCGCTGGCCGGCGCCGCGGAGTTCGCGCCGCTGGATCTCCGCGGGCTGGCGCAGCTGGGTGTCATGGGACGTCCGGCGAGCCTGACCCTGCCGGGCCGTCAGCCATGAAGCACCGCGTGCATCCCGCCCGGCTGCGTTGCTCGTCGCTTCCATACACCCGGTATGCGCGCTTCTCGCGCCTTGCCGGGCGGGTGCCTCGACGCCCAAGGTGGTAACCCTATTCTCGTTCGAGCCCTTAACGCAGAGATCGCTGAGGGGCGGAGGGACGCGGAGACAGAGCCACGGGTGACCGCGCTCACGCGCGGAATGGATCGAGGAGAGTTCGCAATCGCAAGCATCCGCGTGGTTCTCATGTCGCTTGCGAATTGCGGACTCTCCTTGATCCATGTGCCGGCCGTAGGCAGCCAGAGGCCGGCGTCACCCATGGCACCGACTCGGATCCCCTCTGCGTACCTCTGCTTCTCGGCGATCCCTGCGTTGATCGTGTCAGTCGGCTAGGGCTGCTAGAATGGGCGGGTTTGATGCGTTCCCCGCGAGCATGATGGAACCTCCGCCGGCAGGCGAACGCGTCGTCGCCGCGATACACGGCCGTCAGCAGGTCACTCCGGATCCTCCCGAGGAGCTTGCGCTGGCCGATCGGCTGCGGCGCGAGCACTCGCGCGCCGAGTTGCTCGACCTGGCATCGACACACGCGCACGGGGACAACGATGAGGACGCGCGCATGCGCCGGGCGACGTGGCGCGCGCTCGCCAAGCGGTTCGGGCATGGCGTGCGGATCGGCCGCGGCGCGCTGGCCAAGCACCCCGAGACGTTCGAGATTGGCGATGGTGTCGTCATCGGTGAGCAGGCCTTCCTGCAGGGCCGGTTCGACGGCCGTTGTGTCATCGGCGACTACGCCTGGCTCGGGCCTCAGAGCTATTTCGATGCGCGCGATCTGGTGATCGAGTCCTACGTCGGATGGGGCCCCGGCGCCAAGGTGCTGGGATCGCAGCACACCGGTGTTCCGATCGACGTGCCGGTCATTCAGACGGATCTGCGGATCGAGCCTGTGCGCGTGGGCGCGTGGGCCGATGTCGGTGTCAACGCCGTCATCCTCCCGGGCGTGACGGTGGGGAAGGGCGCGATTGTCGGGGCTGGCGCCGTCGTCACTCAGGACGTGCCCGCCTTTGCGATCGTTGCCGGTGTGCCGGCCCGGTTCGTGCGATGGCGTGACGGCCACAAAGATCAGGTTGGTACGTAGTGTCCGGCTTCAGCCGGACCAGGCATCGGTCAGCGGAGCGAATTGATGCGGAGTGAGCGGTCAGCGGTCATCGTCACCGGCGGCGCCGGCTTCATTGGATCGGAGCTGGTGCGGCAGCTGGCCGCGCGCGGCGAGCGCGTGGTCATCGTGGACAACCTCGTGAACGGCAAGCGCGAGAACGTCGCCGACGTGCTGTCGCGCGACGTCGTGCTCATGGCAACCGACATCCGTGATCTCGACGCGCTGATGCCGCACTTGCGGGCGGCGCGTGCGGTGTATCACCTGGCGTGCCTTGGCGTCCGCCACTCGGTGCATTCCCCGCACGAGAATCACGAGGTCAATGCCACCGCCACGCTGCAGCTGCTGGCGGCGGCGCGCGAGGCCGACGTGCCGCGGTTCGTCTACGTGTCGAGCTCGGAAGTCTACGGCGGCGTCAGATGGGCCCCGACGATTCGGTGGGAGCAGATGACCGAGGATCACCCCGCGTTTCCCTGCACGGTGTATGGCGGGTCGAAGCTGGCCGGTGAGTGTTACGCGCGCGCCTACTTCCGCACCTATGGCTATCCCACGGTCGTGGTCCGGCCGTTCAACGCCTACGGACCCAGGTCTCATCACGAGGGCGACAGCGGCGAAGTCATTCCGAAATTCCTGCTCCGATGTCTGGCCGGGCGGCCGCTCGTTGTCTTCGGCGACGGCACCCAGTCGCGGGACTTCACCTACGTCAGCGACACCGCAAACGGCATTCTGCTGGCGGGCGACCATCCGCTGGCTGTCGGTGAAACGATCAATGTCGGCAGCGGTCAGGAAGTGACGATCAACGACCTGGCACGGCGGGTCGCGATCGAGGCTGGCCAGCCAGACGCGGTCATCGAGCACGATCGTCCACGTCCCGGCGACGTGCCGCGGCTCGTCGCCGACGTGGCCCGTGCCCGCACCCTGCTCGGCTACGAGCCCCGAGTGTCGCTGTCCGAAGGGATTCAGTGCCTGCTCCAGTGGTACCGCGATCAGCACAAGTCGCCCGAGGAACTGCTGCAGCAGGAAATCCTGCACAACTGGGTGCCAGCCTCCGACACCGCGTGAGCAAGACGACTGAGATGATCCCGGTCGCACGGCCGTGGCTCGACGAGCGGGATGCCGCCGCCGCGCGGCGGGCGATTCTTTCCGGATGGGTCACGCAGGGTCCGGAAGTCGCCGCCTTCGAGCGAGAGTTCGCCGCCGCGATCGGCGCGCCGCATGCGTGCGCCGTCTCCAGTTGTACGACGGCGCTGCACCTCGCGCTCCTCGCCGTCGGCGTGGCACGAGACGATGAGGTCGTCACCGTCAGCCATTCGTTCATCGCCACTGCCAACGCCATCCGCTGTTGCGGTGCGCTCCCGGTGTTCGTGGACGTCACCGCCGACACGTACAATCTGGACCCGGCGCGGCTCGAGGCGGCCATCACCACGCGCACCCGGGCCATCATGGTCGTGCACCAGCTCGGCATGCCGTGCGACATGGCGCCCATCCTCGAGATTGCGCGGCGTCGCGGTGTGCCGGTGGTCGAGGACGCCGCGTGTGCGATCGGCAGCGAGATTCTGTGGAACGGCCGATGGGAGCGGATCGGCCGGCCGCATGGAGACGTGGCGTGCTTCTCCTTCCATCCACGAAAGCTGTTGTCAACCGGCGACGGCGGCATGCTGACCACGGCCGGCGCCGAGATCGATACGACGTGCCGGCTGCTGCGGCAGCACGGCATGAGCGTGCCGGATACCGTGCGTCATGCCTCAACTCAGGTCGTGTTCGAGGAGTACCCGGTGGCGGGGTTCAACTACCGGATGACCGACATCCAGGCCGCCATTGGACGCGAACAGCTCTCTCGTCTTCAGGCCATCGTGTCACGTCGTCGTGAGCTGGCCGCGCGCTACGGCGAGCGGCTTCAGGGGATCGCCGGGGTGATTCCGGCAACCGAGCCGGCATGGGCGCGGACCAACTGGCAAAGCTATACCGTTGGTGTGCAGCCGCCGCTCGATCAGCGCCGCGTGATGCAGCGGATGCTGGATGACGGCGTGTCCACTCGACGCGGGGTGATGAACGCGCATCTCGAACGCGCGTATCCCGCCGGCACGTGGCGAGCCGCGGGGCCGCTGGTCACGGGAGAACGACTCCAGCAGACGGCCATCGTGCTCCCGCTCTATCACCAGATGACCGTGGACGAGCAGGACAGAGTCGTCGCGTCGCTGCGTCACGCCGTGGAGCGCTAACCCGATCGCGATGCTCTCGATCATCACGCCCGCCTTCAACGAGTCCACCAACCTCGAGGCGCTCTACGCGCGCATCGTGCAGACGATGGCGCAGATCGGCGCGGAGGGGGAGTGGGAGTGGCTGATCGTCGATGACCACTCGCGGGACGACACCTTCGAGGTCATCGCCCGGCTCGCGCGGACGGACTCGCATCTGCGCGGCATCCGGCTCGCCCGCAACTCGGGCTCCCACGTCGCGATTACCTGCGGCCTGCATCACGTGCGCGGCCGGGCGGCGGTGATGATGGCGTCGGACCTCCAGGATCCGCCGGAGACGCTTGGCGTACTGCTCGAGCGGTGGCGGAGCGGTGCGCAGGTCGTGTGGGCCGTGCGCCGCGAACGGCCTGGCGATCCGTCGCATGCGGGCTTTGCCGCCGTCTACTACTGGATCATGCGGAACGTCGTCGGCATGACCGAGATGCCCGATCGCGGCGCCGATTTCTTTCTCATCGACCGGCAGGTCATCGACGCGTTCCGCCGTTTTCCCGAGCGCAACATCAGCGTGTTCGCCTTGATCACGTCGCTGGGCTTCCGGCAGGAATACATCGAGTACGACAAGCAGCCACGAGCCGCGGGCCGTTCCGGCTGGACGATGGCGCGGAAGATCAAGCTGGTCGTGGATTCGGTCACCGGCTTTTCGGATGCGCCCATACGCCTGTGCAGTTACACCGGCGTGGTGATCCTTGGCATCGGACTGCTGCTCGGCGCGGTCAGGCTCGCGGGGGCCTGGCGCGCCAACGGGCTCGTGCTGGCGGCGATGTGTGTCCTGACCGGCGTCCAGTTGCTGGCCCTTGGCATCGTTGGCGAGTATGTGTGGCGGGCGCTCGATGAGGCCCGGCGGCGGCCCGCGTACCTGATCGAGCGCTCCGTGGGCGAGTCTGGCCCCGACGTCCGTTCCCCGGATGCCCGAGGCTGACCGCACCTCCGTTCGCCTCCGACGGGCGCGCCCCTGGATCGTTCTGATTGTCGCGACGCTGCTGTTCGTCCTGGTGGCGCTCTATCGATTCGATGCGCTGGGCGGTGCATTCGGCGGCTTTGACAACGATCATTTCCTTCACTTCGCATACGCGAAGCAGGTGCAGGCCGGTGAGCAGCCGTTGCGCGACTTTCAAGACGCCGGCCTGCAGGGCGCGCGCCCCTCGCTGACCTACGAGCTGTCCGCAGCCGCGCAGCGTTACTTCGGGAACAACCTTCGCTCAGAGGCATGGCTCACGGTGGGCGGCGTCGCGCTCGGGGCGGCAGTGACCGTGGTGGCGGCGAGTCAGATCGCGCCTTGGCCGCTGGCCTTGCTCATGGCGCTGCTCTCGGCGCTCATCTCCCCGAAGCTGTACGGCTACCCCAAAGTGCTCGTCCTGTCCGTGGCCTCGCTGGTCATCGTGCGATACGCGGCGCGGCCGTCGTGGACGTACCTGGTCGTGATGTCGGCGTGGACGGCGATCGCGTTTCTCTTCCGTCATGACTACGCCGTGTACTGCGGTGTGGGCTTCGGCGCGGTGATTGCCGCTTCGCACTGGACGAGCTGGCGTGAGGGCGCGAGGCGGGCGGTCGTCTACGGGGTGGTGACCGTCGCGCTGCTGGCCCCGTCGATGCTGTGGGTATACGAGTACCGCGGGCTCGCCGAGTATTTTCGCAACGGCCTCGCGATGTCCCGGCGCGAGGGGCTGCGCACCGACATGGACTGGCCGCGGCCAACCCTGCAGGGCGTGAGCTCGGTATCGTCCGCGTTCGAGCCCGAGCAGAACACCGAGGCCGGGCTCTACTACCTGTTTCTCGCGATGCCGCTCGCCGCGATCGTAGTGGCCTGGAGCCGATGGCGCCGCCACCACCTGGATCCCGACGGCCACGTGGCCGCGTTGTTGTCCCTCGGGATCATGACCGCGTTGCTGTCGCACTACTTCCTGCGTGGCAGCCTCGAAGGGAGATTCGGCGACATGGCGGCCCCGGTGGCGGTGATTGGCGCTGGACTGCTTGGCATATCGCTGGCCCGCGGCGCCAGCTCGATCGGGCGGCGGACGCTGCGGGCCTCTGCCGCGCTTGCCGTCCTCGCGTTTGCGGCGGCCTGCATCTGGTCACTCCAGCAGGTCGGCGCCGAGCTGAGGACGACGAGGCTGTTGCAGTCCCCGGGCGATCAGACGCGCCGCATCTCGGAGGAGCTGGCCAGCCTGCCGGTGGCGCTGCGGGAAAGCCAGGCGACCACGCGGATGGAGGCCGCCGACTATCTCCACCGGTGCACGCGTCCGACCGATCGCGTGTTCGTCGTCGGATACGAACCCGAGCTGTTCGTGTTTGCCGAGCGGCTGTTCGCCGCCGGGCGGGCAACGGTGATTCCCGAGTTCTACGCCGACGAGCGCTACTCGCGCGAGGCGATCGCCGGCCTCGAATCCCAGTCCGTGCCGATCGTGCTGGCCGAGCCCGAGACGTTCTACGCCACGTTTCCAGCCCTCCTCGCCTACCTCCGTACTCGATATGCCGAGCACGGGACCGTGAGAGTCAACGAAGTCGGATCTCTGCGTGTGCTCGTGCGGAAGGACGCCAGCGGCCGTCCGACGGGACCACGGGGATTGCCCTGCTTTGGGTGACGGCATGAGCCACACGGCTTACGACGTCAGGTACGTGGCGTGGCTGATGACCATCGGCCTCGCCGCTGCTCTGGCGCTCGCGCTCCTCGGTCAGGTCACCGGCCGCATCTCGGTCAACAACGGGTACGGGTACGACGGTGAGCACTACGTGCGGATGATCGAGTCGGGATTCAAGAGGGGCACGCCGAGCATGCGGCTGCGCCCGGTCGTCCTGCTGATCAACGACGAGGTCAACTACCACTTCTTCCACAACGCCCTGGCGACGTTTCGCGCCATGAACCTCGTCTACGCGTTCTGGCTCGCCGTGATCCTTGCCGACCTGTGCCTGCGTTACGAGGCGACGCGAGCGGCCGCCGCGGTCCTCGTGCTCAATCTCTCGCTCTGCATCTCGGTCGCGAAGATGTTCGCGTTCTACCCGGCGCTCGTCGACCTGGGCGCCTACGCCTTCATGGCCGCGAGTGTCCTGGCCATTGTCAGCGGCCGGCGGCTGGCGATCGTGGCGACCACGATTGTCGCGGTACTGAGCCGTGAGTTCGCCGTCGTGACGGTGTTCTTTGGCATCGTGCGCGACCTGCGTCAGGGCCGGTCTCTGCGAGTCGTGGCCGCGACGTACACACCGGCGGTCGTCGCCTTCTTCTGGATCAGGCGCTTTGCCCGCAGCTATTCGGTCGGGCCCGAGGTCAACGAACCGGTCCTCTCGCTCGGCGGGCTCGTCACCGCGCTCATGAAGAACACCGAGTGGTGGTTCGACCCGGCCTATGCCGCGTTCTGGCTCTATTTCGCCGCGACGCTCTTCGGTGGCGTGAGCCTGTTGCTGCTCACGACGATGACGCCGCTGAGCCGGGGCCTTCGCCGCGAGCCCGAGTGGCTGGCGATGATCGTCCCGATTGTCGCGGTCACCGCCCTCGGCTATATCGATACCTGGCGATACGGGGCGTTCCTGCTGCCGGTGGTGCCTCCCCTCTGGGCGTGGAGTGTGTCCACCGTGCAGCCCGGCCGGCAGCGGCTCCTGTTCATCGCCGTCTCGGCGGCGACGATTGCCACGCAGCGGCCGTGGCAGCACATGGATCTGGCCAGCTATTTCCGTGACTGGTTCCCGTACTACCTGGTGATCGAAAATCGAGGGACCGCTCTCGAGACGTTGTGGCCGGTGTGGCGCGCCTACATCGCGGTTGCGCTTGTGTCTCTCGTCGTGCTCGGTATCCTCCGGGCACGCGCCGCGGCCGGCGCGCCGCGAGTGCTTCAGCCGGTCGTGGAGTAGGCGGTGAGCGTTGACGCGCCCCGGCCCTCCTGGATCTGGCTCGCCGTTCTGGGCGCGGCCCTCTTCGTCTTTGTCTTCTTCTATCGATTCAACACGCTCGGCGGCGCCCTCGGTGGGTTCGACGATGACCATTTCGTGCCGCTGGCGTATGCGAAGCAGGTGCAGGCAGGGGACCAGCCGCTGCGCGATTTCACCGGCCTCGGTCTTCAGGGTGCATGGCCGTCGCTGACGTTCGAGCTGTCGGCGGCGGCGCAGTCGCTGCTCGGCAACACCCTCAGATCGGAAGCGCTGCTCGCGGTGACGGGCCTTGGCGTGGCGTCCGTGCTCACCTTTCTCGCCGGCACCTATGTCGCAGCACCTCCGGTCGCCTTCGCGACAGCGATCGGTGCCGCGCTGCTCGCGACGCGGCTCTACAACTTTCCCAAAGTACTCGTGCTGGGTGCCGCGGTTTTGATGCTCGCGCGGTACGCGAGAAGCCCGACTCGCCGTTCTGTCGTCGTGCTCGGCGTGCTCACCGTGGTGGCGTTCCTGTTCCGCCACGACTATGCGGTGTACGTGGGCGCCGGCATCCTCGCGGTCGTGGCGCTGGCCGCGGGACGGGTCGGCACAGCGGTCACACATCTCGGCGTCTGCGCCCTCGTCGTGGGACTCCTCCTCGTGCCGTCGGCCGTCTTCGTCCAGCGCCACGGCGGATTGATCTCCTACGTCCAGGACAGCATCGTCGCCGTCGAGCAGGAATCGCGGAGGACGGAGCGAATCGATCCCGGGTTCGTGTCACACGGCGAAGGCGAGCGCCGGCTGACGGTCCTGGACTTTCTCGATGAAGAGCAGAACGCAGTCCAGTGGTTGTACTACGCGCATCTCCTCCTGCCGATGCTCGTCCTCGTGATGTCGCTGTGGCCACGATCGTCATGGTCGCCGGTCGTGCGGCACGCGCTGATCGTCTGGGCCGTGATGGCGCTCGTCGTGGCGCCGCTCTTCCTTCGTGGCAACACCGGCGCGCGGTTTGGGGACATGGCGCCGCTCACGGCGGTGCTCCTGGCCGGTGTCTGTTCGAGAGTCTTTCAGCGCAGCGGCGGCACGCTTCTGCGGGTGAGCCGCATCTCGTTTGCCCTCTTGCTGCTCGCCGGCAGCGTGCAGAGCGTGTGGGCGGTCGGCGGCGCGACGCACGACCTCGACGAGTCAGGGTGGGTGCATTCGCCGATGTACATCCTGAATCAGGCGTCACGTCGATGGACCGATCTCGGCGCGCTTCCCGATGCGTATTGGACAGGCGAGCCCGACAGCCCGAGCATCGGCGCGGTGCAGTATCTCCACGCCTGTACCCGTGCGTCGGACCGGGTCCTCGTGATCTCCTACCAGCCGGAGCTTCTGCCGCTGGCCGACCGGCGGTTCGCCGCCGGACGTGCGAGCCTGATCCCCGGCCTGCTCACAGACGACGAGCACCAGCGGCGGCTGGTCGAGCGCTGGAATCGGGAATCAGTACCGCTCGTGCTGGTCGAGCCTGCGGAAGAGCATGTGTACGAGATCCCGATCGTCCACGAGCATCTGATCGAGCGGTACGTGGACAGCGGACCAATGACGATCAACGGCGACGTGGTGTTGCACGTGTACGCCGAGCGGGGCCGCCCGGCATCGGGCACGTTCGGTCCCGGGGCATGGCCGTGCTTCCGCTAGTCCCGTCCGTCAGTCGTGTAAAATGAACAGCCTCTTGTCCCACGAGTGGCTCGTGACAACCAACGAATGATCGATTGCATAGCCGGCTATCACCTGAATCCGTGGACGTGCGGGATCGCCAAGTTCAACGCCATTCTGGCGAAATACCTGGGCGTTCCGGTCGTCGGCCTCCGGGCCGTGGAGCTCGGCAGCCATAGCCGCCCGCTGCTGTCGCTGAAGCTCTCCGAGTTCAGCGCCGCCGATGCCGCCGATCTGGACCTGTGGGGTGTCGCCCATGCGGGTCAGTTCGAGCTGTTCCTGCACGCGTTCGACGGGACGGAGATCGAGCAACGCCTCGTGGCCGCGGCGGCGAAGGTCTATTGCGGCAACAGCGAGCTCTTCACACAGCTGCGTCCCGCGCGACCGGACATTCTCGAGCTCTTCTGTCCCGGCACGATTCTGAACCCGCAGCGGTTCCAGCGGACAGAGCTCTCCGTGTTCACCTTCGGCATGGCGCACAAGATCCGCGTGCCGCTCTATCGGCGGCTGCGCGACCTGCTCGATGCGACGGGCAAGAGCTACTCGGTCTACGTCTCGACCGCGCTGCACGAGAACACGAGCTTCGACGGATCGTTCGTCGTCCGGTTCGAGGAGCTGCAGTCGATCTTCAACGGGCAGGTCTACTTCATGGGCTACCTGTCGGACACGGCGGTCTTCAATCACCTGATGGATTGCACGTTTCTGGCGGCCTTCTTCGAGAAGGGACTCAGGGCCAATAACACCACCGTCAACGCGGCCATGGAGTCGGGCTGCGCGGTCATTACCAACCTGGATGAGCACTCGCCGGCCGGCTTCGCGCACATGCAGAACGTGATCGACATCAGCCTGTGCGACCGGCTGCCGGACGTGGATCAGACGCAGCGGATCGGGCGCGCGGCACGCGAGATCGCACAGGGGCGATACGGCTGGGATCAACTCGTCGCGCAGCTTCGACCCGTCGTTCGCATGTAGGCACGGCGCGTCGCGCCGGCTGAAGCCGGCGCTCTACGAAGCGCACGTAGCCCGTAGCGTCGGCTTCAGCCTACGCAGAGGAAACATCGGGAGACAGACGTGAGAGGCACACTGAACATCGGCAACCGCACGATTGGCGATCACAACCCGTGCTACGTGATTGCCGAGATCGGTCACAACCATCAGGGCAGCGTCGACAAGGCGCGGGAGCTGTTCCGCGAGGCGAAGCTGGCCGGTGCGCACGCCGTCAAGCTGCAGAAACGCGACAACCGCGGGCTCTACACGCGCGCCGCCTACGAGAAGCCGTACGACAACGAGAACAGCTTCGGCCCGACCTACGGTGAGCATCGTGAGTTCCTCGAGTTCGGCGAGCACGACTATCGACAGCTGCAGGCCTACGCGAAGGAGCTTGGCGTCGATTTCTTCGCCACCGCGTTCGATTTCGCGAGCGCGGACTTCCTCCAGGACCTCGCTGTCCCCGCATACAAGATCGCCTCAGGCGACCTCAAGAGCATCCCGCTCCTGAAGCACGTCGCGTCCTTCGGCAAGCCGATGATCGTCTCGACCGGCGGCGCGCTCATCGAGGACGTGCAGCGGGCGTACGACGCGGTCATGCCGATCAACCCGCAGCTGGCCATCCTCCAGTGCACGGCCGGCTATCCCGCCGCGTTCGAGGAGCTCGACCTGCGCGTGATCGTGACCTATCGCGAGCGCTTCCCGGGCGCCGTCATCGGCTTCTCGAGCCACGACAACGGCATTGCCATGCCGGTGGCGGCCTTCATGCTCGGCGCGCAGATCGTCGAAAAGCACTTCACGTTGAATCGCGCGATGAAGGGCACCGACCATGCGTTCTCGCTGGAGCCGGTCGGCCTGCGCAAGATGGTGCGGGACCTCGAGCGCACGTTCAAGGCGATGGGCGACGGGGCCAAGAGGATCTACGACAGCGAGCGCGCGCCGATCACCAAGATGGGCAAGAGCCTCGTCGTGGCGAGGAACCTGCCGAGCGGCCATGTGCTGACCGCGGACGATATCGTGATGAAGTCGCCCGGCGGTGGTATCCCGCCCTATGACATCGACAAGGTCATCGGACGGACGACGCTCACGTCCCTCCACCTGGACGACTTCCTGTCGTTCGACGTGTTGAGCAAGACCGACCCCGAGTTCGCCCGTTCGTGAGCGGACGCTTTTCTCTCGATAACCAGGTCGCCGTCGTCACCGGCGCGGGCGGCAAGCTCGGCGCCATCTGGACCGATGCGCTGCTCGAGGCCGGTGCGCGGGTGGCGGCGCTCGACCTCGGCGCCGCCACGCCGACCGTGCGGTTCGAGGAGCTGACGCGCCGCGCCGGCGATGCGGTGCACTGCTTCGACTGCGACATCACGAGTCGCGAGTCGATTGAGGCCGCGGCGCAGGCGGTCGCGGCGCGCATGGGCGAGCCCACCGTCCTCGTCAACAACGCCGGCATCGACCAGCCGCCCGACAGCCCCGGAGGGCGCCATCACCTTCACGAGCTGCCGATCGAGCAGTTCCGCCGGATGGTCGAGGTGAACCTGCTCGGCACGTTCCAGGTCACGCAGGTGTTCGGCGAGCGCATGGCCGCGGGCGGCGGCGGCTCGATCATCAACATCGGCTCGCTCTATGCGTCGGTCTCGCCCGACCCGCATTTCTACGAGCACCTCGCCGGCAACGCGCCGTTCGTCAAGTCACCGGCCTACGGCGCATCGAAGGCCGGCGTCGTCAATCTGTCCAAGTTCTTCGCGACCCACTGGGCGGGCCGCGGCGTGCGTGTGAACACGCTCTCACCGGGCGGTGTGCTGGCCGGCCAGGACGAGGAGTTCAAGGCGAAGTACGGCGCTCGCGTGCCCTTGCGCCGAATGGCGGAGCCGGAGGACCTGAAAGGGCCGCTCGTGTTTCTCGCATCGGCAGCATCGTCGTACGTCACCGGCCATGAATTGCGAGTTGACGGAGGCTTTACCGCGTGGTGACGGCCGACGCTGGCCTCCAGCGTCCGCCGACTCGCCGCCTTGCGGGTCACATCACACTCGGGTTCGTCGCGTCCCTGCTCTTCATCGCGCTCCACGTGACAACCGGCCGTCTGGAGGAGGGCAACGGCGAAGGCTGGGACGGTACCGACTACGCCCGCATGCTGCGGCAAGGCTGGGCGAGCGGCACGATCGTCACGCAGTATCGTCCGCTGATCGTCTGGGCGAACGGCCCCGCCTATGCCGTCACCGGCAACGCCGTGCAGGCCTTCGACGCGATGAACTACCTCTACGTCTTCGCGGTGGCGCTGCTGCTGTCGATGCTGCTCGAGCGATACGGGGCACCATTCTCCGTTCGTGCCGTGGCCATCGTCTGCATCTGCCTGTCGATTCCCTTCCGGCTGTTTGCGTTCTATCCGGTCCTGATCGATCTGGGCGCGTGCGCGGTGATCACACTCGCGATCTGGCTGATTCTGTCCGGCCGGCGCTGGGCGGTGGCCGCGGCGTGCGTGGCGGCGGCGCTGGCTCGCGAGTTCGGCCCGGCGGTCATCCTGTTTGGCGTGCATCGCGATCTGCGCAAGGGCGTTCGGCTGTGGACGATCGTGGCGACCTACCTGCCCGCGACGGTGGTGTACATCGCGCTGCGCGTGATCGTGACCCGCATCTGGGCAGGGAGAGAGGACGGCATCACCGCCGATTTTCTCTACAGCAATCTGCGGCTGTGGCGGGATCCGATGTTCGCCGCTCTCTTCGCCTACTTTCTCCTGACCATCAGCGGCGGGGTCTCGCTCGTGATCGCGGCACAGCCGGGCCGATGCTGGCGCCTGATCAAAGAGGAGCCGGAGTGGCTCAGTTTCGCGGTGCCGATTCTCGTCGCGTCGGCACTCGTGGGCATGGACACGATTCGCTACATCACCGCGCTCCTGCCGGCAGTGGCCGTGTTCTTTGCGCGCTGTGCGCGCGAGTGGTCCTCACGCGAGCGCTGGGTGCTCCTGGCCGTGGCGCTGGGCCTGACCGTGTGGACCCAGCAGCCGTTTCAGTCCATGGACACGTCGAAGTACTTCGCGGACTGGTTCCCGTACTACGTGTGGGTACGGGAGTATCCGAGGCCAGACCCTCCGTCCTTGTGGCCCGAATGGGGCTGGCGCTTCATCGTGGTGGCCGGGTCCCTGTGTGCGCTCCTCGCGTTCAGGAGCGATCATGGACGGCACGTGGCTGCCGACTGACGTGCGAGACCTGACGAAGTTCCTGACGGTGGTGACGACGTGAGCATCGACCTCGCGGTCCCGAAGGTGGTTCCGAATCAGATCGGCGGCCAGGATGGACCGGCCGCCGACGGCCGGACGTTCCCGAAAATGGATCCGGCCACCGGTCTCGAGTGCTGCCGCGTGGCGCGCTCGACCGCCACCGACGTACGGCTGGCCGTCGAGTTCGCCAAGCGGGCGCAGCCGGCGTGGGCGTCCACGACGGCCGTCAAGCGGGGGGAGATTCTTCGCCGGATCGCGCTCCTCATGCAGGAGCACCGCGGCGCGGTCGCCGAGCTCGTGGCGCGCGAAACCGGCAAGTCGCGGAAGGACGCGCTCGGGGAAACCGATGCCGCGGTCGAGATGGGCTTTTTCGTGGCCGGCGAGGGCCGTCGGTTCTACGGCCAGACCACGACGAGCGCGGTGCCGAACAAGAGCGCGATGATCGTGCGGCAACCCCTCGGGGTGGCGGGTCTGATCATCGCCGCCAACACCCCAATCGCCAACGTCGCGTGGAAAGCCTTTCCCGCGCTGCTCTGTGGCAACGCCGCGATTCTCAAGGCCTCCGAGGACACGCCGCTCTCAGCGTGGGCGTTCGGCGTGCTGGCGCGAGAAGCGGGCGTGCCCGAAGGCGTCTACACCACACTGCATGGGCTCGGCGAGGAAGCCGGCGCCCCGCTCGTCGAGCACCCGGATGTCGCGGTCATCAGCTTCACCGGGTCGTGCGAGGTGGGCCGGTGGATCGCCGAAACGGCCGGCCGGCGTCTGGCCAAGACGTGTCTCGAGCTCGGCGGCAAGAACCCGCTCATCGTGTGCGACGATGCGGATCTCAAGAACGCGGTCACGTGGACGCTGGGCTCGGCGTTCAGCAATGCGGGGCAGCGGTGCGCCGCCGGCAGCCGCATCATCGTCTTCGATGGCGTGTACGATCGATTCAAGGCGACTCTCGTCGAGGCGGCGGAGCAGCTCAAGGTCGGGACGGCGGACACCGATGACTTCGGGCCGGTCATCAACGAAGATCAGATGAAGAACATGCTCGCCTCGGTCGCGCGTGCCAGGGCGTCCGGCGCATCGGTCCTGACCGGGGGCCATCGGCTGACGGGCGCCGGCTACGGAGACGGCTACTTCGTGGCCCCCACGATCATCGAAGATGTGGCAGCCGATGACGAGATCACGCGCAGCGAGCTGTTCGGTCCGATCACGTGCCTGTATCGGGTGAACAGCTTCGAGGAGGCCATCACGCTGGCCAACGATTCTCCCTTCGGCCTGACCGCCTCGATTCACACGCAGAACATCAACCGCGCGATGACGTTCCTGGCGCGCATCCAGTCCGGCGTCGCGGTGGTGAACGGCGGCACCTACGGCAGCGAGCCGCATCTGCCGTTCGGCGGCCTCCGGCAGTCGGGCAACGGCTGGCGAGAGGCTGGCACGCAGGCGATCGACGTCTATTCCGATCTGAAGACGATCTACATCAATCACAACCCGGGGGCGGTGTGATCATGTCGTTCACACTTCTCGGTTCGGGGTTCTCGGTTCGGGTTCAGGTTCGGGTTCAGGTTCGTGGAGCTGATTCGAGCGCTCGAACCCCGAACCGCGAACGCCGAACGCAGAAGCGAACATGAACACGAACCGAGCAGAGAGAACCGAGAAGTGAGCACGACAGGATCTCCGAGCGCAGTCGCGTTTGTTCCGGCGCGAGTGGGCTCCAAGCGAGTGCCGGGGAAGAACGTGCGCCTGCTCGGTGGCCATCCGATGATCGCCTATGCGATCGGGGCGGCGCTCGAGAGCAGGGTCTTCGACGCGGTGATCGTCTCGACCGACTCGGAAGAGATTGCCGCGGTGGCGCGGCACTATGGCGCGGAGGTGCCGTTTCTCCGCCCGGCCGCCTATGCCACTGACACGTCGCCGGACATCGAATGGCTGGAGCACGCGCTGGGAGAATTGAGCGCGCGCGGCCGGACGTGGGACTGTTTCAGCCTGCTGCGTCCGACGAGCCCGTTTCGCACCGCCGATACGATTCGCCGCGCCTGGACGCGGTTCACCGCGCAGCAGGGTGTCGACTCGTTACGTGCGGTTGAGAAATGCGCCCAGCATCCAGGAAAGATGTGGGTGATACGCGGCGAGCGGATGTTCCCGCTATTGCCGGACGGACCCGTGGACCAACCGTGGCACAGCACTCCGTACCAGGCACTGCCACCCGTGTACGTGCAGAACGCGTCGCTCGAGATCGCCTGGACGCGTGTGGTGCGCGAACGGCGGACCATCGCCGGCGACGTCCTCGTGCCGTTTCTCACCGACGGCTACGAGGGGTTCGACATCAACGATGCCTCTGACTGGATGGTGGCCGAACGGCTGCTCGCCGATGGAACCGTGACCTTGCCGACCGTGGCGAAGGAGCCGTATGACTCCCAACAGTTGGGAGTTGGATCGCGTTAGAGTTGGAGGTTGGGAATTGACGGTAGAGGCGGGTCTTCAGACCCGCCTGGAAACGCGAACAGATGGGCGACCTACAAACTGACCAGGGCGAGTCTCTCGATCTCACGTTCGTTCCCGTGGCCGAATTCGGCCGCCTGCTCGATGCGAACGTGTCCGAGGTGGCACGTGCCCGCGCGTTCGCGGCACTCGCCCGCATCAACACCCTGTACATGATCGCGGGCGCCTGGTCCGGCCACATCGGCACCAGCTTCAGCTCCCTCGACATCCTGAGCTGGCTGTTTCTCAACGAGCTTCGCGACCTGCACAAGGGACCTGACGTCGCCGACATCTTCTTCTCGTCCAAGGGCCACGATGCGCCGGCGCTCTACAACGTGCTGATCGGCCTGGGCCTGCTGCCGGAGGAGAAGCTGCATCAGCTCCGCCGCCTGCATGGCCTGCCCGGGCATCCGCACATCGAGACGCCGTACATCCACGCGAACACTGGCTCGCTCGGGATGGGCATCTCCAAGGCCAAGGGCATCGTCCTGGCGAATCGTCTCGCTGGCAACGAGCGCCGTGTCTTCGTGCTGACCGGCGACGGCGAGCTGCAGGAGGGACAGTTCTGGGAGTCCCTCGGTTCCGCGGCCAATCGTGGCCTCGGTGAGATCGTCGCCATCGTCGATCACAACAAGATCCAGTCGGACACCTGGGTGAAGAGCGTCAACAACCTCGGCGACCTCGAGGCCAAGCTTCGCGCGTTCGGATGGCATGTGGCCAGGTGCGATGGGCACGACGTGGAGGCGCTCGACCGGACGCTGCGTGCTCTGGATGACGTGACGGACCTTCCGAAGGTGATCATCGCGGACACGGTGAAGGGCAAAGGCGTGTCCTTCATGGAAGGTCCGGCGATGAACGCGGGCGAGCTCTACGGCTATCACTCGGGCGCTCCGGGCGAAGAGCAATACACCGCCGGTCTCGAG
The DNA here is from genome assembly GCA_035293405.1 of Vicinamibacterales bacterium. Classification (GTDB taxonomy): domain Bacteria; phylum Acidobacteriota; class Vicinamibacteria; order Vicinamibacterales; family UBA2999; genus Gp6-AA40. The sequence continues at coordinate 46,418 of DATDOE010000040.1, read as the reverse complement.
GAGCTGCTCACGTCCGCGAACAGCCTGTTCGCCGAACTGGGTCTCGGCGCGGTTGCCACCGAGACGCGCGTGCGCAATCCACGCCGAGAGCCGCGGAAGACCGACAACCTCATTGGCGCCTACGAGCAGGCGCTGCTCTGGCAAGGTGAGAGACATCGGCATCTGGTCGTGCTCGATGCGGATCTCGTGAAGGACTGCGGGCTGGTGCCGTTCTCGAAGCGCTACCCGGATCGCTTCGTCGAGTGCGGCATCGCCGAGCAGGACATGGTGTCGATGGCCGGTGGCATGGCCCGCCGCGGCGTGCTCCCCATCGTGCACTCGTTCGCCTGCTTCCTCTCCGCACGGCCGAACGAGCAGATCTACAACCAGTGCACGGAAGGCACCAAGGTCATTTACGTGGGTTCCCTGGCCGGCCTGATTCCGGGCGGGCCGGGTCATTCGCATCAGTCGGTCCGCGACATCTCGGCGCTGCGGGGCATGCCGAACCTGTCGCTGCTCGAGCCTGCCCTGGAAGCCGAGGTCCACGCGCTCGTGGACTACGCCGTCAACACCGCTCCCGACAGCGTGTATCTCAGGCTGGTCTCCGTGAAGTGGCCGATTCCCTTTTCCTATCCGTCCCATCACAAGGTCGAGATGGGGAAGGGATGGATGGTCCGCGACGGGACTGACGCCGTGGTCTTTGCGTACGGTCCGTGGCTGCTCGCCAACGCGTACGAGGCGACCGAGGAGATCGAGGCGAGCAGCGGCGCGAGCATCCGCCTGGTCAATCTGCCGTGGTTGAACCGAATCGATCTGCGCTGGCTGCGCGAGGTCGTCGGTGGCCGTCGCTCGATCGTGACGCTCGACAATCACTATTTGAAGGGCGGGCAGGGCGAGATGGTGGCCGCGGCCATCGCCGAGCTCGGGCTCGAGCCCGCCGCACGCGTCTGGCGCGTGGGTGTGACCGCGTTGCCCGAGTGCGGCACCAACGATGAAGTGCTGTCCCATCACAAGCTGGATGTCGCGAGCCTTGTCTCCAGCCTGCGGCGCGTGGTGCCTCTGGTCGCATGACCGTACTGTTCTGGGATATCGACGGCACGCTGCTGACCACGGGAAAGGCGGGCGTGCCGGCGTGGGAACAGGCGGTTCGCGAAGTCGTCGGCCACGACTTCGAGCTGGCGTCGTTTCGGGTCGCCGGCTTGACCGACTATCAGATCGCGGTTCGTACCTTCGAGATGCTCGAGGTGCCAGCCGACGATCGGACGCTTCGACGGATGGTGAGCCGCTACGAGGAGCTGCTGCCGACCGAGCTGCCGAAGAAGCAGGGGCGCGTGCTGCCCAACGTGCGCGAGATCCTCGAACAGCTGCGCCGGCGGCCTGACGTCCGATCGTACCTGCTGACCGGCAACACCCGCGGCGGCGCGCGGGCGAAGCTGACCCACTACGACCTGTTCAAGTACTTCCCCGACGGCGCCTTTGCCGAAGACGCGGGCGGGCGATCGACCATTGCCGTACGTGCACTCGACCTCGCGCGCGCGGCCGGACCGGTGGCCGACAACGGTGTGTTCGTCCTTGGCGACACGCCGCACGACATCGACTGCGCGAACGCGATCGGAGCCAGAACCGTCGCCGTGGCGACCGGCGGGTATTCGCTCGACGAGCTCACCGCGCACGGCGCGTGGCGGACCTTCGAGACGCTGCCGCCGGCCCCTGACTTCATCCGCCTGATCGACGAGACGCGGCGGCCATGAAACGCGGCATTCGCCGTTTCCCGAGGCTCTGGCGTGCCTCGCGGCTCGCCCGGCGCTGGTATCACGCCCGCAGGGACGCCTATCCCGACTGGCGCGAGCTGCTCGCCACCAGGTCCGACCTCTGGCAGTCGGCGCGCACGGCGGCCGCCGGCGGTCCGCGCGTCCTCATGGCGACGGCGATCGGATCGTACGCGCATGCGGTGACGCTCGAAAGCGCGCTCGGGGCCGCGCTCACGTTCAGAGGCGCGGACGTCCAGGTACTGCTGTGCGACGGCGCGATGACCGCGTGCGCGGAGTGCGAAGCGTCGCTCTACCCCGATCTGGATCGGTTCGTGGAACACGGGCCGTCGCGCGATCTGTGCCGCGATTGCCAGTGGCCGGCCGAGCGTGTCTACGCCCAGCTCGGGTTGAAGGTCCATCGCTACAGCGACTGGCTGACCGCCGAGGACCGCGCCGACGCCCGCCGGATCGCGATGACGCTGCCGTCCGATCAGATCGAGTCGTTCACGCTCGATGGCCTCGCCGTTGGCGAGCACGCCTATGCCGGCGCGCTGCGGTTCTTCGCGACCGGCTCACTGGAGGATGAGCCGCAGGGCGAGGCGGTGCTGCGGCGCTACCTCGAGTCGGCGCTGCGGACCACGTGTGCCACGCGACGGCTGTTGCGCGGCGGCGGCGTCTCGTCGGTGGTCCTGACCCATGGCATCTATGTGCCCTGGGGCCTCGTCGGGGAGGTGGCGCGCCAGGAGCGCGTCAATGTGTCCACCTGGAACGTGGCCTACCGCAAGCGGCGCTTCATCTTCAGCCACGACGACACCTATCACCACACGCTGATGACCGAGCCGCGCGCGCAGTGGGAGAACCTCGACCTCGCGCCCGCGCAGGAGCGCGACCTGATGCAGTACCTGTCGAGCCGCCGTGAAGGGATGTTCGACTGGATCGTGTTTCATCGGCCGACCACACAGGATCCGCAGGAGATCGCCCGCAAGGTGGGCCTCGATCCCTCCAAGCCGGTGATCGGCCTGCTGACCAACGTGTCGTGGGATGCGCAGCTCCACTATCCGGCCAACGCGTTCGCCAACATGCTCGACTGGCTGGTGCAGACGTGCCGCTATTTTGCGACGCGGCCGGATCTCCAGCTCCTGGTCCGCGTGCACCCGGCCGAGATCAGCGGCTTCCCGCCGTCGCGGCAGCCGATCCTTGGCGAGCTGCGCAAGCATCTCCCGACCCTCGCGCCAAACGTCTATGTGGTGCCGCCCGAAAGCGGGCTGAGTACCTACGCGCTGATGTCGCTGTGCAACAGCGCCATCATCTACGGCACGAAGATGGGCGTTGAGCTGACCAGCGTGGGGCTGCCGGTCATCGTTGCCGGCGAGGCGTGGATCCGCAACAAGGGGTTGACGCACGACGCCACCACCCCGGAGGAGTACTTCCGGATTCTCGAGCGGCTGCCGTTTCCCGAGCGGCTCGGCCCCGCCCAGCTCTCACGGGCGCGCCGCTACGCGTATCACTTCTTCTTCAATCGGATGATTCCGCTCCCGTTTATCGAGCCCAAGGCGGGGTATCCGATCTACCGCCTCAAGCTCGACACCCTCGGACAGTTGCTGCCCGGGGAATCTGAAGGACTGGATACAATCTGCGACGGGATCCTGGGCAGGGGACCGTTCGTGCTCCGTGACAAGACCGCCAGGACCCCGCAACTGGTGAACACTTGAACAACGCCCAATTCCCACGCACCCCAGCCCCCACGCCTCAGATTCGTTGGGAGTTGGGAGTTGGGAGTTGGGAGTTACGACTCCTCTCCGCGTGATAGCAGTACTGAGCTTCATGATCGCCATGGCCGCGGCCGTAGGGCTGGGCGCCGTGGTACGTCGCTTCGCGCCCGCCATGGGCGCCGTGGTCCCCCCGCGTCCCGATCGCTGGAGCAGCGCGGCGACGCCGACGATGGGTGGGATTGCGATCGCGTCGGCCACGGTCGCAGGGTTCGCGGTGGTCGTGGCGCAGCCGGAGCTCGCGGCTGTCACGACGGCATGGCCGGCCGTGCTCCTCGCCGCGCTGGCGATGTTCGTCGTCGGTGTCCTGGACGACCGCCTTCAGCTCTCACCGGTGGCGAAGCTCGTGGCGTCGCTCGCCATCGGCGCGTTCCTCGTGTTCGCGCTCGGGGGCGCCGAGCCGACCGGTGCGCTGCCGATCAGTTTCACGCTGGTGGGGACGATCTGGTTTGCGGGCCTGTGTCACGCGATCAACCTGCTGGACAACATGGACGGCCTGGCGTCAGGCGTGGCGGTGATCGCGGCAGCGTTCATGGCCTCGTTGCTCGGCCAGTCGCTGGGACCGGCGCTGGTCATTCTGCTGGTAGCGCTTGCCGGTGCGCTCCTCGGTTTCCTGTATTGGAACCGCCCGCGTGCGCGCCTGTTCATGGGCGACTGCGGCAGCTTGTTCATCGGCGCGCTCCTTGGCGGGGTCTCGCTGGTGGCGGTCTTCAACGCCCGCGTGGCGTTTGTCAGTCCTGCCGTCCTCGTCGTCCTGATCCTCGTCGTCCCGCTCTTCGACACCGGATTCGTGCTGGTGCTGCGCCGTCTCGCCGGCCGCAGCGCGACCAAGGGCGGCACCGATCACGTCTCGCATCGTCTCGTGTCGCTGGGGTTCTCCGAGCGCAGCGCCATCCGCATCCTGTACATCTTCAGCGGCGTCGGCGGTTTGACGGCGTGGGCGCTGTCCACGTGGAGCACCGTTGAACCGATGCCGCTGGTGGCGGTGTTCGCCGTCGTGGTGATCCTGATCGGCATCTACCTGGCGCGCGTGCCCGCGTACAACGCCCAGGACTTCGTGGCGCTGCAGAAGTCGTCGTTTGCGCCGTTCCTGAAGGACCTTGCGTTCAAATGGCACGCCGGCGAAGTCCTGCTCGACCTCGTGCTCATCACCGTCTGTTACTACGCCGCGTACCGGTTGCGCTTCGACGGTCCCGAGCTCGATCGCTTTCTGCCGTATTTCACCGCCTCGCTGCCGGTGGTGCTCGGCTGCAAGCTCGCCTCGCTCTACGGCTCCGGCCTCTATCAGCGGTCGTGGGGAACCTTCGGACTGCGCGACGTTGCCGCGGTGCTGCGCGGCGTGGGCCTGGGATCGCTTCTGTGGGGGCTCCCCGCTGCCTATCTCTACCGCTTCGAAGGGTTCTCAATGGCGGTGTTCCTGATCGACGGCCTCCTCTTGACCGTGGCCATCGTGGCGACGCGCGCCTCGTTCCGGACGATGAACCTCGTGGCGGCGACGCGGAGCAAGCAGAGCCGCCGCGTGCTCGTGTACGGCGCGGGAGGGTACGGCCAGCTGCTCGTGCGCGAGCTGCGCGCCAATACGGCCTGGCGGATGAACCCGATTGGTTTTATCGACGACGACCCGATGAAGGCCCATCGCTGGATCGTGGGCGTTCGCGTCCACGGCGCGCTGGATCAACTGGAGCAGGTGATGCGCATGTATGCGGTGGACGAAGTCGTGCTGAGCAGCCCTTCGATCAACGGCAGCGTCGAAGTCCGCATCCGCGAAGTCTGCCTGGGCCTGAAGCGGCCGGTGAGACGGCTGCATATGGAGATTACGTAATTCAGCATTCAGGAATGCAAAATGCAAAATTCAAAATGCAAAATGAACTGCGAGCAGCAAGGGCCTCCTGATTCCTGACGCTCTGTTTGCATTTTGCATTTTGCATTTTGAATTTCGTGCGTAAGCTCCGAATCGGTATCGACGGCCGCGCATTCAGCTCGCCGGCGGCCGGCGTGCGGCGGTATGTGTCCGGGCTGGTGCCCGCGCTCATGGCGCTTGGAGAGTCGATTGAGCTCGTGGCGCTGGGAGGCTCGCGTGACGCGCTGCCCGCGGGACTGAGTGACGTCGGGGAGCCCTGGCACCCGCCCACGAATCTTGGATGGAGCGTCGTGGGCTTGCCGGCGGCGGCGGCCCGTGCCGGCGTCGACATCATCCACGCTCCCGCTTATACCGCGCCGCTCTGGGCGAGCGTTCCCACCGTCCTCACCATTCACGACGTCAGCTACGAGCGGCACCCGGAGTGGTATCCGTACCGCCGCGACGTCTTGCGACGGGCCTTCTATCGGCGCAGCGCCCGCGCCGCGGCGCATGTGCTGACCGATTCCGAATTCTCGGCCGGCGAGATTGCCGCGGCGTATCGCATTCCGCGGGAGCGGATCACGGTCGCGCCGCTCGGCGTCTCGACGAGCTTTGCGCCGTCTGATCTTCTCAAGGTCCGCCTAAAGGCGGACACTACGAATGAGCTAGAGCCGGACACCACGAATGAGCCGGGCCGGTTGCCCGCCGGCGTCACGCGGCCGTTCCTGCTTCACGTCGGCGATCTGCACGAGCGCCGGAACCTGCCGGTCGTTGTTCGCGCGCTGCTCGAGGCACAGGCCGTGCCGGGGATGTCGCCACTCTCACTGGTGCTGGCCGGTGTCGACCGCGGTGTCGGCGACAGCCTCAGCGCCCTGGCACGCACAGGACACGCGCCGGCCGCGATGGTCTGTCTCGGGACGGTCAGCGACGATCAACTGCTGGCGCTCTATCAGGAAGCCACTGCTCTTGTGTACCCATCGCGCTACGAGGGCTTCGGGCTGCCGGTCCTCGAAGCCATGGCCTGCGGCACTCCAGTGATCGCGTCGCGTGCCGCATCGATGCCGGAGGTACTCGGCGAGGCCGGAGTGCTGCTGGATCCCGACGACACCTCCGGCTGGGCCCAGGCGATCGCGAACGTCGTGAGGGACGAAGGGCTCAGGGCGCGGATGCGAGAGGCAGGTATCGCGCGCTCGCGCGAGTTCACCTGGGCCCGCACCGCGCGACTCACGCTCGACGTCTATCGACAGGTCGCGGAACACCGAACCTAGAACCCAGAACCTGGCACTCCGAACCCGAACCATGAACACGAACCAGGACGCTGGAACCCGGAACCTGGAACCGGATGTTTCGATCGTGATCGTGACGTGGAACGGCCGCCAGTATCTCGAGCCGTGTCTGACCGCGGTGGCGGCGCAGGAAGGTATCGACGCCGAGACGATCCTCGTGGACAACGGGTCCAGCGACGGCAGCGCGGCACTGGTTGGTAAGCGATTCCCCTGGGTGCGTGTCGTCTCCCTTACCGAGAATCGCGGGTTTGCCGGCGGCAACAACGCCGGCGTGCGCGAGGCGCGGGGCCGGTACGTCGTGCTGCTCAACAACGACACGGTTCCCGAAGCTGGCTGGCTGGCGGCGCTGATCCGCGGCAGAGAGCAAGGCGGGCCCGACGCGCTCGCGTCCTCCCGCATCGTCTACATGCACGACCCGCGAGTGATCGACAGCGCGGGTGATGGCCTGCTTCGATGGGGTGGTGCGTTCAAGCGCCATCATGGCTCGAGCGTCGATGTGGCCACCGAGTCCGCCGAAGTGTTCGGAGTCTGCGGCGCGGCCTGTGTGATTCCCAGGCGTGTCTTCGACGAGCTGGGCGGGTTCGACGAGGATTTCTTCGCGTCACATGAGGACGTTGACCTCTCTTATCGCGCACGGCTGCTCGGATACTCCTGCCGCTACGTGGCGGATGCGGTCGTGCGTCACCATGGCAGCGCGACCCTCGGCCGGGTGAGCCCGTTCGCCGTCTTCCACGGTCAGCGCAATCTGGAGTGGATGTACTTCAAGAACACGCCGGCATCACTGCTCCTTCGAACACTGCCTGGACACCTGGTCTACACGGCCGCGGCGGCGCTGCACTTCACGCGCGCCGGCCTGCTTGGTCCGTTCGTTCGCGCCAAGTTCGCGGCCCTGGCCGGGCTGCCGCGCCTGCTCCGCAAACGCGCCCAGGTGCAGGGGACCAGACGCGTGGGCGCCAAGGCGATCTGGCCGCACCTCGAGGCGAAGTGGCTGGCCACCAAGCGGCGCGAGAAGCGCTTCGACCTCGACCTGGCCGGAGACAAGCGTTGACGCCGGAGCTCGTTGCCGTCCTGGTCAATTACAACGCCGGACAAGAGCTGCGGACGGCGTTGCAGTCCATCGCCGACGAGATGGCCGGACGCACGTGGGAGGCGGTCGTGGTCGACAACGCGTCGGCCGACGGCAGCGCGGCCATCGTCGAGGAGTTCGCGCCGCAGGCGCGGCTGCTGAGGAACACCGCCAACGTCGGCTTCGGCCGCGGCATCAACCAGGGTGTCTCGGCCTCGCAGGCACCGCTCATCCTGATCATGAATCCGGATTGCCGCCTGGTCGCTGGCGCGGTTGCCTCGATGCAGGCGGAGCTCGACGCGCACTCGTCATGCGCGATCGTCGGACCACGGATTCTCGACCCGGATGGCGCCGTGCAAGGCAGTGCTCGAGGCGATCCCGATATGCTCACGGGGCTCTTCGGCAGGACCGGTCCGCTTCGTGGGCTGCTCCCATCTCTCGCGGTCGCCAAACGCAATGTGGTGAGCAGTGAGGCGATCGCCGAGGGCAATGCGAGCGTCACTGTGGATTGGATCTCCGGCGCCTGCATGCTCGCGCGACGTGCGCCATTCGCCTCGGTCGGCGGGTTCGATGAGCGGTACTTCTTGTATTGGGAGGATGCCGACCTGTGCCGGCGTCTCCGCACGCGGGGCTACGAAATACGCTATGTCCCCGGCGCCACGGCGGTGCACCGCGTCGGCCATTCCAGCCGGACGGCCCATGCGGCGTCGGTCCGGGCCTTCCACACGAGCGCGTATCTCTACTACACGACGCACGTCGCTCCGGGAGCGGTCAATCCAAAGCGGATACTGGCGCGTGTGATTCTGAGCGCCAGGTGCTGGTGGACGCTACGAAATTCAAAAGTCAAAATGCAAAATGCAAACTGAACTTGCGATGTCGCGGTTGCGTCTTGGTTTTGCATTTTGCATTTTGCATTTTGAATTACAGGATCTCCTCCACCAGTCCCGCCACATGCTCAGCGATCGAAAGACAAGACGTCAGCCCGGGTGACTCGATGCCGGCGGCCTGAACCAGCCGCGGGCACTGCCCATCCCTCGCGATCATGAAATCGGCGAACGCCTCCTCAGGAGGGTGGAGCTTGGCCCGGATGCCGCTGCCGCCAAGGCGAAGATCGTCGAGCCGCAACTCGGGCAGCAGCAGCCGGGCTGGCTCGAGGAAGTCCTCGATCGGGATACGGCCGTCCTCGTAGTCGTCTTTCCGATCCTGATAGCGGACCGTTGGGCCGAGCGTCACGTTGCCGGCAACGGTCCTCGTGAGGTGCACGCCGAGCCCATGCGTGTGGGGCAGCGGGTACACCAGGTTGTTTACGAGCGTGCGCCTGGCGGGAACAACCTCGGCGTACTCGCCGCGACAGGGGTAGATGCGGAACGCCTGCCCGCCCAGCATCGCCGACACCTCGTCTGCGTAGAGGCCGGCGGCGTTCACCACGCTTCGCGCGAGGATCGTCTCGGCTGGTGTCCGCAGCTCGATACCGTCGGCGCGAACGTCGGCGCCGACCAGCGGTGACCCGGGCAGCAGCGCCGCGTCCTGATCCGTGCAGAGGCGCGCCAGCGTCCGTATCAGCGCTTCGGCTTCCAGGATGCCGGTGTTGGGAGAGAACAGCGCAGCCTTCGCGCTGACGTGCGGCTCGCGTGCGCGGATGAACGCCGCATCGACCACGCGCAGCCCTTCTACACCGTTTGCCTCACCTCGCCGCCGGAAGGCTTCGAGCGCCTCGACTTCGCGATCGTCGTGTGCAACGACAAGCTTGCCGCAGCGGCGATGGGGCACGGCGTGCTTCGCGCAGAACTCGTAGAGCAGGCGCGCGCCCTCGACGCAGTGCCGCGCCTTCAGCGTTCCCGCCGGGTAGTAGATGCCGGCGTGAATCACCTGACTGTTGTGCGTGCTGGTGCCCATGCCGGGGCGCGGCTCTCGTTCGAGCACGCACACGGTACGCCCTCGCTGTGCTACCGACCACGCCGCCGCGAGGCCGACGACGCCGGCCCCGATGACCGCGGTGTCGATGTGCTCCATGTGAGTTTTGGGTGCAGCGTCGGCTGAAGTAGGATGTGAAGCGTCGCTTGAAGGTTCCGCTCCTCGATCTCCAGCCTCAGTATGCCGCCATCCGCGCCGACGTGCTCGCGGCGATCGCACGCGTGTGCGACGCGCAGCAGTTCATTATGGGTCCGGAAGTGGAGCAACTGGAAGCCGAGGTCGCGCGCGCGCTCGGCGTGACCCATGCCGTCGGCGTGTCGTCCGGCACCGATGCACTTGTCGTCGCGCTGATGGCGCTGGGCATTGGGCCCGGCGATGAAGTCATCACGCCAACCTTCTCGTTCTTCGCAACCGCGGGATCGGTGTCCCGCCTGGGGGCGACGCCGGTCTTCGTGGACGTCGATCCCGTCACGACGATGGTGGAAGCCGCCGCGGTGCGGGCCGCGATCACGCCGCGGACCAAGGCCGTCATCCCGGTGCATTTGTACGGGCTGTGCGCGGAGATGGATCCGCTCCTCGAGGTGGCCCGTTCGCGCGGGATTGCGGTTATCGAAGATGCGGCGCAGGCGATCGGCGCCACCTATAAGGGCCGGCACGCCGGGACGATGGGCATCGCCGGCTGCTTCTCGTTCTTTCCGAGCAAGAACCTTGGTGCGTTTGGGGATGCGGGACTCGTGACCACGAACGACGACGGGCTCGCGGCAAGGATTCGCCGCCTTCGCAACCATGGCGCCGAGCCGAAGTACTACCACCACGAGATCGGCGGCAACTTCCGTCTCGATGCGCTGCAGGCGGCGGTCTTGCGCGTGAAGCTGCCGCATCTGGCCGCCTGGAACGAGAGCCGGCGCGCCAACGCCGCGCAGTACCGAGAGCTCTTCGCGCAGGCGCGGCTCGACCGGGTCACGTTGCCCGTGGAGCCTCCCGATCGGCTCCACACCTACCATCAGTACGTCGTGCGCGTGCCCGAGCGCGATCGCGTGCGCGCGCACCTCGCCTCGCGCGACGTCGCCACCGAGGTGTACTACCCGGTCCCGTTTCATCGTCAAACCTGTTTCGCCGCCCTGAGCTCGTCACCAGACGCCTATCCCGAGGCTGACGCCGCGGCGCGTGAAGTGCTGGCCTTGCCCGTGTTTCCCGGTCTGACCAGCGCACAACAGGCGCACGTCGTGTCGTCCATCGCAGAAGTGCTCGGGTGAGCGTCTCGCGGGTCCTGGTCACCGGCGCGGACGGACAGCTCGCGGCGTTCATCGTTCGCGCGTTCGCGGATCGCGAGGTCGTTCGACTCACGCGAGCGGCACTCGACGTGACCGATCCCGCCGCTGTCGCGGCCACGGTCGCCGCCGCCGCCCCAGACCTCATTGTCAATTGCGCGGCCTTCAACGACGTTGATGGCGCCGAGGACCGGCCCACCGAGACGCTGGCCATCAATGCGCTGGCCGTGCGCAGCCTCGCGCGGGCGGCCGAGACCGCCGGCGCCGCGCTCGTGCACTACAGCACGGACTTCGTCATCAATGCCTCGGGAGCGGAGCCTTGCGAGGAGGATGTGCGGCCCTGCCCCCGCGGCGTGTATGCCTCATCAAAGCTCCTCGGTGAATGGTTCGCACTGGAGGCTCCGCGGGCGTTCGTACTTCGCGTCGAGAGTCTCTTCGGCTCTCCGGCGGACTGGAAGGGCCGTCGCGGCACGCTCGATCACATCGTCGACGGCATCGAGCAGGGCCGGGAGGTGAGGGTGTTCACGGATCGAATCGTGTCGCCGAGCTACTCGAAGGACGTCGCGGCCGCGACGAAGCATCTGGTCCTGAGCGGCGCGTCCCCGGGCCTCTATCACTGCGTGAATGCCGGCCATGCGAGCTGGTACGACGTCGCCACAGAGGCGGCAGAGGCACTCGGCGTGCCGCCTCGCCTGGTGCCGATCACCGTCGATCAGATGACACTCAAGGCGCCGCGACCACGCTACTGCGCGTTATCGATCAAGAAGCTGACGAAGGCAGGATTCGAGATGCCAACCTGGCAAGACGGACTGCGGCGATGGCTCGCCAGCCGTACGCACGGATTAGAATGACGGCCATGGTCAAACGCGCGGTCATCACCGGCATCACCGGACAGGATGGCTCGTACCTGGCGGAACTGCTGCTCGAACAGGGCTACGAGGTCACCGGCGTCGTGCGACGCTCGAGCGCCCCGAATCTGTGGCGTATCGAGCATCTGCTCGACCGCATCACCCTGCGGCCAGCAGACCTGCTGGATCAACAGTCGCTGATGCGGATCATCCAGGAGGTGCGGCCGCACGAGCTGTACAACCTGGCGGCGATGTCGTTCGTGCCTGCCTCGTGGGACCAGCCCCTCCTCACCGGCGAGTACAACTCGATGGGCGTCACGAGGCTGCTCGAGGCCGTCCGGTCGATCGACGTCGGCATTCGTCTCTACCAGGCCTCGTCCAGCGAGATGTACGGCCGGGTCCGGGAAGTGCCGCAAACCGAGCTCACCCCGTTCTATCCGCGCAGCCCGTATGGCGTGTCCAAGGTGTTCGGGCACTACATCACGGTGAACTATCGCGAGAGCTACGGGATGTTCGCCGTGTCCGGCATCCTCTTCAACCACGAGTCGCCCCGCCGCGGCCAGGAGTTCGTCACCCGGAAAGTGACCGACCGCGTCGCCCGCATCAAGCTCGGGCTGGCCGACCACCTGTCGCTCGGCAACCTGGACGCCTGCCGCGACTGGGGGTTTGCCGGCGACTACGTGCGGGCGATGTGGCTCATGCTCCAGCAGGACAAGGCCGACGACTACGTCATCGCCACTGGTGTCAGCCATTCGGTGCGTCAGCTCGTCGAGGTCGCCTTCGCTCATGTCGGTCTGGACTGGCAGAAATACGTCCGCACCGACCCGGCGATGATTCGACCCGCGGAAGTCGATCACCTGATTGGCGACGCCTCGAAGGCGAAGCGGGTGCTGGGGTGGGAACCGAAGGTCTCATTCGAGCAGCTGGTCGCCATGATGGTGGACGCCGACATGGCCCGGCTGTCTGTCGCTGCCCGGCCCGCCGAATCTGCCTGGGTTCCACGCTGAACACGGGTACGGGGTCACTCACGCTGGTCGGTGCGATCGCGTTCGGAGTCGGTGCGACCAGCGAAGACGAAGTCGCACCGAAGTGCGGACCTCCGATCGCACCGACCAGCGTGAGTGAGACGGCACCGACGCGCGAAGCCCCGATCGCACGACGAGCGTGCGAGGATCTCTAGCGCCAGGGCCCCTTCGAGGCCAGAATCCGGCCAGCGATGAAGTCTGCCAGGAGCTGATTCCCCTTCAGCGTGTAGTGGCAGCAGTCGTCCATGTAGACGGCCGAAGGCTCTCGATCGAAGATGCTCAGGGCGCTGAAGAAGTTGACGGCCTTGAGTGCGCCTGCGTCCGACTCCGCAACCAGCACTGGGTAGCCCTTCTCGATGCTCCCTTTGAACGGCGAGCCGTCGGAGCGTGCGACCTTCGCTTCGCCGGCGCTGAACGCTCGTGTCGTGAAGTATTGATTGGGCTGGAGCACGTGAAAGTACGGCACGCCTCGAGCGGTCAGCAGGCCGTTCATCAGCAGCGATGACTCCGACCAGTTGTGCGCAACGTCGTCGTACAGCTGCTTCTCGTCCCGCGCCTTGACGCTGGGCGTCGCCAGGATCAGAGAGCTTGCGGACGGGTTCGACGGGAGATTGCTGAAGCGGCCCAGCTCTACCTGATAGCTGTTGAGCGCGCTCCGGTACAGACGCGCGAGCACGAAGTCGATCGCGGCGATGCGCGTGCGCTGCATGCGATCGATCAGGTGGTTGATTCGCGTCTTGTACTCACTGATGGCCGCCAGCGACTGCAGCTTCTCCGGCGTCAGCGTGGACTGATTGACCAGGTTGACGAGCGGGTCCAGGTGCATCACGCTGGGCATCGAGATGTCGAGGCCGCGCTGGTGGTTGAGGCTCGCCAGCGCCACTTCGTTGAATCCATCGATGTTCACGACCAGATCGAACTGCTGGCCGATCGACAGGAAGTACGACAACACCAGAAGCTGTTGCGGCTGTTTATAGCCTTCGTGGCTCAGGCACAACGGGACGAGCTCCTTGCCCATGAAGAACGCATTTCGCTCGAGGTCCTGGAGCAGCCGGTGCACGCCCACCTGGCAGAACCACGCTCCGACCGAGCCGCCGAAGATGCCGATGACGTACTGGCGCGCGCTCGTCTTCGTGAAGGGATAGTTCCGCGGCGAGACGAAGCCGAAGTTGTTGGTGGCCAGACGTGCACGAGCCGAGGCGCTCTCGCGCAGGCTCTCTGGGATGTCGAAGGGATAGCCCTCGCGGTGTGTTGGACCAAAGTAGGGATGCAGTCCATCGCCACTCAGTCGGCCTTCCCGGGTCTCGGCGATCGGCTCATACGCTTTTCGGTACGAATAGAACAGGCGGCCGGTGTCGTTGTAGTAGAGGAACAGAGCGACCGCTTCCGCCAGCACGCAGAACACGATCGCGTTGATGACGATGACCCCGAGGGCCCGGCGAGACATGGCGGTTATGATACTTTTCGCGGCATGAGGAAGACGACTATCACCAGGGACCAGAGCCGGGACACGGGCATGGCCATGGTGCTGTTGATGCTGCTCGGTCTGCTGGCGTTTGCGCGCAACGAGTTTCTCATCGCCGCCATCGTCCTGCACCTGGTGAACATGATCGCGCCTCAGCTGTTTCGGCCGGTGGCCGTGGTCTGGTTCGGCCTGTCGCATGCGATCGGCTTCGTCATGTCGAGGCTTCTGCTGTCGATCGTCTACCTGCTCGTGGTGACGCCCGTCGGGCTGCTGCGCCGCGTGGCCGGCAAGGACTCGCTGCGGCTTCGCGCCTTCAGGACCAGCGATGATTCGGTGATGGTCGCGCGAAACCACCGGTTTGCCGCCGGCGATCTCGAGAAGCCGTACTAGGCCGGTCCAAAAGGACGTGCCAGAGGGAAACGACGAGTGGAGTTTGTGAAGGACCTGTGGGGATTTCTCAGCCAGCGGAAGAAGTTCTGGCTGCTGCCGGTGATCCTGGTGCTGCTCGTGTTCGGCACCGTGATCGTGCTCACCAGCGGGTCCGCACTCGCGCCGTTCATCTACACGCTGTTCTGAATGCGAACAGCGATTCTCGGCATCTCTGCCTACTACCACGATAGCGCCGCGGCCCTGCTCGTGGACGGCCGCCTCGAGGCCGCCGCTCAGGAGGAGCGCTTCACGCGCAAGCGGCACGACGCCTCGTTTCCAATCCACGCGTGCCGCTACGTGCTGGAGGAGGCTGGCGTCGCCTTCGGCGACGTCTCGGCCGTGGCGTTCTACGACAAGCCGTTCCTGAAGTTCGAGCGCCTCCTCGAGACGTATCACGCCTTCGCGCCCCGCGGCCTTCACAGCTTCGTCACGGCGATGCCGGTGTGGATCAAGGAAAAGCTGTTCATGCGACGCCTGCTCGCCGGCCACTTACGCGAGCTCGGCGAGGCGACGCCCAGGCTGTTCTTTCCCGAGCATCATCTCTCGCACGCCGCGAGCGCCTTCTATCCGTCCCCGTTTGCCGAAGCGGCCATTGTCACGATCGACGGCGTGGGGGAGTGGGCGACGACGACGATCGGACGTGGGGAGGGGAAGGACATCGAGATCCTGAGCGAGCTGCAGTTTCCGCATTCGGTGGGGCTGCTCTATTCGGCGTTCACCTACTACGCCGGGTTCACCGTCAACAGCGGCGAATACAAGCTGATGGGCCTGGCTCCCTATGGGAATGCCGGCTCGGATCGGACTCGAGAGTTCGTCCGGAAGATCACGACCCAGCTGGTTGACGTGCGCCGGGACGGATCGATTCTGCTCAACATGCCCTACTTCGATTTCGCCACCGGTCTGCGGATGGTGAACGAGGACAGATGGGAGCGGTTGTTCGGCGTGCCGCGGCGGCTGCCCGAGTCGGAGCCGACGCAGGTCTACATGGACCTGGCGCTGGCCATTCAGCAGGTCACCGAGGAGATCGTGCTGCGGCTTGCGCGGACGGCGCGCACGCTGACCGGCAGCCGCAACCTGACGATGGCCGGCGGTGTGGCGCTCAACTGCGTGGCCAACGGCAAAGTTCTCGAAGCGGGGCTCTTCGAGGACATCTGGATCCAGCCGGCCGCGGGTGACGCCGGTGGTGCCGTCGGGGCCGCGTATGCCGTCTGGCACATTCACGGCGGGCACGATCGACGCATCGAAGCCCGCAGCGGCTGTGCCGATGCGATGAGGGGTTCGTATCTCGGCCCCGAGTTCTCGCACAAGCAGATCGGCAAGACGATCGAACGGCATGGTGCGGTCGCGAGCGACTACGAGGACTTCGAGGCGCTCGCCACGGCGGTCGCCGAGCGATTGGCCAATGGTCAGGTCGGAGGCTGGTTCCAGGGACGCATGGAGTTCGGGCCCCGCGCGCTGGGGAATCGCAGCATCATCGGCGATGCCCGGAACCCTGAGATGCAGAAAAAGCTGAACCTCAAGATCAAATACCGTGAAGGGTTCCGGCCGTTTGCGCCGTCGGTGCTCGAAGAAGACGTCGCGACCTACTTCGAGCTCGATCGGCCTTCGCCCTACATGTTGCTGGTCACCCCGGTCCGGAAGGAGCGGCGGCATCCACTTCCTTCAGGCGACGACGACCAGCCGCTCTACGACCGGCTCTACTTCGTCCGTTCGGACCTGCCCGCGATCACGCACGTGGACTACTCGGCGCGCATCCAGACGGTCAACCGCACCACCAATCCCCGCTACTGGTCGCTCATCAACGCGTTCAAGCATCGCACCGGCTACGGCGTGATCGTCAACACCAGCTTCAACGTTCGCGGCGAGCCGATCGTCTGCACGCCCGACGAGGCGTATCGCTGCTTCATGCGCACCGAGATGGACTTCCTCGTGATGGGGGACTTCGTGCTCGCGAAGAAGGACCAGCCGCCGCTCGACGACGGAGATTGGCGCAGCACATTGACGCCGGACTGAACGTCGTGCGATCTCTCTGACGCGCGTCGGTGCGGTTCTCTTACGTCTCCCGGTGCGATTGCGCTGACGCTGGAGGGTGCGAGCTCTCTCACGCACGTCGGTGCGAACTCTCTCTTCCGTTCGTCGGCGCGAGCTCGGCACCTGTCGCGTGCCGAGTTGGAGGAGTTGCGCCGATTGGAGTCCACGTGAAGGAAGCGCTCGCACCGACAGGGATTGTGATCGCACCGACGTGCGTGAGGAGAATTGCACCGGCGAGCGTCAGTGGGATCGCACCGACCAGCGTCAGGAGATCCGCACCGACGAGCGTCAGGAAGTTCGCACGACGAGAATCAGGGTCGCTGTCCTATGGCTGCGTAATCCAGGTGTGTGAACAACAGGCTGTTGATTTTCTCGACGTTCGCGTTGAGCGTCTCGATCGAGTCAGCGAGCAACTCGGATGCGGCGAGCGGCTGCAGCTTGTCGCGATCCGGATACGGCGCGCTGTAGCGGATGTCGATGCGCTGAAACCCCGTGGCGATGAGCAGGAACTTCAGCGTGTCGGGATGCAGCGGCCGGACGTGCGTGATGTCTCTGATGTAGCTCTCGAAGAAGGCGAACCAGCAGGCCGGGTTGATCGTCTCGAGCACGATCGGCGCGCCTGGCCGGAGCGCGTCGAACGCCGCTTCGAGCAGGTGGGTCAGATAGGCGGGCTCGAGGTGCTCCACGACCTGTGCGGCGAAGAGCCCGCCAAGCGAGCCCTCCGGGAGCCCGCGCAGATAGGACAGCGCATCGGCCTTCGTCGCGTCGAGCCCCTGCTCGACGCACACTTCGACCATCGCGTCGTTCAGATCGATGCCCCGGCCGCTGACGCCCTGCTCGCGCAGGAGCCCGAGGAACTCGCCGCGGCCGCAGCCGATGTCGAGCACGTCGGACGCCCCGGCGAAGATCGGAAGGTAGCCGGTCAGGCGCGTCTTGATGTCCTCCGGCGATCCCCGGAAGGCATCCTCGAAGCCGACGTACTTGTGGTTCAGCGTATCCAGCGCCGCGGCGGACCCCGCAACGGCGCCGCCAGGCACCTGTCCTGCTGCACGCGCGGGCGCCGCGCTGACCGTACGCTTCGTGACGTCCTTGGACAGATTGTGCGTGGCCTGCTGCAGGACGCCTACCGATGTCCGGATCTCGTCGTGCTCGGATCGCATCGCCGCCATGAGGGTTTCCATGCGGCGCTCGCGCGCGGCCAGCGCTTCGCGATAGCGCTGCACCTGGTCGAGGACGAGCGCGCACTGCTCGAGCGACGTCTGCACCTCGTTGATGTACTGCACGACCTCCGAGTTGAACGTCTCCTGCGGACCCATCAGGTGCGCCGCCGCACGGCGCACCATGTACGCGAGGCGATGCTTGAGCGAGGGCGAGAAGGGCTTGTCCGGCCTGAGACGCCAGGACGTGTTGAGGCGCTCGATGAGCGCGGCGCTTCGGGTCTTGTCCTCGGGGTCGGTCATTCGGCCGCGGCTACCGCCCGACCATGCCTTCGACCGGGCTGCTCGCCGTCGCGTACATCTTCCTGGGAATCCGTCCGGAGAGCCACGCCAGACGGCCGGCGATGACCGCGTGCCTCATCGCTTCGGCCATCGCGACCGGGTGCTCCGCACCGGCGATGGCCGTGTTCATCAGCACGCCGTCCGCGCCAATCTCCATCGCCAGCGCGGCATCCGAGGCCGTGCCCACGCCGGCATCCACGATCAGCGGCACCCGCGCGAACTCGCGGATGATGCGCATGTTGTTGACGTTCTGAATGCCAAGGCCCGATCCAATCGGCGCGCCGAGCGGCATCACCGCCGCGGCGCCGGCATCCTCGAGCTTGCGGCACGCGATCGGATCGTCGTTGGTGTAGGGCAGCACGACGAACCCTTCCTTCGCCAGCACGCGCGTCGCTTCGATGAGGGCCTCGTTGTCCGGAAAGAGGGTGCGTTCGTCGCCGATCACTTCGAGCTTTACCCAGTTCGAGAGTCCCGCCTCGCGTCCCAGCCGCGCCGTGCGAATCGCATCCTCCGCCGTGTAGCAGCCCGCGGTGTTGGGCAGGATGAACATGCGATTGGTGTCGATGTAGTCGAGCAGCGATTCGCGAGAGCGATCGGAGATGTTGACCCGCCGCACCGCGACCGTCACCATGTCCGCCCCAGACGCCTCATGCGCCTGGGCCATCACGGCATTGGATGAGTACTTGCCGGTGCCCACGATGAGCCGGGACCTGAAGGTCCGTCCGGCGATCACGAAGGGTGAATCAGTCAACTCCCAACCCCCTACGCAGCTCCAACTCCCAACTCCCAATCCCCAATCGAAAATCCCAAATCACCAACCAATCAGCGATCAGAAATCCCAAATCACAGACGGTCTACCCACCGCCTACGAAGTTGACGATCTCGAGCGTATCGCCCTCCCCGACGACCACCTCGGGATAGGTCTGGCGCTTGATGATCATGAGATTGTGCTCCACGGCCACGCGGCGCGGATCGATCTCCAGCCTGGCCAGCAGGCCGGCCACCGAGATCGGTTCATCAAGCTCGAAACGTTCGCCGTTCAGTGTGATCAGCACGGGTGTCGCGCGCGGCGCGCGAAGGGCGCCCCGGAATGGTTCAGCGTACCGCGCGCAATTCGCGTAAGTCAAGGTAAGCCATGCGGTTGGACCTCCTACTGGTGGCTCCCTCGGGGACCGATACACGAACCGTATCCATCCCATGACGCTCTTCAAACCGCTGCCGCGAGCGCTCACGCGGCCGCTCGCGTTCCTCATGCTCGTCGCCTGGATTCTCACCATGGCCGCGCTCGTGAATCGCTCGTACCTGCAGGCCTCGCCAGCCAGCCTCGCCACCGACCTGGCGCGCTACGGCTCGACGGCCGTCTGGCGCGGCGTCTATTACCGCGGCGAGAAGATCGGCTTCACCGTCAGCCAGACGACGAGAATCGAGGACGGGTTCGAGCTGCAGGAGGACGGCCGCCTCCAGATGCTGCTGCTCGGCCAGGACACGGCGGCGACGATTCGTACCACGGCTCGCGTCGACACGGCATTCGCGCTGCGCTCGTTCGACTTCTCACTCGACCCGGGCACCGGCCCGATCGTCATCACAGGCACGGTCGGCGTGCCGGCGCAGGCGGGCGGGAAGTTCACGCTCACGCTGGCGATCACATCCGGAGGCACGACCCGCACCGAAACCCGCGAGCTGACCGACGCACCGGTGATGTCCCTCAACCTGTCACGCATCCTCGCCAATGGTGGGCTCGTGCCAGGCTCGAGTCATCAGTGGACCGTGCTCGATCCCGCCACGCTCCAGAGCGCGGCGATGACCGTCCGCGTCGGCGACCGCAGCATCGTTCGGGCGAACGACACGATGATGCCGGCGTTTCGCGTCGAAACCGAGTTCCGAGGCTTGAAAACGACATCGTGGGTGACCGATACCGGCGAGGTCGTACGCGAAGAGAGCACGCTCGGTCTGATGACGGTGCGCGAGTCCGCGGAGCGGGCGCGGGGGATGGCCGTGCCAGGCCGCGTGCAGGCCGATATGCTGCTCGCAGCGGCGGTGGTCCCCACGATGCGCGGCCGGATCGATGAGCCGAGGGACGTGCGGCGGCTTCGACTCCAGCTCGATGGCGTCGATCTGCCGATCGGCGATCTCGACGGCGCCGGACAGAGCGCCAAGGCAAACGTCATCGAGATCGTCGATCCCCGGTCGCTGCAGGCGGGTCCGCGCGAGGCCGATCTGGCTCGGTATCTCATGGCCGAGCCGCTGCTCGAAAGCGACGATCCGCAGATTCACGCCGAGGCCGAGCTGGCCGTCCGCGGCGCCGTGGACGACCGCACGCGCGCCGAGCGGCTCACGCGCCACGTCAACGGGCTCTTGGACAAGAAGCCGACGGTCAGCCTCCCGTCCGCGCGCGAGGTGCTACGGACGAAAGTCGGCGACTGCAACGAGCACACGGCGCTCTACGTGGCGATGGCGCGGTCGATCGGCTTGCCGTCCCGCATCGCGGTCGGGCTCGTGTTCATGCACGGCGCGTTCTACTACCACGCGTGGCCCGAGGTGTACGTCGCCGAAGGTCAGGGCCGTGGCTTGTCCCGAGCGGAGTCGAGGGGGCTGTGGCTTCCCGTCGATCCGACCCTCAACCAGTTCCCCGCCGATGCCACGCATCTTCGTCTGGCGCGCGGAGGCCTCGACAAGCAGGCCGTCGTGTTGCCCCTCATTGGACGACTCAAGATGACCGTGCTCGATGTCGAACTGGCGCCCGGCGCCAATCGCGTGGTCGTCGGCCGTGAATCCGAACCCGCTGACCTCGGCTCGCTGCCGATCGATGTGCCGCAGGCGGGATCCTTGCGCTGCCAATGCTCTGGGAGCGACCAATGATCGCGATCGAAAACCTGGTCAAGACCTACGGCCGATTCAAGGCCGTCGATGGCGTCACCCTCAACGTCGAGCCGGGCGAGATCCACGGCTTCCTCGGCCCCAATGGCGCCGGCAAAACGACGACGCTGCGGATGATCTCGGGACTGCTCAAGCCGACCTCGGGCCGCATCCTGGTGAACAACCACGACATGGAGAAGGAGCCGGAAGCCGCGAAGGCGTCGCTCGGCTTCATCCCCGATCGTCCGTTCATCTACGACAAGCTCACGGCGGGCGAGTTCCTCACCTTTCACGCCGGCCTCTACGGCATGTCCAACGGCAGCGTGCAGGGACGCGTCCACGAGATGCTCGATCTCTTCGAGCTGCGGCAGTGGGAAGGCGAGCTGATCGAGAGCTTCTCGCACGGGATGAAGCAGCGGCTCGTCATGAGCTCCGCCTTCTTCCATCGTCCGCAGGCGGTGGCGGTGGACGAGCCGATGGTCGGCCTCGACCCGCGCGGCGCGCGGCTGATCAAAGACGTGTTCAGGCGTATGAGCGAGCGGGGCGTGGCGATTCTCATGAGCACGCATACGCTCGAAGTCGCGCAGGAGATGTGTCACCGCGTCAGCATCATTCAGAAGGGCCACATCATCGCGCAGGGCACGGTGGACGAGGTCAAGCAGCGGGCGGGCAGCGCCACCGACGAGCACCTCACGTCGGTCTTCCTGAAGCTCACGGGCGGCAGCGGGCTTCAGGAAATCGACGAGATCTAGAATGACACCCGCGTTTCCCTACCTGCTGCTGCCGCACGTCTGGGCGTCGCGGAATCGCATGCGCCGCCGCGAGCGTGGCGACACGCTGCGCGGCCTGCTCTTCGGGTCGGTCGGGATCGTGGTGTGCGGCGCGCTCTTCTGGGCCGCGTACTGGTTGACGACGCAGTTGGCGGCCTACGAGGAGTTCGGGGACTACCTCCTCCGTCTTGGCCTGTCCTGGCTGTTCCTCTCGTTCCTCGCCTTTCTCGCCTTCAGCGGCATCGTCACGGCGCTGTCCACCTTCTTCCTGTCGGACGACCTCAGGCTGCTGATGACCAGTCCGATCGCGCCGCGCCGGCTCTTCGCGGCCCGATTCACGCGCACGTTGGGGTCGGCGTCGTGGATGGTGGTCATCTTCATGGCCCCGGTGCTGGCGGGCATCGGCGTCGGAAGTTGCGCGCCGCCGGGCTTCTATCTCACCGCGGTGGCCACGGTGGTTCCGTTTGCCGTGATCCCGGTGGCGTTGGGGGCGGCGTGCACGCTGCTCGTGGTCAACGTGTTTCCGGCGCGTCGCGCTCGCGACCTGCTGATGCTGATGGGGCTGGTCTTCGCGGTCGGCATCGTGCTGCTGCTCAGGTTCATCCAGCCCGAGCAGCTGCTGCGGGTCGAATCGCTGCCGGACATCACGGCGTTCTTCGCCACGCTCCAGTCACCGATCACGCCGCTGCTCCCATCGTTCTGGGCCGGCGAGGCGCTCTTTGCCGGTATTCAGGGAAGCGTGGACTGGCTGCACCAGGGCGCGCTGTGGACGACGGCCTGTGCGTTCGTGGTGCTGCTCAGCGGCGCGCATGCGCGATGGCACTTCGCCGGATACAGCCGGTCGCAAGAGGCGCCCAAGACACGGTTCGCCAGGTTCCGCGCGCTCGATGTGCTGGCCTCGACGCTGCCGCTCTCACCCGTGCGGCGCCAACTGCTGGTCAAGGACGTGAAGATCTTCCTGCGGGACGTGAGCCAGTGGGTGCAGCTGCTGCCGCTGCTGGCGCTGGTGCTGCTGTATCTCTACAACTTCCGCGTGCTGGACCTGGACCGCATGCCGTTCATGGGCGGCTTCGTGAAGAACATCTATGCGTTCGTGAATCTGGGGATGGCGGGGTTCGTGATGGCGACCGTGGCCGTGCGGTTCGTCTTTCCGGCGGTGTCTGCTGAAGGCTCCGCCTTCTGGATCATCCGTACGTCGCCGATCTCGATGCACGACTTTCTCTGGTCGAAGTTCTGGACCGCCCTCGTGCCCGTGCTGATGTTCACCGAGGGGCTGACGATCGCCGCCAACCAGCTGCTCGGCATCGATCCGTTCCTCGAGATCGTCGCCGCCGGCGGCATCGTCTTCATGACCTTCGCGCTGGTCGGCCTGGCCACCGGGCTCGGCGCGCGTTACCCGCGCTTCGGCGCCGATGCCACGCAGGCCGCCGGCTCGTACGGCGGAGTGATGTTCATGATTCTCGCCGTGCTGCTCATCATCGTGACGATCGTGCTGCTCGGGTGGCCTTCGTCCCTCTACATGATGTCGACGACCGGGCAGTTCCGGTTTCGACTGACGCCGCAGAGGCAGGCGTTGATCGTCGCCTGTTTCAGCGCGGTGGCCGTCATCTGCGCGGCCACCTGGTGGATCGCGATGCGTTCGGGTGTGAGAGCCCTCGACGCGATGAGGGACTAAGGTTTCGAGTACTTATTCCTCGGATCCTTCCCCACGATGTGCTCGACGTCCTGATTGTTCTCGTTGCAGATGTATTCCATCAGCTCCGTGCTCGCGTCGTAGGTGTGATCGCCGTAGAGCGTGAACGGCCTGGTGTAGGCACCGGGATCGTCGATCGTGACTTCATAGAGCAGCTTGCCGAACTCGGGGCGCCGATACCGCTCGGTCGTGCGCAGCTTCTCGGTGTGCGGGTGGCCGGCGAAGTCGAACCAGAAGCGATCGTTGAAGCCCACGGTCTCGATGACCAGTGTGTCGCCTTCCCACCGGCCCACTGAGTGGCCGTACCAGGTGGGATCCGGATCGGCAGGATGCGCACGGCCGTCCACGAAAATCTGCCGGTAGCTGTGAATGTTGCCTTCGAACAGAAAGAAGATGTGCGTGGGCGTCTGGACGATGCGCCAGGGATACGGCGCCTGTCGAGGCACGCCGGTCGGCAGGCAGAGCGCCTCGGGATCGTCCTTGGACAATCGTTCGAGCGTCATCTTCAACGCCCAGGGCTGTATCGGGAGCGTGTCGCCAGGTTTTAGCGCATCGTTGATGTCGTAGATGAACTTCCGGTCAGCGCTCCAGATGCCGGACAGATCGACCTTGCCGTCGGCGGTTCGCGGCGTGGCCGCCGGTGCCGGCGCGCGCGGGGCTCGTTGTATCGCTTCACCCTGGCCTGCCGCGTCGGCGGCGGTCAGGGACCACAGAACGCCGAGGACCGCGAGAAATCGTCGCATCGTGGTGGTCTCCAGTTGGTGTGAATACTACCGCTGAGATGGTCCGTTGGCGAGTGTCTCGCCCATGCACGAGCTGGCGGTTCTGCGCGTCTTCATTCAGAATGGGGCGCCTCCACCCCAGCCTTTCGCACGGAGAGACATCACGTGAGCACAACCATCACGAACTACGACGGCGCGATCTCCACGACCCCCAAGGAGCACGTGCATCCGAAGAGCGTCGAAGAGCTGCAGGCGATTCTGCGTGACACGCACAAGTATCCGAGCCCGGTTCGTGCGATGGGCAGCAACCATTCGCTGACACCCTGCGCGGCCTCCACCGGCACCATCGTCAGCATGGACGGTCTGAAGAAGATCGTGAAGATCGATCCCGACAAGATGACGATCACGGCGCAGGCCGGACTTCAGCTCGTTGACGCCGCCGCGGCGCTGCGCAAGAAGAACCTGCAGTTCATGCTGAACATCGAGATCGGCAACATCACGCTCGGCTCGGCGGCGTGCTGCCAGACGAAGGACAGCCTGGACGGCGTCGAGCTCGGGCAGGTCAACTCCTACCTGACCGGGATCAGGTGGGTGAGCCCGTCGGGCACGCTGGAGGAGGCGTCCGAGAAGAAGAATCCCGAGCTGCTCCCGTTCATCAGGGCCAGCTACGGCCTGGCCGGCATCGTCTACGAGGTGACCTTCAAGATCAAGCCGCTCGAGATCATCAGCTTCAACTACGACGTATATGACGTCGCCGATCTCACCGATGCGATTATCAAGAAGGCGATCTCTTCGAACCAGAGCATCGTGTTGTGGACCATTGGCGACGACGTCGTGATTCAGTCGCGGAATCGGGCCAGGAAGCTGAAGCACGAATGGCTGGCGGATGCGAGGCAGTTCGGCTGGAACTTCCTCGCCGCGTACACCGGCCGCGGCTTGCGCGACCACCTCGGAGGCACGGTGCTCGGCAAGGTCAAAGAGCGACTCGGCTCCGGAGTCGAGTTGGGGTTCTATCGTCTGCTGAGCGCGGGCGGCGGCTTTACGCTTCACAGTCCAGACAAGACCATCAACTACTCGAAGACGCCGCAGGAGGCGCGCTACGCGTTTACGTTCTGGGCGTTTCCGCGCGCGGACTACGTGAAGAACCTGAAGGACTACGTGAAGTGGGCCGACGACTACTACAAGCAGACGAAGTTCCGCTGCAACATGCCGCTCGGGTCGTACTTCATCCGCAAGGACAAGAGCTCGCTGTTGTCGTACTCCTACGATGGCGACATCATCTCACTCGATCCGATTCATGCGCCGAGTGAGAAGGAGCCAGAGGCCTGGCCCACCTTCCTGAAGGCCTTCAATGAATGGGCGCACAAGCGCGGCGGTGTTCCGCTGCTGAATCAGAGCCCGTTCGTCAAGAAGGAGCACGTCCTCTCGGCGTACGGCGATCGGTGGAAGAAGCTGGGTGACTGGCTCAAGACCGTTGACCCGAACCGCCGCATGGTGAATGAGTTCTTCGCGGAGTTGCTGTAGCAGACCAACGCATCAAGTCGTTCCGGAATGAGGCTGGAACCCATCTCATAGACTCCGACGCGGCGGCCGGGAGGATGCGTCCTGGCGCGCGTCGGGTCGCGGCGCCCGGCCAATAACCTCTCCGGCGCTCGTCTTCCGGTCCGTCGCCGCTCCTCCGTCGCGAGGGCCTCACGCAGTCGCTCCTCCTCCGCGGCTCGCATCGCCTGCGAGGTCATTGGCCATCTGACGCGCGCGCGGGCTTGCGACACGCCGCGTTCCAGAACGCATCCTCCCAGCCGCCGCGCGTGAGTTCAGTCGCCGCGAGCTCACTAGACGGTAGCCGCTCTCACGAGGCGTCTCTCACGCAAAACGGTGGATCGCGTCCTGATCCTTCGGCTCTGGCTGCGCGCGGGCTAAGTGACGAAACGGATCGACATGGTCGATCCCCCGACATCGCCTTGGGTCGTCAACTCGGTCTGGACCGAGTCAAGGATCCACGGCAGCGATTCAGGACGTTCCCTCACGACGGGCGGCGAATGCCCGAGAAGATACAAGTCGGCCTCGTACTGATTGTGCGCGCGGCATCGGAGCTCGATGTTATCCGCCGCCGCTGAGCCGCCTGCGGCGTATGGCACGATGTGGTGAAACTCAAGAAGGCCACGTTCGGTGCACCGGCCGCTTCCGCCAGTGAACGCACACTGTCCGTTGTCTCGCCTCCACACCTGACGGCGGACAGCTGCCGGAATGTGTCGCGATCCCTGGGTCCGGTTTCGTGGTTCACGAGGGTGATGCGCGACCGCCAGCTTCGCTTTCTGCAGGTGGTCCAGCAGCAGCGTCAACGCACGATCGAAGATGACGGCCAGATCACCATCGGGAACGCCATGCCGCATGAGGTCCTGCACCTTACGCAGCTTGTCGAAGGTCTCGGCGCTTGCGGTGAACTGCACCTTGTAGCGCTCTGGCGCGAGTGGGCGAATCACCGCTGGGCGGGCTGGCGCATGAGAACGAGGCGTCGATGGTGGTCGTGGATCGGGGCTGACTGCCATATCGAGAAGTGGCGCCGTGTCCGATGCCATGGATGATTGCGTCGGCGTTGGAAGCTTGCGAACCGAAGGCGGGACCAGTGGTTGTGGGCGAAGCGTTGCGACGAGGTATTCCACCTCGCGTTTGCTCCGGTGGCATGCGGCATCAAGTAACTCGCGGTGATTGTCTGGCGTGAGGTGCGGCGCCAGCAGGCCGACCGCTGTCAACGTGATTTCTCCTCCGGCAAGCCGATCGAGAATGACAGGGAACCGTCGCGCCGCGCGCGCTGCCTCAATGCGTCCGTAGGCTGCGTGCTCGGAGAAGTGGAGCTTCTGGGTGCAGTAGGTGAACAGCGACGAACAGCCCTCGCCAAGGTAGAGGCGCCGGGCATCGAGCTCGGCGAGTGAGGCGATCAGATGCGCGGTCGCCCGCTGTTCATCCTCGGCGAGCCTCTGCACCGCTGCGAGCAGGTCGTGATCCGAGAGGTCGGTGAACGATCGATGATTCGTCATCATCTTTCGTATATAGCACGCGATCTCTCGGGGCTCAGAGGGCGGCGACGTCGCGTGATCTTGTCCTGACCAACTGTTCGTGCCGTCGCGGCGGAGAAGACGCGCTACAGACGATGCCAACGCGGCTGACGGGGTTTCTGCGCCTGCACATGTTGCGACGCGGAGCGCCGTTAAAAAACCTGTCAAGTGATTTCTTGAGGAATCGCTCGCGAAATTCGAGAACGAGAGACGTCGAGCGCGATGCCACGGCTGCGGCGATTCAGCCCGAAGGGGCGTGTTGACATCCGCGGTTCCGACGCGAGGCATCGGGGACTGGCGTTCCCTGACGGACCGCTCGCGGTCCGGCTGAAGCGGTATCAACAGAGAAGATGGGGGAAAACCTCAGAGCAAGGATACACGTCCATCGAGCTAGGAGTCTGGCTCTTGGCTCTGGCGCTAGTCCTCGTAGTTGTAGTTTGGTTGTTTCACTTGAACGAATCTGTTTCGCTTCGGACTGAATCGGTAAGCGTAGTAACGCCGTCTCAGTCCAAGGCTGTCCGAGTATTTGATGTAACCAATCAGGAAGAGTCTCCGCAAGTCATCTGCCATGCCGCGCTCGCTCATGGGGAACAGAGACGCGTGATCCGCAGTCGTAATAGCGTGGTCGGGCAACGGGATTCTTACAAAGGAAGACGGACGCATTTCGACCGGAGCAGTGCTTGTGTCCAGCGCCGTCAGGGCGGGATTCTCCAACGGCAGGGTCTCGACGATCAGCCACTGCGCGTGGACCTTCAGAAGCGTCGCCGGTGTGACTCCAACGTTGGTGACGTACGCGAAGCCGTTGGTGAGTCTTTCCCCAATCGCGCCCCTGTCGATACCGTCAACCACTATATGTCGCACGTGAAGACTGGGACGGTGACTAAAGGTCAACGCTCGATCCGCAGTATCAGCGCTCGTCTTGGCAGCAGTGGCAGCCTTCCGAGTTTCCTCCAAAGCATCGATGGCGATCCGTCGCTGTTCGACGGCGTCCACCTTGGCATCCTCAATCTGGCTCTTCAAGAGTTGGACCTGGCACTCCTCCGCCTTAGCAGAGCGGCGGTTCGCCCAATACGCGCCGAGAGCGCCTACGGCAGCCAAACCAGCGAATCCCAAGGTCCATACCTGCAGGCTGTTCGCGAAACGCGTTTGCGCGCGTTGTTCGGCCTCCCTCTCTTGCTGCTTGGGATCTGGCTGGTTTACTACTGTGACCGGACCGTCAATAGTGATTCTGGCTGGCGCGGTTGGTTGCTGTGGTTGAGCGCTTATGTCTGCCTTTCCGGGCGTTTTATCCTGTTGCTGTTTCGCGGCAGTCTGTCGAGCCTCAAGGATTTGCTGTGATGCAAATCCAACGAGAGCGGCAACCAATGCGAACGGCGCTACGCTGGAGGCGACATGGGACGCCCGACGAAGGCATACCAAGCCTTCACCTCGCTCAAAACAGTTGTAGACAGTGCCGAAGGGAACTAGACCGGCGTATGGTGGCGTACAAGGCAGACGCGAACAAGAACCCGGACAGACCGCAGGTGCGCGTCCGATGACCGGATCACACGCACGCGATTTCATTCAGCGGGATTCACGGTCCAAGCCAGGATGTTCTACGACCAGTGGTCGCCGGAGGTCATAGATTGCGAAGATGACGCGACCGACGGCGTCACTATATCGCTTGAATTGCTCGTCGGTCGCGAAGGGCTTGAACAGATCCATCGTGGCGTCCACGTCCTCGGCGGCTTTGTCCAGAATCGGCAGAATCTGTTCAGCAATACGTCGATCCATTTGCACCTCGAATCGCTGAGACCTGACGTCGGTAGTTGCGGCCGACGCCCCAACTCGTTCCGGAACGAGTCGGGTCCGGCTGCCGCCTTCGCGCGCACAGCGCGCTTCGGCGAGCCTCGCCGAAGCCTTCGGCGGAGGCGGGAAGCCGGACACTACTTCTGCGATTGCTCCTTGGCGAGCGCTGCCCGGAACTGCCGCTCCGAGCTGTCCACGTACTTGCCCATCTCCGCCGGGTCGATGAATGGATTCGGCCCGCCGGCCGTCATGCGCTTTCGTTTCTCCGCCATCGCGAAGAACTCGGGATGCGGCCCCAGGAACACATCGCTGGGAATGGCACGCAGCGCTTTGAACGTCCGCTCGTAGTCGGCGACGATCTGCGGATACCTGGCGTTCCCGACCAGCCGATCGACGACCGACGTGCTGCAGTAGAAGACCACCCGATACGCCCGGCCACCGTCGGTGGTCGTCATCGTCCACGTGGTGCACCCCTTCGTGTGTCCCGGGGTCACGTGTGCCGTCAGCGTCGCATCGCCCAGCCGCACGGTCTCCCCGTCGTTGACGATGCGATCGACGTCGAGGGGCGGCATGTCCGGACCGCCACCCGCTTTCAACGTCGGCGCGTCGCCACTGCTGGCGATCAGGCTCGCTCCCGTCATCCGCTTCAGCTCGGCCAGGCCGCCGGCGTGATCGAAGTGCGCGTGGCTGTTCAGCAGAAACTTCACGTCACGCACTCGGAATCCGAGCGTCGTGATGTTGGCCGCGATCTGCAGCGCGGTTTCGGGCAGCCCGCCGTCGAGGAGGATCGAACCCTCAGGCGTGACGATCAGGAACGCGCTGACGCCGGCCGTGCCGACGAACTGAATGTTGCCGATCAGGTGAAACGGCGCAAAGGGAAGGTTCCACCGCGTGCGCTGGTCGGTCGTTTGCTGTGCCACCGGCCTGGCGCCAATCATCAGGAGAAGGGCAAGGAACACGGCTGCGCGGTGTGTCATGCGATCGTCTCTGGTCCGGCTGCCGCCTTCGCGCGCGCCGCGCGCTTCGGCGAGCCTCGCCGAAGCCTTCGGCGGAGGCGGGAAGCCGGACACTACGTACTCACTCCTACCGCGGGACGAGCTCGGTGGTCGGCGCCGGCACGGATGCGGAGCATCTTGGCCTCGTCGAGGGCGGCGAGGACGCGCGTCGAGAAGCGGCGTGGGGAGGACGCGGTCACAGGCGCTGTGCGCAGACGGCGGCGCCGAGCAGTCCGGCTTCGGTGTTGAGGATCACGTGGACCGGAATCCTCGCGACCAACGCGGTCATCGGCGCCTTGGCCCGGAACGCCTCCATGAAACCGCCGCTGGTGATGGCGGGCAGGATCTTTCGCGCGATGCCGCCGCCGACGAACAGACCCGACATCGCCATCGAGCGCAGCGCCAGGTTGCCGGCCTCGGCGCCGTAGGCGCTGACGAACATCCGCAGCGCTTCGGCGCACCCCTGGCAGCGTCCGCCCATGGCCGCGCGCGAGATCTGCGCCGGCGTCTCTGGCGATTCCAGGTCGTCGATCACCGTGCACTCTCCGCCGCGGTGAGTGAAGCGATGCAGGTTCACCAGCCCCTGGCCACTGAGCACCTGTTCGACTTCGGCCCGGCCATAGAGGTCGCGCAGCATGCGCACCAGTTCCAGCTCGCGATCGGTGCGTGCGGCGAAGTCCGCGTGGCCGGCTTCGGTCGGCACCGCGGTCAGACGGCCGTTGGCCCGGTGCAGATACGCCTGCCCCAGCCCGGTTCCGGCAGCGATCACCGCCGCGCAGCCGTCCGGTGCGCTCGGGACGTCCTGCAGCGTGACCAGTTCCTCCGGAGTGAGCACGGCGACGGACGAGGCCATCGCCTCGAGATCGTTGAGGAGGCGGACACGGTTGACCGCGAACCGCCTCGAGACATCGTCGGCGGCGATCTTCAACCCGCCGTTGGTGAGCGTCGCCTGGTTGTTGACCACCGGACCTGCCACGCCGAGCGCGGACGCGTGGACGGTGAACCGGCCACCCACTTCGAGGGCGAATGCATCGAGGATGTCCGCGAATCGTTTGAAGTAGCTGGTTGGGAAGCTGTGAATCGAGTGCGCGACCGGCCGAGGGTCCGCGCGCTCGAACAGCCCGAGCAGTATCTTTGTGCCGCCGATGTCCCCTGCGAGCAACATTACAGATCCCGGTAGATTATAGTGGTGGCGCGTGGCCACTCCTGGTTCCACCGCCGTCTCCCGTCGTCAGGTGCTCGATCGCTGTAAGCACCTCAGAGACGATCACCTCCGCTACATGCAGAAGTGGGGACTCATTCAGCCTGCGCACCGGGCGCACGGCGAGGTGTTCTACACCTTCGCCGATCTGGCCGTGATCCGGCAGGCCGACGCCGAGCTCGCCGAAGGGGCAAGCTTCCGGGCCGTGTTCCGCACCATGCTCGCCTCGCGCGCCGGTCAGCTGGCGTTCGATTTCCGGCTCGACGCGCGACCGGCCAAGATTCTCCAGCTCAAGCGCCCGGAGCCTCCACCACTGGCCGCGCTCATGGACCCCGAGCCCCGCGTCGAACCCTCGTCCGCCGAGCAGCAGTTTGTTGCCGCGTCAACGATGGATGACGGCGATCCCGGGCACTTCGATGAGGTCCTGCAGGCCTATCGTCGCGCGCTGGAGATTGATCCCGACCTCGTGCCAGCGCTCATCAACCTGGCCAACATCCACTACGCGAGGAACGAGATTGCCGAGGCGCAAGCGCTCTACGAGCGCGCGATCGTGCTGGAGCCCGACGTGTTCGAGGCCCATTTCAACCTCGGCAACATCTTCCACGACCTTGCTCGCTATTCGGACGCGCGCGTCTGCTACCGGGACGCAATAGGCCTGAACCCGACGTACGCGGACGCACATTTCTATCTGGCGGTCACGCTGGAGAAGAACGGCCAGTCGCAGGAGGCACGGCTGCACTGGCGCGCGTATCAGGAGCTCGCACCCAATGGGGAATGGGTGCATCTGGCGAAGGAGTTCTCGGACTAGGTCGCGCAGGCTGAAGCCTGCGCTCTACGGGAGCCTTCGTAGCGCGGGGGCTTCAGCCCCCGCGTCAGTACCGGTATTCGTCGGGGTTCCGCTTCTTCGGCGCGCGGCGCAGCTTGTAGTACTGGCAGTCCTTGCACCACGCGTCGGCGTCGAAGCCCGTGGTTCCTGCGTACGGTTTGACCTCGCGATGCGTGCAGAATGCGGCGCTGCCGTCCTCGGCCGGCTGCTGCCAGCGGCAGGACGTGAAGCGCACGAAGCCCGTTGACTGCGGGACCGTCTCGGCGGACGCCTCAGCGCCCTCGATCTGGCCCGGCGGGTTGGCTGGCGGATCGTCGCCGGGCGGGCCCATCGGGTCGTTATTGAAGTTGAACGCCAACGGCTTTCTCCAGCGCGCGAAGCGCGCGCACTTCCTCTGGGGCCACGAGCGTCAAGGCACTTCCCAATGTTTCGGCGCGGCCTGTGCGACCCACGCGGTGCACGTAGGCCTCGGGCGTGTCGGGTACCTCGTAGTTGACGACATGCGCGATGCCGTCGATGTCGAGGCCGCGCGCGGCAACGTCGGTGGCGACGAGCACGACGAAGGTTCCCGTTCTGAAGCCCTCAACGGCCGCCATCCGCTGCTGCTGCGTGCGATCGGCGTGCAGTGACGCTGCCCGAATGCCCCCGCTGCTCAGACGTCCAGCCAGCCGTTCGGCGCCAACTTTCGTGCGGCAGAACACGAGGACCGGGCCGGTGGCTTCGTCGCGAAGCCAGCGCGCGAGCCACTGCGTCTTGTCCCCGGCGGCGACGTTCTGTATCGAGTGAGAGATCGTTTCCGCTGGACCGCCGCGTCGCCCGACTTGCACGTACTTCGGGTCGCGCAGGAACTCCTGCGTCAGCTTGAGCACCTCGCCGGGCATCGTCGCGGAGAAGAGCAGCGTCTGGCGTCCGGGAGGAAGGGCCGAGAGAATCCGCTGCACGTCCGGCCAGAAGCCCATGTCGAGCATGCGGTCGGCTTCGTCGAGCACCAGGATCTCGAGTCCCGAAAAGTCGATCGACGCGTGCCGCATGTGATCCATCAGCCGGCCAGGGGTGGCCACCACGATATCTACGCCGGCACGGAGCGCGCGCTCCTGCTGATCCATCGGCACGCCGCCGTAGACCGCGACGCTCGAGACGGTGGTGTGATAGGTGAGGCCCTGGACCTGATCCTCGATCTGGACGGCGAGCTCGCGCGTTGGCGCGAGCACGAGCGTGCGGGTGCGCGCCGGCTGCGGCGGCGGCTCGTTCAGGAAGCGCTGCAGGATCGGCACCAGGAACGCGGCGGTCTTGCCCGTCCCGGTTTCCGCGCACGCGATGACGTCGCCACCGGCGAGCGCCAGCGGGATTACGCCGCTCTGGATCGGCCGGGTATCGGTCCATCCAAGGTCGCGAATGCCGCCAAGGAGGCGCACGTCGAGCGAGAGCTTGTCGAATGGGATCGGCGCTGGATCGAACGGCGACGGCTCGTAGGCGAGCACGGTCGATTCCGGCGGTCTGGCCGGGGCGTTCGATCGCGTTCGGCGACGTGGCGGCCCGCGGCGGCCGCGGCGTTTGTCAGGCGGTGGTGTGACGTGACTACTCAAGATACCTGGCTTACCTGGCGCGGAAGGTGATGATGCCGCGAACCGGGTCATACGGGGACACGCCAACGGTCACGCGATCACCCGGTACGACTTTGATCCGGAAGCGGCGCATCCGGCCGCTCAACTGCGCGAGCACTTCGTGGCCCGCATCGCACTGCACACGGTAAAGCCCGCCGGAGTGCACGGCCACGACCGTGCCTTGCATATCAATCAGATCGTCTTTGCTCAATAACTCATCCTTTGTGCGAAGCGTAGCAATCAGTGTGCCACACTGCGAAGCATCAAGCAAATCCTGTCTTTTCCAGCAGTTAATCAGCAGTAGAGAGGCGACAGTCCGTGATCAGAGCGATCGCACAGCGCGTTCGACCTGTGCGGCAAGCGCGGCGTAGTCGTCGCCGCGCAGCTGGAGCGGCGCGCCAAACGCCACCCGCACGCGACCGCGTCGAATGAACGAGCTGCCGACCGGCATGAGGCGATCGACGCCATCGATACGGACGGGCACGACGCGCACGTCGAGTCGTGCCCCGATCATCCCGATGCCGGCGCGAAATGGCTTCATGTCGCCGCTCGCGGACCGAACACCCTCCGGGAAGATCAGGATGGACCAGCCGCTGCCCATCAGTTCTCCGATGTACTTCAACGTCTGTCTCGCCCCTGCCTCGCGCTGCGGCAGGGGAAACGCGTTGAAGTAGAACGCCGCGAGGTAGTAGTTGAGCGAGTTGGTGAATCGCTCCCGCCACGTATGGCCGGCAGGGAAGAAGTGCGCTTTGAAGAACTCCTTGGCCATCGCCGGCGCGACGCGAGCGCGCAGGTGACCGGGCAGCGCCGCCAGAATCACCGGCCCATCCATGTGGCTCTGGTGATTCGCCGCGAACACGACCGGGCCGTCGAGCGCGCGCAGGTGTTCACGGCCTTCGACGTGCAAGTGCGCGAAGGAGCGCGTCAGCGGCAGGATCCACGTCGCCTGTGACAGGCGGCGGACGAGTCGCACCGGCCACGATCGGTTCCACGACGGGAAGTCGACCGGATCGTCGGCCCCTTCCGCGGTGGGGGGCTCGTCAACCAGACGCTTGAGGTCCGCGATGCTGGCCACTTCGGAGAAGCGGCCTTCGTCGAGTCTCGTCTGGAATCGATCCTCCAGCGCCACCATGAGCTCGACACGTTCGAGTGAGCTGAGGCCGAGCTCGTCCAGCGTCGTGGCGCCGCTCACGGTTCGTCCGTGCGCGAATCGCGCGATGAGCGATTCGAGCGAATCGCCCTGAGGCATCGCGACCGGCGTGCCGCCGGCGACTACCCAGTCCCGAATTGCCCGCCGCTTCAGTTTGCGCGTGCCGTCCGTTCTCGGCAGCTCCTGTCCCGGCCACACCGACGATGTACGGATCCGCTGGTGATCCTGAAGGCGTGTGTTGGCCTGGCGGATGACCGCGTCGGTGTCGGTTCCTGCATCCACGACGAGGACCGCGTGCACGCGTTCTTGCGCGCCCTCGACCGCGCCGACCACTGCTGACTCGCGCACGCCGGGCTGCTCGTCCAGGACGCGTTCGACGTCCTCGGGGAAGACGTTCAAACCGTCGGGCGTGACGATCATCTCTTTCTTGCGGCCTTTGATGAACAGCCGGCCCTGCGCGTCGCGTTCGCCGATATCGCCGGTGTGCAGCCACCCTTCGTCGTCCAACACTCGGGACTCGGGACTCGGGATTCGGGACTCGAGGCCTCGAGCCACGGGGGCGCCTTCGTAGTAGCCGGTGGTCACGTTTTCACCGCGGACCAGAATCTCGCCATCCTCGGCGATGCGGATCTCCACGCCCTCGATCGGCGTGCCGACCGAGCCCTTGCTCGTCTTGAACGGGTGGTTCAGCGTGACGATCGGGGCGGTTTCGGTCAGGCCGTAGCCTTGAATGACGACGAAGCCGAGTCGCCGCCAGAACTCCTCGACGTCGGGCGGGAGCGGGGCGGCGCCCACCACGAACGCCCAGAATTTCAGGCCAAACGCGGCATGCACGCGGCGGTACTTCCACCAGCGGCCCGGAATCGAGATGCCCGGCTTCGGCGGCTCGGCGGTCTCCGGAAACGCGTGGACGATGTGCTCGCGCAGCACGTCGAGAATCTTCGGGACGCACACGAGCACCGACACCCGCCGCGTTCTGATCAAACGGATCACGTCGTGCGGGTTGAAGCTGCGCGTGAAGATGACCGTGCCGCGAACCATTGGCGGGATGCTGCTCGCCATCGACTGCCCGAACATGTGGCTGAGCGGCAGCAGGTTCACGAACCGGAGAGGGTGAAACGGTCTCGCGTACTTCCGGTACTTCATCACCTCGCGTTCCACCGGAATGATGTTGGCGAGCACGTTCCGGTGCCGGATCACGACGCCCTTCGGCTCGGCTGTCGCGCCAGAGGTGAAGATGATCTGAATCACGTCATCTCGCGAGATGGGGACGGCCGGCATCGGGCCGCCCGCGCGCCAGTCGAAATCCGCGAACGGCCAGATGAAGTGAAACCCCGCTTCGGCCCCTGGTGCGCGCGTGACGTCCTCGCCCACGAGGAGCAGGCGCCCTTCGACAAGCTGCCGGACCTTCAGGACGAAGTCGGCGGACGAGCGATAGTCGATCGGGACGACGATGACGCCGGCGAGGAGGCAGCCCCAGTAGCAGGCCACCCATTCGGGCCGGTTCTCGCCCCAGAACACGACTGTGTCGCCCTTGGTGATGCCGGCGGCGGCAAGCCTGGCGGCGAAACCTCGCGCCGCCTGGCCAACCTCCTGATAGGTGTGCGTGCGCCGCCGGTATCCGTCGTCGTAGACGAGGAAATCTCCCTGAATTCTGCTCAGGTCGTGAAAGAAATCGATCAGCGTGTTCCGCTGCACCCGTGAATTATGATTCAGGGGGTGTTCGAGTCTTGAGCTTTGAGTTTGAGCACAGGTGTGACGCTTCCCCCTGCCCTCGCCGTCGGCGCGCTGTACGACAGTGTTCTCCAGTCGGCGCTGCGCCAGTTCTTCGAGCGCGCGACCCTCGATACGGAGACGACGCCATCGGTGTCTTCCGACGGCCGGCTGGCGATCGAGCCCTCCGCGAATCCGGCGGCGCTGATCATCCGGTGGTTCGGGACCCGCTACACGCTGCGTGTGCCCGGACGCTGGGCGTTCACGGCGCATGAAGTACGGCTGGCGCAGGCGATTGGCGCCGTGCTCGCCGCGCGGTACAGCGCGATCCTGAATCCGCGCATCATCGCCGAGCGGAACGATCTGTTTCGCGGTGCGATCGAGGACCGGTATGTCGGCGCGTTTCTCGATCACCGGCCGTACGCCATCGAGGCACGCGAGGCGCGGGCCGACCGCATCGCGTCGGTGATCGAGCTGCTGCGTGTGGCGGCGCTCTCCAGCTACGAGAATCGGCCCATCTCGACCGGTGTGATGCTGCTCGGCACGTCGGACGATCCGTGCCGGCCAGGAGTGCCGCTCCCTCCATCGGCGCCGTCGTATACCGAGTCGCTGACCGCCATCAAGAGCCTGTACAGACTCGCGGACGGCGTTCGAACCGTGTTTCTGGCCAATTCCGAAGGCCGACTGCTCGATATCATCGACATCGAGCGCTGGGGCAGTCAGGTGAGCCGGCACCAGACGCTGCAGGTACCGTGCGCGAAGGCCTACCAGCCGCATGCACGGGCCACGCTCCAGCACGGGCACGTCTGCGCCGTGCTGAGCCCCTCGCGCGAGATCAAGATCTTCTCTGAAGGGGCGGAGCTCTTCACGTTCCGCGGTGCGGCGTGGCATCTGCTGGACCTGCAGGCCAAGTACCGTCTGTGGGCGGAAGCGGTTGGGGACGAGGCGTTGGCGATGCGGATCTTCCAGACGGCGCTCGATCTCGCGGATGCGCGCGAAGGCGCGCTCTTCGTCGTCTTGCGCGACACCTCGAGTGTGTCCAGTCTCGTGGCACAGGCCGATCGCCTCGACGTCCCGCACCCCGCGACCGGCCGATCGGGGGCGCCCTCGCGTCGCGATCTGCTCGACCTGCTGGAAGGTCGATCGCTCACCGATCTCGATCCCAACGTGCTGGCCGCGCTGGCGTCACTCGACGGGGCGATCGTGGTCGATCGTGGCGGGCGACTCCTGGCGGCCGGCGCAATCCTTCGCCACCCGCCGTCTGA
This sequence comes from Vicinamibacterales bacterium, assembly GCA_035293405.1. Classification (GTDB taxonomy): domain Bacteria; phylum Acidobacteriota; class Vicinamibacteria; order Vicinamibacterales; family UBA2999; genus Gp6-AA40. Next base: position 8,606 of record DATDOE010000040.1, on the reverse strand, counting down.
AATGATCAACGCGGACGCCGTGGTGGAAGGTGCACGGACGACCGCTGCGCTCGGCGCCAGCCGGTTCGGCCCGGTCCTGAAGGTGAGCGAGGATGGCATCATCACGTTCTTCGACGGCGAACGCATCTGGGACATTTGACTCAACCCAAGACTCAAATGTCACGAATCTCCGATCCCGGACACTAGGGAGTTAGACCAACCGGACACGCCGGCATCACGACCCAAGACCGACTATGATAGGCACCTCTGCCATGCGGATCTTTCTTACCGGCGCGACGGGATATATCGGGTCGGCCGTCCTCGAGGCAGGGCTCAGGGCTGGTCATCAGGTCACGGCGATGGTCCGCCATCCCGAAAGGGCCGAGCATGCCGCCCAGCGCGGCGCGACGGCCGTCGTCGGAGAACTGTCCAAGCCAGCGTCATACCTCGCGGCAGCCGAACAGTGCGATGTCATCATTCACACCGCGTTCGAGCACTCGAAGCGCGGTGAGAGAGTGGATCGCCAGGCGATCGACACGCTGATGGCCGTGGCCGGCCGGCGCGCGGATGCGGGCCTTCCGGCCTGCGTCATCTATACCTCAGGAATCTGGGTACTCGGTCACACCCAAGGGCACGCCGCGGAAGACGCGCCGCTCAATCCCACGCCGTTTGTCGCCTGGCGCACTGAACACGAGAGACTGGTGCTCGAGGGTGACGGGCGAATCCGGACCGCCGTGATCAGACCCGGCATCGTGTACGGCGGTGCGCGCGGGATCATCGGCGATCTGCTCAAAGACGCCCGCAACGGCCTTCTGCGTGTGGTGGGGGAGGGCCGGAACCACTGGTCCTGCGTGTACGACCGCGACCTGGCTGACCTCTATATCCGCGTCGCCGCAAGCCCGGCCGCGTCAGGTGTGTTCCACGTCAACGACGAAGCGGATGAATGCGTGGACGACATCGTTGACGCGATTGCGCGTCACGTGAGAACGCGTCCCGACATCCGACATGTCCCGCTGCCGGAAGCCCGCGCCAAGATGGGGCCCTACGCCGACGCGTTGGCGCTCGACCAGATCGTCCGGAGCCCCCGCGCGCGCGCCCTCGGCTGGGCGCCCACGCTGCATTCAGTGGCCGGCAACGTCGCCCGCCTGCTCGAAGAATTCCGATCGGCCTGCGAAGCGGCGGCCTAAGAGTCGTCGAAGTCGCGGCGGTCCTCGTCCGTCACCCCAGGCAGAAACTCGAAGAACGCGTCCAGGCTCCGATCGAGCGCGCGGCGCAGCTGTGGAATCGTGCCGTCGATCGTGTGCAGCGTCAGTCCGGCTTGCTCTCCGTCCTTCAGGCGCAGTCGAGTCTCGTCTGCGCCGACGAGCGTGCCTTCCGGGACGATGCGGATACCGTAGACCATTGTGTAGCGCGCCATACTCCACCAGAACCTATCACGTACGGCGCCGGTGTACCTCGATGACGATCGCCAGCAGTGCGGCGCCGACGGCGTGCATCGCCAGTCCGGGCACGAACAGCAGCACCGCCGCCGCGCCGGCGGCGATGCGCTCAGCGAGTGAGGCGGCTCGACGAATCCACCCACCCGCGGCGACGGCGATCGCCACGACACCCAGCACCGCGGCGAGCAGCGACCACACGACGGTACCGGCGGGCGCCTGCAACAGCAGGCCGAGGCCGCGCGGGTCGATCGTGAACGCGAACGGCACGACGAACGCCGGCAGGGTGTACTTCCACGACAGCATCGTCGTTCGCAGTGGATTGCCTCCGGTCACCGCCGCGGCGGCAAAGGGCGAGAGCGCCGTGGGCGGGCTCACCTCCGACAGCACGGCGTAATAGAACACGAACATGTGCGCCGCAACTTCCGCCACGCCGACCTGCACGAGGGCCGGCACGATCATCACCGCCGCGATGATGTACGACGCGGTCACCGGTACCGCGAGGCCCAAGACCCACACCGCGAGCGCCGCGTACAGGATCGTCAACACCAGGCTGCTTCCCGCGAGCGTCACGATCAGGCCCGCCACTTTGAGGCCCAGCCCGGTCAAGGTGACGACGCCGACGATGATGCCCGCGGTGGCGGTCGTCGCGGCGACGGGAAGCACACCGCGCCCGCCGGCAGCGAGGGCGATCGCCAGCCGCCGCGGTCCGAGCGCCGTTGCCCGGTTCACGACGCTCAAGCCAATCGCGAGGACGGTGGCCCAGAACACCGCGCGGAAGGCCGTGAAGCCCTGGACCATCAGCACGACGATCGCGGCGAGCGACGCGAAGTGGTGCCAGCCGCGGCGCGTGATGGTGCCGAGCGACGGCAGGTCGGCATCGACCGGACGCAGCGCGAGCCGCCGGGAATCCGCCTCGACCATCAGAAAGATCGAGAGGTAGTACAGCAGCGCCGGAATCGCCGCCATCGCGATGACCTGCAGGTAGGAGATGCGCAGAAACTCGGCGATGAGAAAGGCCGCCGCCCCCATCACCGGCGGCGCGAGGATCGCCCCGATGCCCGCCGACGCCAGAATCGCGCCGCCGACGTCGGCGGTGTAGCCCGCCCGCCGCATCATCGGCCACGCGATCGCCCCGAGCATCACGGTGTTCGCCACGCCGCTCCCGGACACGGCCCCGAGCAAGTAGCCGGCCACCGTCGCCGTACGGCCCGGTCCCGCGCCTTGTCCCGATCGGCCAATCGCGGCCATCGTCCAATCGACGAAGAACTTGCCCGCGCCGCTGTGCTCGAGCACGGCGCCGAAGATCGTGAACAGGATGATGTAGGTGGCCGTGACGTCGAGGGGGACGCCGAAGATACCTTCGAGCGTCATGTACAGCGTGCCGACGAGGCGCTCGAGCGAGTAGCCGCGGTGCGCGATGAGCGACAGGCCGATCCGATCGAGCAGGGGACCGTAGTAGCCGTAAGCGAGGAACGCCAGCGCGGTGACCGGCAGTACCCATCCCGACGTGCGCCGTGTGGCTTCGAGGATGACGAGGATGGTGACGCAGCCGAGGACGAGGTCGGTGATCGTCGGGGTCGCCGCGCGGTGCACGAACGCTTCTGTGTCGGTGAGTGGCCACACCAGCGCGGCGATCGTCAGCGCGATGAGCGCGACGTCGACGGCGACCCGCAGCGGAGGGCGGCTCCTTCCGCCTTCGCCCGCGGCGTCGGCGGAACTTGTCGCAGGCGATTCGGACGCGCCGGGAACGAGAAACGTCAGGACCAGCGCGATCAGCAGAAAACTGATGCGATAGACGTGGGGATCGACGATCCCCACGACCCAGTAGAGCGCGTAGGCGGCGAGCGAGAACGCGAGGACGTCAGTGACTCGCGGTAGAGCACCCGTCGTCAATCCGTCCACACCTGCCGTTCGCGGTAGTACTTGATCGCCCCGGGGTGAAAGGGAATCGGCGATCCCTTCACCGCCGTGTTCAGCGAGAGGTCTCTGGCCTGCGGATGAATCCCGGCGAGCTCGACCTGCTTGTCGAACAGCACGCGCGTGATGTCGTGTGCCAGGGTCTCCGGCATCGTCTCGGAGACGACGAGCAGCACGGCGACGCCGACCACGGGTACATCCGCGTCCTGCTTGTACATCCCCTTTGGGATGATGGCGCGGTAGTACAAGGACGGGCCAAAGGCCTTTTCGAGAGGCACCAGCAAGGCGTCGGTGGGCAGGAACCGGGCCTTGATGCCCGGCGTGTTGACGAGGTCGAGCACCGAGGCAGTCGGCAGGCCCCCGTTCCAGAAGAACGCGTCGATCTTGCCGTCCTTGAGCGCGTCCACCGATTGCGCCACGCCGAGACTCTGCGCCCGAATGTCTCGCTTCGGATCGAGCCCGGCCGCTTCGAGCATTCGGAATCCAAGCGTGGCGGTACCCGAGCCGGCCGCGCCCATCGAGACGACGCGTCCTTTGAGATGGGTGAGGTCCGTGATGCCCGAGTCCTCGCGTGTGACGAGGTGTGTGTAGCTGGAATAGAGCACGGCGAGCGTGCGGAGAGGCACGGCGCCGAACTCCGCGAACACGTCGTGCGCGAGGACTGCGTCCTGCGCCGTGTCCGACATCGTGAACGCGAGATCTGACGTGCCCTGCTTGATGAACTTCAGGTTGTCGATGGATGCGGCGGTGACTTCAGCCGTGGCCTCGACGTTGTCGAGGCTGTCGGTAATGACCTTCGCGATGCCGCCGCCGTAGGGATAGAACACCCCGCCCGTGCCGCCGGTGGCAATCGACAGGCGGCGCTTCGCGCCGGTGGCGCCGGACTGGCCGGGCGCGCAGCCCGCGGCCAGCATCAGCGTCAGTACGCACACGGTCAGAGGCCGGAAGGACAGCATCCCGCACACTATACTGACTTCACGCGCGCCTGTGTGCGCCGTCCCATACGCGAGTGACTTCACCGCTGGTCAGCCTCGATGATGTCCGAGCGGCGGCCGCGCGCATCCGCGCGGTGGCGCGCCGAACGCCCGTGCTCGACGCGTCCCTGAGCACTGGTAGAGGCGCGTCTTTAGACCCGCCTACTCTCGCTCTCAAATGTGAGTGCTTTCAGCCGAGCGGTGCGTTCAAGATCCGCGGCGCGTGCAACATGATCATGCAGCTCCCGCCCAAGGCGAGAGCGGCCGGCGTGATCACCTACTCGTCCGGCAATCACGGCCTGGCCGTCGCGCTCGTGGCCCGATCACTCGGCGTGCCGGCGGTGATCGTCATGCCTGAATCGGCGCCCCGTGTGAAGGTGGACGGCGTGCGGCAGTTCGGCGCCGAGGTCATCGTGGCGGGGACGACGTCGGTGGACCGCAAGGTGCGCGCCGAGGAAGTGGCCGCGTCGCGCGGGCTCACCATCGTGCCGCCCTTCGATCATCCGTGGATCATCGCCGGCGCCGGAACAGTGGGCCTCGAGATCCTGGAGCAACGTCCACAGGCGGCGGCGATCTATGTGCCGATGGGCGGCGGCGGGCAGATTTCGGGCATTGGCGCCGCGGTGAAGCGCATGCGCGACGGCGTGCGGATCATCGGCGTCGAGCCGGCGGGAGCGGCACGGATGTCAGCGTCCCTGGCGGCGTGTCACCCGGTCACGCTCGAGCGCTCGTCGAGCATTGCGGACGGCCTCCTGACCCTGAGGCCAGGCGATCTGACCTTCGCGCACGTGCAAGCCTTCGTGGATCAGGTCGTCACCGTGGATGACGCGGCCATGGTGGCCGCCGTGAAGTGGCTGTTTCATGAGGCGCGGGTCGTGGCCGAGCCGAGCGGCGCGGCTGCCGTCGCCGCGGCGCTTCGAGCCGGAGAGCCGGGCGCCGTGGCAGTCGTGTCGGGCGGCAATGTGGACGCGACCGCCTTCGCCAGCTATATCGCCTGAAGCAGCCAGCGCCGGGCCTCGTCGTAATCCCTGAAGACTTCGACAGTGCCGCCCTTGGTCTCGGCGTACGGCGTACCCATCCGCATCAAGCCATACCCGACGAGGCTCGACACCACCGTCGCCATCCGGCCGTTGTACCGCGCGGACAAATCGGCGAGAAACCACCCCATGTCCTCGACCTGCGGCGCGGTTCTCTCGGTGAGCGCTTGTGATGTGCGGAGATCGAACATCAACACGGGCCGTGCGGGGCACGCCGCGTCGGACAACGCGGCCACTATCGTGGCTTTGAGCTCGTCAGTGCCGTAGTCGCCGTCGCCTCGAACGACCACGATGTGAGAGTCGAAGGAATAGGAAACAGGCACGGCCCGGACCGACGAGCAGGATACCGGCCTTTGCACGACATCTTCGGGTCGCCGCGCAAGAAACTGTGCAAGCGCGCTTATCGGAGGTTCAGAATCCGCCTCGCCTCGGCGAGGCCGTCTTCCACACTGACGATCTCGCCGTCGAGCTGTTTTTCATAGACCTCCCTCAAGACCTCGCCGATATGCGGGCCTGGCGTCAGGCCGAGCGAGAGCAGATGGCGTCCGAGCAGCAGCGGAGACGGAGGCTGGTGTTCGACGCCGAGGGCGCGGGCGCGTTCCAGGAACCAGTCCATCGCGGAACAGTCGAAGGTCCCGGTACGTCCGAGGCAGTCTGCCCGGGCCAGGCGCGCGAGCAGTTCGAGGTTGACCTTCTGGGCGAGACGCCGGAAGGCGCCGTCGCCGACGTTCCCGGATTTGTGAAACATGCCCGGCTTGAGATGTTGTGCGACCAGGCCGACGACCTGGCCGCGCACGTCGAAGCCGTCGATCGTATGGATGTTCAGCCGGTCCAATACGCTGAGCGTGGGCTCGACGCCGGCCTGCTCGTGATCGAGCGAGCGAATGCGCCCATCGACGAACGCGGTGGTGGCGGGCTTTCCGAGGTCGTGGCAGACCGCGCCGAGCATGACCGTGATGAGTCGCGGGCGATCGAGGTCGCCGTTCATCTGGCGCGCCCGGTCGACCACCATCAGCGTGTGCGTCCAGACGTCACCTTCCGGGTGCCAGTCCGGCTCCTGCGCGCAGCCAACCAGCAGACGCATCTCCGGCAGGACGCGATCGATGACGCCGAGGTCGAGCGCGAGATCGAATCCGAGCGATGGCCGTGCGGCCTGCAGCAGGAGCTTCTCGATCTCTCCCCAGATCCGTTCGGCCGGCAGATCGTCGAGCGGAATCCGCCGGCACAGGCCCGCGGTGGCGTCGTCCAGCGTGAGCTCGAACCTCGCGGCAAACTGGACCGCACGAAGCACGCGCAGGCTGTCGTCGCCGAATGTGGTGAGGTCCACGGCGCGAAGCAGCCGGCGCTCGAGATCCGCCCGGCCGTTGACCGGGTCGTCGTACTCGCCGGTCAGCGGATCCCAGGCGATGGCGTTGATCGTGAAATCGCGGCGCCGCGCCGCCTCGGCGTTCGACATCGACGGGTCACCACGGACCTCGAAGCCCTTGTGCCCGCGTCCGTGCTTGGACTCGCGACGGGGGAGCGCCACGTCGATCTCCGCCGTATCGCCCGTTGCGACCACCACCTTGTAAACCGGAAAGCTGCTGCCGACGGCTTCCACGCGACCGAACGGCGCGAGCAGCGACGGCAAACGATCCTCGGCGATTCCGAAGACCTCGATGTCGATATCCTTGGATCCGGGACTCGGGACTCGGGACTCGGGACTCGGTCTCTTGCCTACAGTCTCTGGTCTTCCGCTCCGGATCCCGGATCCCGGATCCCGGATCCCGGAGTGTTGGGCATTGAGCTGCGCCAGCAATCGATCCCGCGGCCAGCCTCCGACGACGAGCGCGCGGCCGTTGGCGGCGCGCACCGCGGCGGCGATCTCACGGACCACCGGCGGAGGTGTAGTACCGTTCACGCGTCGATTATCCGTCGTATGCCTTCCACATCCGACCCGGCGATCGTCCTGCTGCGTGACCTCGTCGCGATCGACTCCATCAATCCATCACTCGTGGCGGGAGCGCGCGGTGAAGCGGACGTTGCCCGCCGGATCGCCGGCGAGCTCGAGGCCATCGGCCTGCGTGTCGAGATCACCGAGGTCGCGCCCGGCCGTCCGAATGTGGTTGGCGTGCTCGAGGGTCGAGCACCAGGCCGATCGTTGATGTTCTGCGGACACACCGACACGGTCGGGGTTCACGGGATGATCCGGCCCTTCGACGCCGAGGTCCGCGATGGCCGCCTGTACGGCCGCGGTGCACAGGACATGAAGGGGGGCGTCGCCGCGATGATCGGCGCCGCGCGCCAACTGGCCGGTGGCCTCGAGCGGGGCCGTCTCATCGTTGCCGCCCTCGTGGATGAAGAGCACGCGAGCCTTGGCGCCGACGCGCTCGTCACACGCTGGCGTGCCGACGCAGCGGTGGTGACCGAGCCGACCGGGCTCGACGTCGCCGTCGCGCACAAAGGCTTTCAGTGGGTCGCCGTGGAGACGCGGGGCCGCGCCGCCCATGGCAGCAGGCCGCTGGAGGGCCGCGATGCCATCCTTCGAATGGGCCGTGTGCTCACGGGTCTCGAAACGCTCGACCGCCGGCTGCAGCGTGGCCCGTCGCATACCCTCCTCGGAACCGCCTCACTCCACGCGTCCATCGTCGAAGGTGGCCACGAGTTGAGCAGCTATCCCGCCCACGCCGCGCTGCAGTTCGAGCGGCGTACGCTGCCAGGCGAGTCGTCCACAGCCGCGCTCGACGAGGCGAACGAGATCCTGGCCGGCCTTCGCGCCGAGGATCCTGAGATCGAGGCGGAGGCGCGCATGGTCTTCGGCCGCGACGCCTACGAGATCGATCCGGCCGATCCGCTGCCGGCGCTGCTCATCGATGCCGCGACGGCGGTGGGGAGTGCGTCCTCGATCGTCGGGATGACGTTCTGGACCGATGCGGCGATCCTCGGTGGCGCCGGCATCCCGTCGGTGCTCTTCGGGCCGGGAGGTGCGGGTCTTCACAGCCGCGAGGAGTACGTGCTCGTTGAGGATGTGTGCCGCTGCCGCGATGCGCTCGTCGAGCTCGCACGGCGGGCCGGCTAAAGCCGGCCCCTACGACCCAGCGTCCGTACGGGGGGGCCGGCTTTAGCCGGATCGTGGACCCTCGTAGTGTCCGGCTTCAGACCCTATGTAGGGCGATTGATGGGCCGAGCTGTATGTTGAAACTCTTTTGAAGAGCTAATTCGAAAGGAGTTCGACATGAACACGACCCATCGACCAGAGTCTACTGCGGCGGCGTTGTATG
>DATDOE010000039.1:0-9487 GCA_035293405.1 Vicinamibacterales bacterium | reverse complement strand
CGGCTTCTTCGTCAACACGCTGGTGCTGCGGACCGACACCAGTGGGACGCCGACGCTGCGCGAGCTGATTGGGCGGGTGCGGCACACGGCGCTGGACGCCTATGCGCATCAGGACCTGCCCTTCGAGCGGGTGGTGGAGCTCCTCAACCCGGTACGGTCGCTGTCGCACCATCCTCTGTTCCAGGTCACGTTCGCCCTACAACACGCGGTGCACGCGCAGTTGCGCTGGCCAGGGCTGTGGATCAGCAGCGAGGCCATTCAAACCCGAACGTCGAAGTTCGATCTCTCGGTAGGCCTCGAAGAAATACACGACAGCAGCGGCGCGCCGGCCGGTATACGCGGTGCCGTCGAGTACCGGACCGACCTGTTTCTGCCAGCAAGCATCGAGACCTTTGTCGCCCGCTTCATCAAGATGCTCGAAGCACTGGCCACGGATCTGGACCAGCGGCTCGGAGCCGTGCAGCTGCTGACGGCATCCGAGCGGACGACCTTGCTGCACAACTGGAACGCCACGACCCGACACCTGCCACCACAGACGTTGCCGGACCTGTTTGCGCTCGCACGGCAGCAGCGGCCGGACGCGGTCGCCGTGGTCTCCGAGGATACGCACCTCAGTTACGCCGCACTGGATGCGCGCGCCAATCAGCTCGCGCGTCATCTGATCGCGCGCGAGGTGGGCCCGGAAAAGATCGTTGGTCTGGTCATGCCGCGCACGGTGGACCTCATCGTCGCGGCGCTGGCCACCGTCAAGGCTGGCGCGGCGTATCTGCCACTCGATCCCGCGTACCCGCACCGGCGCCTGCAGTGGATGATCGCTGACTCGCGTCCGGCGTGCGTGTTGACTGTGGCGGCATACGCGGACAGTGTGCCGGCGGAAGCACCCCTGGTGGTGCTCGATGCGTCCGATGTGATCGCGGCGCTCGATGCGTTCCCGTCAACGCCCGTCGGCGATGACCAACGGCGTGCACCACTGCACACGACCCATCCGGCCTACGTGATCTACACGTCCGGTTCGACGGGAACGCCGAAGGGTGTCGTGGTCACCCATCATGGTCTCGTCAGTCTGCTCACGACCGAGCAAGAGCGATTCGCAGTCGGTCCGGGAGCGCGGGCGCTGCAGTTTGCGTCGCCCAGCTTCGATGCCTTTGTCCTCGAACTGGTGATGGGCCTGTTGACCGGCAGCACGCTGGTCATGATCTCCGAGGCAGATCGGCGAGGTGGGTTCCTGCGAGAGGCGCTTCGACGGCATGCGGTCACGCACGCGCTTCTCCCTCCCGCGCTGCTGACCAGCGCCGGACCGGATGTAGCCGCGTCTCTGGCCACACTCGTCGTGGGCGGTGATGTGTGCCCACCCGACGTGGTCGCGTCTCGTCCTGCCACGCAACGCCTGATCAATGCCTACGGCCCGACCGAAACGACGGTCTGCGCCACGATCAGCGAGCCAATCTCGGAGACGCCGGTACCCATCGGTACGGCCGTAATCAACACGCGCGTCTACGTGCTCGACGGCGCGTTGGAGCTGGTCCCACGAGGAGTCGTCGGGGAGTTGTACGTGGCCGGCGCCAGTCTGGCGCGCGGGTATCTACGACGGCCCGGGCTCACCGCGGAGCGGTTCGTCGCAGATCCGTATGGAGCACCGGGGACGCGGATCTACAAGACCGGTGACTTGGTTCGTTGGCGGCGAGACGGCCGTCTGGAGTTCGTGGGACGCGCGGATCAACAGGTCAAGGTGCGCGGCCATCGCATCGAGCTCGGCGAAGTCGAAGCGGTGTTGAGTGACATTGCCGGCGGCGCCGAAGTCGTGGTCGTCACAGAGGACCATGCTGGACAACGACGGCTGATCGGGTTCGTGCGAGCAGTGGATGGACCCGTGGACGATGCGGCGCTGCGAACGGCGCTCGCTGAGCGGCTGCCGAACTATATGGTGCCGGCGGTGATCGTCGGTGTCGATGCGTGGCCGCTCACCGTGAGCGGGAAATTGGACCGGCGTGCTTTGATCGCGCCAGAGCGGACCGTCGACGTGCGGCGCGGGCCGAGAAGCGCCACAGAAGTGGCGCTGGCCGAGATCATCGCGCAGTTGCTCCGGGTTGCGGCGGTCGGGTTGGACGACCACTTCTTCGAGCTCGGAGGCGACAGCATTGTCGCCATCCAGCTGGCGAGTCGCGCACGTCTGGCTGGCTGGGATCTCTCCCCGCGCGACGTCTTTCAATATCCAACGCTCGAGGCGATGGCGAGAGCGGCGCGGCCGATCACGATCGCCGACACCGCGGCAGCGGTGGACGCACCGCTCATCACGCTGACGCCGACCGAGTATCGGCGGCTCGAAGAGTCGTACGGGTCGCTCGAGGATGTACTGCCGTTGGCGCCCCTGCAAGAAGGCTTGTTGTTCCATGCGGTCTACGACGCGACGGCGGCCGACGACGTGTATACCGTGCAGTTGGTGCTGGTGCTGGAGGGCGCCATCGATGCCGATCGCCTGCGAGCGGCGGCCGGCGCGCTCCTGACCCGTCACGCAAACTTGCGCGCCGCCTTCCCGCACCACGAGCTGCCACACCCGGTGCAGGTGATCCCGCGACGGGCGCCTCTGGCCTGGACGGAGCTCGATCTGTCGAACGGCGATACCCAGGAGGAGCTCACACACTGGTTGGCGGCGGACCGGGACCGGCGGTTCTCGTTGGCGCAGCCGCCGTTGATTCGATGGGCGCTGATCCGGCTGGGGCGCGAGGCGCATGCGCTCGTCCTCACCCACCATCACGTCCTGCTCGATGGCTGGTCGATGCCGGTGCTGTTCGCGGAGTTGTTCGCGCTGTACGCGGCGAGCGGTAACGAGTCGGCGCTGCCGGCGGTGACGCCGTATCGGAAATACATCTCTTGGGTGCAGGCACAGGACCGGTCCGCATCCCGTGCGACCTGGGCGGACGCGCTGGCCGGACTGGACGGCGGGACATTGGTGGCGCCCGGATCGGCGCTCTCGATGCAGCTACCGACGCAGCTGCCGGTGGTGCTTCTCGATGAAGCGAGGACGGCCGCCGTGACGCAGCGGGCGCGCGCCCTCGGCGTGACGCTGAACACGGTGCTGCAAGTGGCATGGGCTCGTGTGCTCGCGCAGCTGACGGGAGGCGCCGACGGCGTGTTCGGCACGACAGTAGCCGGGCGCCCCAGCGACTTGACGGGCGCGGACACGATCGTCGGGCTGTTGATCAATACCGTGCCGGTGCGCGTGAAACTCGAGCCGGCCGAATCGTGGCGGGCGTTGTTGCAGCGTGTGCAGGGAGAGCAGGCGTCGCTTCTCTCGCATCAGTATCTTCCGCTGAACGAGATCCAGCAGGTGGCGGGCGTCGGTCCGCTGTTCGACACGCTGCTCGTCCATGAAAACTACCCGATCACGACGGAGTCGCTGTCCTCACCTGCCACGACGGAGGTGCGACTGCGAAGCACGATCGGCCGCGATGCGACCCACTATCCGCTCGCGTTGATCACCGTGCCGGGTCGGTCGCTGCGATTGCGATGTGACTACCGTCCCGAAGCGTTTTCGCGCGAGGCGGCCGAGGCCATCGTACGCGGCGTGATTCAGGTGCTCGAAGCGGTGGCGGCGGATGTCGATCGGCCGGTCGGCTCGGTGGCGCTGTTGACGGTGACCGAACGCCAACAGGTGCTCGAGAGTTGGAATGCCACGGAGGTCGCGTATCCGCCCGAGACGCTGCTGTCACTGCTCGACATGCAGGCCGCGAAAACGCCGGACGCGCTGGCAGCGTGCGACGAGAGGCACCACATCAGTTATGCGGCGCTTCATGCCCGGGCCAATCAGTTGGCGCACGTGCTTCGTGCCCACGGTGTTGGACCGGAGACCACCGTCGGCATCTGCGTCGAGCGTTCGGTACATCTGGTCGTCGGGCTCCTGGGGATTCTGAAGGCGGGTGGCGCGTACGTCCCGTTGGACTCGGAGTATCCGGCGGAGCGGTTGGCCTTCATGGTGGCCGATGCCGCGGTCCCGCTGGTCGTCACGGACTCACGCGTCCGAGGACGGCTGCCCGAGATACCAGTCGTGTGTCTGGACGCAGCGCCGAGCCTCGACGCGTCGCCGACGACACCTCCCGCGGTCACTGTGCGTCGAGAACAGCTCGCCTATGTGATCTACACATCGGGCTCGACCGGGCAGCCGAAGGGTGCGATGAACACTCACGGCGCCATCGCCAATCGGCTGCAGTGGATGCAGGCGGCGTACGGGCTGACGGCTGGCGATCGGGTACTCCAGAAGACTCCGTCCAGTTTCGACGTCTCGGTGTGGGAATTCTTCTGGCCGCTCGCGGCCGGCGCAACGCTGGTCCTCGCACGGCCGGGCGCGCAGGGCGACAGCGAATATCTGCGCGGAGTCCTCGAGCGCGCCGAAATCACCACGCTGCATTTCGTGCCGACGATGCTGCAGGCGTTTCTCGCGGACGCGCCAGCGGGATGGATGCCGCGTACGGTGCGGCGCGTGATCTGCAGTGGTGAAGAGCTCACGAGCGACGTGCGGGATCGTTGCCTCTCGAGGCTTGGGAGCGCAGCGCTGCACAACCTCTACGGACCGACCGAGGCGGCAGTAGACGTCACGGCCTGGCCCTGCCTCCCTGCGGACCGGCGCCGGTTTGTGCCGATCGGCCGCCCGGTCGCGAACACGCAGACCTACGTGCTCGACTCGCACGGCCAGCCGGTGCCGGCGGGCGCGAGCGGTGAGCTGTACCTCGGCGGGGTGCAGGTCGGACGCGGTTACCGCGGTCGGCCCGCGCTCACTGCCGAACGATTCGTCGCCAACCCATACGGGACGCCGGGAGCGCGGATGTACCGGACCGGCGACCTGGTGCGATGGGTGGAGAGCGGGGAGCTCGAATTCCTCCGCCGCGTCGACCACCAGGTCAAGGTGCGTGGACAGCGGATCGAGCTTGGCGAGGTGGAGGCGGCATTCCGCGAGGCCGCGGGTGGTGCCGAGGTGGTGGTCGTCGTGCGAGAGGATGTGCCGGGCCACCCTCAACTGGTGGGGTACATCCGGGCCGCCAGCGACGCGGTGGATGGACGAGCCCTGCGCGTAGCGCTGGCCGAGCGGTTGCCTGCCTACATGGTCCCGGCGGCCATCGTGTCTGTGGACCCGTGGCCGTTGACCGCCAACGGAAAGTTGAATCGTCGTGCGTTGCCGGCGCCAGGTCGCTCCTCGCGAGAATGGCGGACACCGCAGACGGCGGCGGAGGTGACGCTCGCCGGGATCATTGCCTCGCTGCTGCAGTTGCCTGCCGTCGGCCTCGATGATCACTTCTTCGAGTTGGGCGGAGACAGCATCGTGGCGATGCAGCTGGTGAGCCGGGCGCGAGCGGCGGGGCTGCTGTTGACGCCACGAGACGTGTTCGAGCGGCCGACGCTCGAGAAGATGGCTGCCGTCGCGCGCGCCAGCGCCGAGCCGACTGTCGTGTTCGATGAAGGTGTCGGCCGACTGCCGGCGACTCCGATCATGCGGTGGCTCGCGACCCGTGGCGGTCCGGTCGCGCAGTTCCATCAGGCAGCCGTGACCGGGGTGCCGACGGGGTTGGCCGAATCGCTTGTGATCGCCGGAGTGCAAGCGCTCCTCGATCACCACGACGCGATGCGGATGCAAGTGAGCGCCACCGCGCCGGATGGAAGCTGGGAATTGAACGTGCGTGCGGCCGGGACGGTGCCTGCGGCTGGCTGCGTGCAGCGAGTGTCCGTGATGGGGTTGACCGCGCTGGCAACGGAAATGCGAGTCGCAACGGCGGCACGCATTGCGGTGGAGCGATTGTCACCGGAGGCGGGACGGCTGGTGGAAGCGGTGTGGGCCGACGCCGGTCCAACAGCGCCGGGCCAGTTGCTGCTCGTCGTGCACCACGTGGCGGTTGACGGTGTGTCATGGCGGGTGTTGCTGGCTGATCTCCACGCGGCCTGGGCGGCAGTCGCGTCCGGCGCGCGGGTGACGTTGGCGCCGGTCGGCACCTCGTTCCGCCGTTGGGCGCATCTACTCGCGGCGGCGGCGCCGACCTGCGCCGAGGAGCTGTCGTACTGGGAAACGCAACTGCGTGAGCCGGCACCGCTCGTGGCGGCGACGCTCGACCGTGCTCGCGATGTCATGGGGCGTGCAGGACAGTTGACGGTCTCGCTGCCGGTCGCGACGACCGCGGCGCTGCTGACGCGTGTGCCTGCCGCCTTTCACGCGCAGATCAACGACGTGCTGCTGACCGCTCTTGCACTGGCCGTGGCACGGTGGCGGCACAGGCGCGGCACGCAGGGGACCGCGGTGACGGTCGCCATCGAGGGGCACGGGCGCGAGGAGACGCTGGGGCCTGCGGTGGATCTCACGCGAACGGTCGGTTGGTTCACAAGTCTCTATCCGGTGCGTCTCGATGTGGCCGATGCCGATCTCGCGGATGCGTTTGCAGGTGGTGTCGCGGCAGGTCGCGCGCTGAAGCGAGTCAAGGAGCAATTGCGCGCCGTTCCGGGGCGCGGCCTGGGATATGGATTGTTGCGGCATCTCCACGCTGCGACATCGGCGCATCTGGCGAACTTCCCTGCACCGCAGGTTGGATTCAATTACCTGGGACGTCTCGACGGCGGCGGTACGGGCAGCCTGGCGCCGTCGGTCGCTGCGGCTCTCGAATCCGCGCTCGCTGCGTTGCCGCTCGCGTATGTCGTGGACGTGAATGCGGTGACGGTGGGCGGTCCCGACGGGCCCCAGTTACAGGCAAGGTGGAGCTGGGCGTCGGCGCTCCTCGACGGCGGAGACGTGCAGGCATTGGCCGACGACTGGTGCGCGGCACTGACGGCCCTCGCGACGCACGCCGCGCAGCCGGACAGCGGCGGCCGTACGCCTTCTGACCTGCCACTCGTCGCGATCACTCAAGCCGATCTCGAACGCCTCGAGGAGGAGTACGGGCCTCTTGACGATGTGATGCCGTTGGCGCCGCTGCAGGAAGGCCTGCTGTTCCATGGCGTGTACGACACGGCGGCGCGCGAAGACGTGTACACGGTTCAACTGGTGCTGGCCCTGGAAGGCGCCGTCGACGCCGCGCGGCTGCGGACGGCAGCAGAGGTTCTGCTGACGCGGCATCCGAATTTGCGCGCCGGCTTCTGGCAGGAAGGGTTGCCGCAGGTCGTGCAAGTGATCCCGAAGCGACTACCACTCGATTGGACGGAGGTCGACCTGTCTGCAGAAGGCGCGGATGCGGGACTCACGCGCTGGCTGGCGGCGGACCGTGAGCGGCGTTTTGCGTTAGCGCGACCGCCACTGATCCGGTGGGCGCTGCTCCACGTGGGACCGACTGTGTACCGGCTCGTGATCACGAACCATCACGTGCTGCTGGATGGCTGGTCGATGCCCGTGTTGGTGCGCGAGCTGTTCGCGCTCTATGCGTCGAGCGGTGAGGATTTGAGGATGCCGCCAGTGACGCCCTATCGCGAGTACGTGGCGTGGGTGCACCGGCAGGATCGGCAGGCCGCCCGTGCGGCGTGGGCAGAGACGCTGGCCGGACTCGACGGCGGGACACATGTGGCTCTCGCAGCTGAACCGACGGTGCAGCCGCCGACGCAATTGCCGTTCACGCTCGGCGAGGAGTTGACCGCCAATGTGATCCAGCGCGCGCGCGCGCTCGGGGTCACATTGAACACGGTGTTGCAGGTGGCGTGGGCACGGGTGCTCCTGCAGGTGACCGGGCGAACCGACGTGGTGTTTGGCACCACGGTCGCCGGACGCCCGAGCGAGCTGCCTGGCGCTGACGGCATCGTGGGCTTGTTGATCAACACGGTGCCGGTGCGCATCCGGTTCGACTTCGCTGAATCGTGGCGAGAGTCGGTAGAGCGCGTCCAGCGCGAACAGGCCGCACTCCTGCCGCATCAGCATCTGCCATTGAGCGAGATCCAGCTGGCCGGGGGCGTCGGTCCGTTGTTCGACACGCTCGTCGTCTATGAGAACTATCCCGTGGCGGCCGATTCGCTGGCCCCGCAGCTGCAGGCGGACGTGCATCTCCGGAGCGCCATCGGGCGTGATGCCACGCATTACCCGCTGGCCTTGATCGCCGTGCCTGGCCGGTCGCTTACGTTGCGCTGCGATTATCACGCGGCGGTGTTTTCACGTGCGACGGTCGAAGCGCTCGTCGCTCGAGTGATACGGCTCCTCGAAGCGCTCGTGGAAAACGCGGACCAGCCACTGGGGTCCATGGAGCTGCTGCCGACGGGCGAGCGCCGGCAGCTCGAGAAACGGATTGTCACCGTGCCGGCGTCTCCCTCCGAGACGATCGTGTCGCTCATCGACGCGCAGGCGACGCGAACGCCCGATGCGATCGTGGTGCGCGACGACAAAACGCAAGTGAGCTACGCCGCCCTGATCGCACGCGCGAATCGGTTCGCGGAGATGCTGCGCGTATATGGCGTGGGGCCGGACACCGTGGTTGGCGTCGCGGTGCCGCGGTCGGCGGACCTGCTCATAGCGCTCGTGGGTATCTTGAAAGCCGGTGCAGCCTATTTGCCACTGGACACCGACCATCCGGTGGCTCGGCTCCAGCAGATGCTCGCCGAGTCGCAGCCAAAGTGCATCGTCGTCACGACGGCGCATGCGAGGGTGGCAGCGTTCCCAGGCGATGTCCCGATCGTGGTGATGGATGCGCTGACGACTGCGGCTACTCCCTACATCGACCCGGAAGATCCGCCACCAGTCCTGCGGCCTTCGAATGCGGCGTACGTCATCTATACCTCCGGTTCGACCGGGACTCCGAAAGGGGTCGTGGTCACGCACGAAGGCGTCAGCAATTACCTGAGATGGGCGGTTACCGCGTACGCGTTGACGCCGTACAGCCGAGTGCCGGTTCATTCGTCGCTGAACTTCGACTTGACGGTCACCAGCCTATGGGCGCCGGTGATATCCGGCGGAGTCGTGGAGATGCTGCCGGAGGCCGATGGAGTGGAGGCGTTGATCGAACGATTGGGTCAGAGCGCGTGCGATCTGATCAAGCTCACGCCAAGCCACCTGCAGCTTCTGAACACGCATGTCTCTGTCGATGACCGGTGCCGCTCCGGCGCGGTTGTCGTCGGCGGCGAAGCGTTGACGTACGAGGCGCTGCGTGGGTGGCACAACGAGGAAGGTCGCGGTGCGCGAATCGTGAACGAATACGGTCCAACGGAGACCGTCGTCGGCTGCGTCGTGTACGAGACCAGCGGCGAGCCTGACGAGACTGGGCCGGTGCCGATCGGAGAACCGATCTGGAACACGCAGACCTATGTGCTGGACGCCGGGCTGGCGCTGGTGCCGGTGGGGGTGGTGGGCGAGCTGTATGTGGCGGGCGCCGGGGTGGCGCGGGGGTATCTGCGGCAGCCGGGGCGGACGGCGGAGCGGTTCGTGGCCGACCCGTATGGGGCGGCAGGGACGCGGATGTATCGGACCGGAGACCGGGTGCGGTGGCGGGCGGACGGGCAGCTGGAGTTCGTGGGGCGGGCCGACCAGCAGGTGAAGCTG
>DATDOE010000038.1:0-35342 GCA_035293405.1 Vicinamibacterales bacterium | reverse complement strand
CCCGCAGCACATCCTCAACATCCAGGGGCGCGACGCCGTTCGCCGGTACCTGGTCGAAGAAGTGCAAAAGGTCTATCGGTCCCAGGGCGTGAACATCAACGACAAGCACATCGAGGTCATCTCGCGGCAGATGATGCGATGGGTGCGCATCGAGGACGTCGGCGACACCGAGTTCCTGATCGACGAACAGACGGACAAGTTCCGGTTCCTCGAGGAGAACGAGCGGGTGATCAACGAGGGCGGCCGCCCCGCCACGGCGCAGCCGCTGCTGCTCGGAATCACGAAGGCGTCGCTCTCCACCGACTCGTTCATCTCGGCGGCGTCGTTCCAGGAGACGACGCGCGTGCTGACGGAGGCGTCGATCTCCGGGAAGATCGACCACCTGCGCGGCCTGAAGGAGAACGTGACGATGGGCCGGCTGATCCCGGCGGGTACGGGCTTCGAGTGGTACCGCAACGTGCGGATTCCGGCCGACGAGCCGCCGCCGGCGCCGGCGCCGCCGCAGCCGACCGAGGACGAGCTCGACATGGAGCGGGAGATCGAGTACGCGTTCGACGCCGACGAGCCGGTGGCCGGGGGCCGCGGGCCGGTCGGCGACATCGAGTAGCCATCCCACGGGCCATCCGCCTTCGCCTGCGGGCTACGGCGGACAAGCGGAGGCACGGAGAATCATTTCTCCGTGCCTCTTTCTGCGTACGTAGTGTCCGGCTTCACCTGGACCTGGATCACCGCTCACGGGCCACAGAGGTTCAACGGGCCGGTGTTCGGAGCAGCGGTAACGAAAAGGGGGAGTCAATGCCGTCGAGCAAGCTACCGCGGGAGATCGACACTGAGAAGCTGGCGGAAGTTGCGCTGGCTCTCCTGTCGTTGACGCTTCATGACAACGGCCGCGTCTGGAAGGGCCTCGATTGGGATGTCCTGGACCTGCTGGAGGAGAAAGGCTGGATTGTCGAGGCTCAGACGAAGGCGAAATCAGTTGTCCTCACCGAGGATGGCGAGCGCCTCGGGCGCGAATTCCTGCGGAAGCACTTCTACAGGTAATCTCACAACCATGCTCAGACGACACGGCTAGCGCGCAGCGAGCAGTCTCTCGTTCTCTCGGTCGAGTGCCTTGATCGCGTCCTGAATGACATCGACCTCACCGCCCTCAAATAGTGGCTCGCCACACTGCGTGCAGACCCAGGCCGGAATTGCGTCCCAATGGAGATGGTAGCCGGCGCGGTCGACGCTAAATGGTGCCGTCCCTCTTACCAGGCGTCCCTTACAGTGAAGGCACTCCATTGATCAGCTTCTCCTCTTCCGGAAGTCCGTCGACCAGTGAGCCGGGTCCGGCAGGTAGGTCGTGATGACTGCCAGATACTCGTGTTTCGGCGAGCATACCACGTGCACTGCGCGGCCTTCTGCACTGGCGAGCATCAGGCAACTGTGGCCCCGGACGTCCTCCGGATAGTCCTCGACTATTTCTCCATGAGACACGACGGCTTCGACTTCGGGTCTGGAAATCATTGGCATAGGACGAGCCATGGCTTTGATTGCGTGAGGCAGATACAGGATGCGTTGACCTGCAGCCGACCTCACCCGCACGACATCCTGCGGGTGCTCGGCGAGAAGGAGCTGCAGAAGTACCTCGTGAACGAGATCCAGGAGGTCTACCGGCTGCAGGGCGTCAACATCAACGACAAGGCGTCGCTCTCGACCGACTCCTTCATCTCGGCGGCGTCCTTCCAGGAGACGACGCGCGTGCTGACCGAGGCGTCGATCTCCGGAAAGATCGACCACCTGCGCGGGTTGAAGGAGAACGTGACGATGGGACGGCTGATTCCCGCCGGCACCGGCTTCGAGTGGTATCGCCACGTGAAGATCCCGGCGGACGAGCCGCCACCGCCACCGGTGCCGCCGCAGCCGAGCGAGGAGGATCTCGATCTGGATCGCGAGATTGAGTACGCGTTCGACACCGACGAGCCGATGCTCGGGAGACCGCCCGCCGGCGACGTCGAGTAGCAACGTAGAGGCGGGTCTTTAGACCCGCCTGCGCGAAACGCAGGGCCGGTTCGCCTTCGGCGAGACCGGCTCTTTTCTTGTACTTGCACGTAGCGTCCGGCTTCCCTGGCCCGCCGTAGCCTCGTGCGGCGAAGGCGGCAGCCGGCCACGCAGCGATCGCTACACGCCCAGGATTGAGGCGTGTTCGGTTCGATCGCCGCCATCGTTAATACCCATCAGACCTCATCTGTGGCGAGTCTCCCTAGCTCTCAACTTAATTTGGAAGGTAGCGATGGACGCAGGGCCGACTCGGGCGCGGTTCGATCCGATCCGCCACGTCGACGGCGGACATCGGTTTCGACGCCGGCAAGAAGGGCTCGTTCTCGTTCGCTGGCGCTCTTATCGAAGAAGCGCAATCACTACTTCACGATCACGTAGAGAACGCCGAAGGTATCGCGAAGGTAGCTGGTATTTCCGACGGTTAGAGCGACTCGAGAGACTCTTGTAAGAGTCAAGAGCAGCCCTCTAACACCAATTGCGTCCAACGAAACGGCCTCTTTCGCTTGCAGCTCATCGGCAAAAGGGCTAACGTACGCGGCTCGAACACGGCACTGGCGCATTCAAACGACTCATGACAGCGCATGGATATAGAGCGCACTTTCGACCGTGCCGGTGCGACGTGGACGGCCGAAGAACGCTTGTTTGTTCTTGAGTGGCTGTATCTGCCTCCTCAACACATTCGTCTGCTGACGTTTGCTCGACGTAATCTCGGCGTGACGGCCACGTCCGAAGACGCCGAAGATACGTGGCAAGAATTCAGTGCCGGTCTCCGGGACAGTGTCATAGAGGTGTACGACCCTCGACGTGGCAAGCGGTTCTGGTCCTTTCTGTTGTACCCATGTTTCCAGCAGTACTGTTGGAAACGACGGGCGGCTATCACCAGCAAGGTCGCCACTGAATCGGCGCCGGCTGACGATGTAGCAGAGGTCGCGTCACGATCACTCGAGGACTCGATCATCGATCGCGACGTCGTCCTCACCGGACTTCGCATGCTCGATTCAGCCTGCCGGGACCTGGTTGTCATGGCCTACTTCGAAGGCCGGTCAAGTAGAGAAATTGCGAAGAAGTGCGGGATCTCGGAACCGAACGCACGAGTGCGGCTTCATCGCTGCGTGAGACGACTCCGGATGTGTCTGTTGGAGAACGCATCAGCGTGAAGACGATCATGGATGACAAGGGGCCTCCCCCTGGCTCACGTTTCGACAAGCTGCTCGACGACCTACGCGCGGTCGGTCGTGTGCCTCGTGGAGAACATGTGAGCGAGGATCTGCTGATCGACTACGCCTGCGACACGCTGACATCCGAGGACGTCGAACGCGTTGAAGGTCATCTGGCGACGTGTGCCGAATGTAGCGATCTTGCCATCGGCCTGCTGGACGCCGCCGAGACCTGGAAAGGTGAGTCGGGGGCACGGCGCTTGAGCATGCTGCGTGAGCGGGCGCGAGAAGAAGGAATCGGTGTCAGGCATGTCTCGCGTCGGGAACTGGCCTTGTACCTTGCGGACCGTTCCCGAGTGGCGGTCCCTGTGCAAGAGCACATTGAACACGAAAAGTGCGCGACGTGCCTGGGCGAATTGAACTCGCCAACAGTTCGAGCGATGGCGCATCTGGCGACGATGCCGGCTGGCTCTGAGAGCATCTCCGCGCAGTGGATTGCGCGGTTCTCGGCTGGACCGGTCGTTTCATCGTCGCGTATCCGTGCATCGACCGGACTCGCGGGTTCGTTGCGAATGCCGCCGTCGAGCCTCTATTTCGGTGGTGACCGCCAGTCAGACGGTGTCGAAGACCTGGGCTTGTCATTCGTTTCAGCGCCCAAGGCGTACGCCATCACCGGATTGTTGACGGCGAACGGGCGATCGCTGCCCGAGGAAGCAGACATCTTCTGGGGTCACGAGATTTGGCTGATTCAGCTGCCCTGGCTGATGGTGCCAGGACGCGACGGCTCGGGTGCCCGGTCGATCGGACTCTCTGTTCGTTTTCCTGAACAGGCAGTCGAAATCGTCGATTGCCTACCACGAGGGAGCACTCCCGACCAGGTGACCACCGTTGACGTTTCTTGGGCTGGACGGATCGCCAACCCGGAGAACGACTCGGCGTTAGTCGAGCCGGATGCTTTGCGGCTGGACTTCGACGCGGACATAAGGCTCTACACCGACGCCACGATGCTTGGTCGGCTCACCTATTCACGCTCCAACACCAAAGTGCTTTCCGCGGTCGTTGGCGTCGCCGAAGCCCTATGGGTGCTCCAGCCGCCGGACCCCTATATGGGCGCAGTCGGCACGATGTGGCTGACGGCAATCACAGACAAGCACGTGGCGCGGCTGAATATCGAGGTCAGGTCTTGGATTGAGATGACCGGCCTGAACAACGTGCCTGCGCGTCTCGTGGCAGAACCGGTGACCCTGGAAGTGACACTCGTGACGGAACCGAAGTGAGCATTGAACGCGAGTCATGTAACAAAGCTGGTCCGATAGCGATATGACAGGGAAGAGACCGCTATGAGCGAACTTGTTTCAGAGCTGCTCGACATTCCATGGTTCAGAATGTCGCTCCTGGTCATCATCGGGTTCAGCGCGCTCGTGGTGGCGCTCATGTTACCCATGTATTTCGTGATCTGGCCGTTTCTTCGCCGGATCCGTGCGGAGCTCGCGGCGTTCACGGCCAAGCTCGCAGGCAGCTTCCGGGACGACAGGCGTGCGCGCCGTGAACGTCTCGACACGCGTGCCGACGAGTTCCTGACCGACAGCGAGTTGCAGCGGGTCGTGGCGAGCAGCCGATGGGTCGAGCACTCCGCGGCGGTGCGCGCCATGCGCCGGCTGCGCAAACCCGTTGGCCGGTCGGCGAAGGCGATCACCGCGACAGGGCGAGCCGTCGCGGAGCTGGCCACCCATCTGAGACAGGTGAACATCAACACCGCTCAGGCGCTGCCCGAAGTGTCGTCCGCTGCGGAATTGGTCGAGTCTCACGCCGGCTACAGGCGTGCGTGGCTGACGCTGGTGGCGTCGGTGGTGCTGCTCGTTGGGTTGATGACGGTGAACACGACGTTGACCAGCACGATTCTTCCGGCCATCGGCGTCGTGTCGCCAAGCGTGCAGTTCGGTGGTATCGGACTGGCGACGTTCATCGCCTTTCTTTTGGCCAGCACCGAGGCTGGTGTCGGTCTCTGTCACGCCGCCACGAAGGACCCGGATCGCTTCAAGCTGTGGCCGTACTTCTTCCTGGGACTCGCCCTCGTGATTTCGATGTTCGATGGATGGGCCTTCTCGCAGATCGGTCAGGCTGCGAACGTGTTCTTCGTCCCGCTCATCGGCTATGAAATGCGGCAGTCCGATCTGTTCTTCCTCTTCGGACTTGGCATCACGTGGACGCTGTTCGGCCTGGGCGCTCTTGCGTTCGAGTCGGGCACCGCCGTACTCGGCGGCCGGCGTGGCGATCTTCTCAAGGGGGCTTTGCGGCGTCTGCGAACGATGCACGACAAATACGCGAAGTCGGTGCAGAAGGCCACAGTCGCGCTGCAAGACGCCGGTCCCGCGATCGCGACAGGCGAGAAACACCTGAACGGTCCGGGTGGAGAAAACGTTGCCGCCAGCCTGGATGCGCTTCGGCGCGAAGTGGAGGAAATGCGGACCGCCGATCCGGTCGGACTCCATCGCGGACGACTCCAGCGCACGGAGGTGTGGCAACTCGCCAACTACGCCGGCATGTGGTTCGTGGGCGCGCTCCTCGGCCTGGTCGTCATGATCGTGATGAGTAGCAACCGCCTCGAAAGTGTGGTGACTGCGTCGGTGGAATGGGGTCTCGCGATTGGCCAATCGCTCGTGTGTGTGTGTGCCGGCAGTTTGTTGCACGCCGGCGAGACCATGGTCGTTCGGCGAGGACCTGACGAGAATCACCGCCCGGTGGTGTCCGGCTCGATGCTGTCCAGAGTGATCGCGTACGTGATGATGGGTGCGCTCCTGGCGATGTATGTCGTGCTCGCAGTGGTGTCGGGGCGGGGTTGGCTGATCAACATCGTCGGCGCCGTTTCCCTCGCCGCAGCGGGATACGTGTTGATGCCGCTGCTCGGTGTCATGTCGTTGTGGTTCGGCAAGTGGTGGATCGCGATCGTCTCGGCTGCGGCAGCCGTCGTCCTGTTCTTGCTGAGGGTCGTGCGCGCTGTCGTCGTCGTGCTCGAGTCTATCGCTCGTCTGTTTGCCGGTCCCCTCGATCGTCTGTTCGGCGGGAGGGGCGCTCCACCCGCAGCGGGTGGGATGGGGCGCGAGCGCGAAGCAGAGGTCTAGGTCGCAGCCTCATAAATACGACGGGTGTGAGGGAGTCATGTCGCGCGGTCTCATCATCGGAATCGTCTGCGTCGTCGCGCTGATCGCGGCAGCCGTTGTCGGCGCCGGGATGATGTGGTCGTCGGCAGTCCAACAACCGAGGCCGGCGGGCGCAGCGGTGACCGTGCTCGTGGACTTCAGCAAGAGCTTCATTCCAGAAGCGAAGTCGCGCGGCGCGCAAGGCCTGATCGAGACCGACCGCTCAGCCCTGCATGCGGTCGCCGAGGCACTCGCGCGGCTGGCGTGGGAAGTCTGGATACCACCCGTCAAGATTGTCTGGAGCCCGATTACTGCCGGACCGACCGTCGCACCGTTCTGTGAGCCGCTCATGTTGAGCAACACCCCCATCAAGAAGAAGGGGGAAGTGTCGGGCCTCGTTGAGATCGAGCAGGCGCTGGTCAAGTGCGTCGACGAGATCGCAAGGGCCGCGAAGGATCCCACGAAGCTGGCGCCGTACACCGACATCTCGGCGGCTGTTGCCGGCGCCTCAACGGAGGAGGGTGCCTACGCGGACCGATTCCTCGTCGTGCTGTCCGACTTTCGAGAGCACCTGCCGCCCGGACATCAGGCCGTGCAATTCAAGGTGCCAGGACAGAGGGTGATCCTCTTGCACCGACCGGGAACCGACGAACCCGAAGCTGTTCCTGGATACCTGGCGCGCATCGATTCGTGGAAGGAACGGTTCCGTCTCGCGGGAGCCAGCGGCTATTCGTCACTTCCGGTGTTCGCGGCGTCTCGCAGTCGAGTACAGCTTGCGCTCCGTCGCGATCCGGCCAAAGCGATGACGTCGCTGACCATCGTGCTGGATCCGAATCCGAATCTGTTTCGAACGACGGGAGGAACCGGACTCCAACCCGACGGCGTGCTTCGGCTGGCCCGCGCGCTCGCTGAATTCCCGGAAGCGCAAGCCTGGAATCCACCGATCACGACTCAGTGGGCAGTCGTCAACACGTCAGGCCTTCGTGTGCTCGCCGAACGGGCGATCGATTTCGATCCGACGATTCTCATCCCGAAGCCTGGCGAGATCAGCGGGAAGGGTGGGTTCAGGCTAGCGATGGAGGAACTTGCGCAGCGGGCATTCAATGTCGGCAAGGGTCTGACACAGGGGAAGCTTGACCTATCCGGCTCGCTGGGCCTGCTGGCATCGGTCGAGCCGGCCGCCAGCTCGCACATCGTCGTGATTCTGTCCGACTTCGCCACGACCCCTGCGGGGAAGCTGCTCTTTCAGCCAAACAGCCAGTTCGCGCTGATCCACGTTCCGGGTCGGGATATGGACGAGAACACCGATGCCACGCGTCGCGATGCATGGAGAAAAATGCTGACGCAGCAAGGCGCGAAGAGCGTCTGCATGGCGCCACTGGCAACGTGGACGCCAGTCGGGCTCAGTGGATGCGTCGGAGCAGGCCGGCCAGGAAGCGGCGGGAACAAGAGGTAACGCGTGACGGCGATGAACGATTTCCTCGCGAAGACACACGCCGGCGCCCGCTGGGCAGCCTGCACGATCGGCGGAATGTTGCTGATTTCCATCACCACATTCGTTGGGGCGACGGGCAAGGGCGACGCCCCGGACCCGCCACTCTTCGTCTTCATGCGGCTCTCCGTCCCAGTGTTCGTCATGCTCATGTACGCAGCGGCGGAGTACAAGCGCGCGACCAGATCGGGTCTCGATACACTGCGCGCCGTTCGCATCGGGCAGCTTGCCGA
The DNA here is from genome assembly GCA_035293405.1 of Vicinamibacterales bacterium. GTDB lineage: Bacteria > Acidobacteriota > Vicinamibacteria > Vicinamibacterales > UBA2999 > Gp6-AA40. The sequence goes on along the minus strand of DATDOE010000038.1, from coordinate 27,280 downwards.
CTCGCTGTACTTCATCGGCTTCCTCTGGACCTTGTGGGCGCTCATCGACTCGTTCGTCATCCATCAACTGTCCATCGCGTTGGCTGTGTTCCGCGCTTTCGGCTATGCGCTCGTGACTACCACGTTCGGCACCTTCCTCCGGCTGCTGCTGCTGCAGTTCCAGATCACCGACGACGTGCTCGAGGTGAGTCATCAGAAGGTGGAAAAGGACATCGAGAGTTTTTCGGCGACGCTCGCCGCGACGACCGATTCGGTGAAGGGCTTTCAGAGCGCGACCGATGCTGCGCTGACTGGGTGGGTTGAGGCGCTCAACCGCTCGACGGGGGCGCTCAGCGAGGCGGCTGCACAGGCAACCACGCAGGCAACGAAACAGACCGAAGCGCTGGCGGCGGCTTTTGCGCAGCTCGATGCGCACACGAAGTCGGTGAGCAAGGCGCAGAGTGGACTCGTGACCGACCTGGAGGCGGTGACGTCGGCTGTGCGTGGCGCTTTCGATCGTCTTCGTGACGATCTCTCCCGTTCGCAGAAGGCCATCGAGGGTTTGAATCGCGCGGCCGAGACACTGACCGAAACCGTGTCCCAAGTCGGGGGTCAGATGAAGGGGATAGAGGGCTCGGTGCAGCAGCTGTCAGAGCGAGGGCGTTCCCTGGAAGTGTCTTACACGACGATCGTGTCGCACATCGACGCCGGCGCTCAGGCGGTGCAAGCGTCCAGCAATCTTCTTCGCGAGGAGCTCGCAAGGACTCAGACGGCGGTCGAAGCGGTGCGAGGCGAGGTGCAAGCGGTTCCGGAGCATCTCGGATCGGCGCTGGACGACGCCGTGGACGCTATCGACGCGAGCGCGCGTCGAGCGGAGCTGAGCGGCCGCCGCGATGCGGAGCTCGTTGGAGTCGCGATGAGCCACGTCCGCTTCCCGTCGAATCATGTTTCTGTGTCGGCGTCCTCATCGCCTGTGCTGGGGCGCCGGCGTCGCAAACGTTGGTTCGCACGAATGCTGGACTGGATGGGTCTGACAGGACGGCTATGAGCTTCACGAAGTCAGCGCGAACGGAAATGGTCATCAGCATGACCCTTGCCGAGCTGTTCCTGATGCTGCTGTTCGTCGTCTGGTATGGGTTCACGCCGTTGTCCGGTGATGCCGAACTGGCCAGGCTCATGGACACGGTCGCCAAACTCGACGCCGACCTCAAGGCGGCGCAGAAGAAGGTGGCGGAGAACAGCGTGGAGATTGCCGACCTGTCGGCTCGTCTCAAATGGTGGCAGTCGCGCCATCCAGACGAGGTGGTCAACGAACTCAAGTCGACAGGGGATGGCTCGAAAGGGCGAGGGCACGACAAGTGTGACGAGTCGAACAACGTGCTCGTCGAAGCCAGCGTTCAACAGGGCGATGTCTCGCTCCGTGTACTCGCACGACCCGATACGCTCGCGAAATCGTTCGATGACATGGGCGTGCCGTACCCGGCTGTGAAGGTGTGGCTCAGTGAGGCCGACATGCGCGGCTTCGTCGACACCGTCCGTCGAGTCAACGCAGGAGCGGAGTGCCGCTGGGATTTCCGGCTGTATTACGACACCAAGGTGGATGGCTTCGACGGTCTGGAACGCTTCCAGACCGCGTTCTACCTGGCCCGCAAGTTCCAGAGACCCCGGCCCGAATAGCGCCACGAACTCGCCTGACTCAGAGAGGAGGCGGCATGCGATCCCTCGGGGAAACCCTGGTGTGGCGACACCTGTCCACGGTGTTGCTGGCGTTCATGACGCTTTCGTGTGCCGGCGAACCACCTCAGACGGCAGTACGGGAATTTCGCTTCGATGCGAATGACCGGCTGCAATCGTTGATCACACCTGACGGCAATCGGATTCGCTATCGCTGGAACGCGGATGGCTACCTGGAGGATGTTCGCTTTCGCGGTGGGCGAATTCGCTATGGGTATGATCCCGCCGGCTTGCTGGCGTGGACCCAAGCTCCGTCAGGTTCGGTCGAGTACTACCGGGATTCGCTTGGCCGCGTCACAGACGTAGTGTCGGCCGGACCTGTCACCCGGCTGATTCACTACGAGCACGACGTTTCACATCGCACCGTCGGTGTCGCCGTGCTCGACCTGGATCGCGCGCGGCGTGATGGCAAGCTGCCACCTGAAGCCGCGTTCGCAGACGGGTTGCCCGACGACGAGGCGGAGTGGCGCTCGAAACGCACGTCGGTGTTTGCAGCGTCTGACTGGTTGTCGAAAGCAAGAACGTTCACCGAGTATCGCGTTCGCTACGAGTTCGATGCATTGGACCGCCTGGCGGCCGTCGATGGACCGGGTGGACGTGTCGCGTTTTCGTACGAGCCTTCGGGTCGGAAGTTGGAGCGGCGTTGGCCGAGCGGCGTTTCCACGATCGAAGAGTTCGACGATCGGGGTCGGCCCCTTCACGTCGAGCACCGAGGGCCGGGCGGCGCCACGCTGGCAGCGTTCGAATATGCGTGGGGCGATCGCGGTGAGTTGAAGACGGTAACCGAGCGGTACGACGGTGTCGAGAGAACCGCGACATTCCGCTGGGAGGGCTCGACGCTGGTCCGTGTCGAGCCTCGCGATGGCGATCCGATCCAATTCGACTACGACGATGCAGGCCGGATCGCCAAGCTCACGGTGAACCAGAAGTCAGTCGAGTACTCGCACGACAAGACTGGGCAGCTCACTAGGTCAGGCGAGGCGACCTGGGGCGTCGATGTCAACGGCTGGCCTGAGTCGTTGACGGTGAATGGAGCGTCGCTCGGTATCACGTTCGACGGTCGCGGCCTTCCCACTCAGTTGCACGACGGCCGTACCGAAGCAACGGTCACGTTCGATTCGGCAGGTCACTTGTCGCGCGTCCGCACCGAGGGCGGCGAACGTCATTTCCTTGCCGATCCACTGACTACGATCGACGCCGCGCTACTGACCTGGGACGGATCGGGTCGCATCGTTCAGAGTCATGTCTACGGCGATCAGCTCCTGCTGGAGCGAGACGCAGATGGTCGAACGACGTACTTGCTCAGGGATGGGTTGGGAGCTGTGCGCCTGGCGCTCGACGATTCGGGATCAGCGCGCGCTGTCGGTACGCCGCCGTGGCAGTCACTGGGCCGCGTCAGCGACCTCGAGCCGTCTCTTCGAACAGCACCGCAACATGCGCAGCGGAGCCGTTGGCCGTTCGCATGGGAGGCGACGTTGCACGCCGCGCAGCGGGAGGACGATGCGTCGGAGTCCTGGCGGCTTCGAGACGTCGATGCCGCGGCGATGTGGTCCCGGTTCGTGACCGAGGAGCAGTACTTCCGCCAGGCGGGATTCGACTCCAGTTACGTGGCGGGACGCCTCTATGACGACAAGATCCAGAACCGATTCGAGCGATTCCTGAATGCGACTCGAAGCCGATCGGTGACGGTGTATCTCAAAGGGATTTCGAATGGCTGGGCCGAGACAACAGCGGATACCCGCTTCCGTTGTCCCGCGGGCGATTGCGTGTTCATGCCCGCCTTCGGCGCGCTTCCCGGATGGATGCATCTACCCGCGACGGGTGTCGAAAAGCTCCTTATGGGTTTGATGCCGCGAAAAATCGACATGCCCGCGTTGATCGATCGAGCCCGCGCGGCAGGCAAGTCGATCGATGCGATCGTGTGTGAGAGCGGTTGCGGATTCGACCTGCAGCGAAACGTCGATGACCTCGAGCGCTACGCGCGGGCGAACCCGGGCACGAGGTTGCCCGTCATCATGCCGCAGTCGACCGACATCGGTCCCACGTTGCGCGCACGCCTCGAGCGGGCAGGCTACGTCGTCGCCGTGGTCACCGAAAACAAGATCGTACCCCGAGTGGTCGCGTCGGCCGCCGACTATGCCGGCGTCTTTGGCCGCATCCCCCTTGTTGGCGAGCGCGTCGGGTTGCCGATTCAACTGTCGTCGGCGCTGATGTTTGCCGTCGGCGAATGGATCTCGGGTGAATCAGCCATCTTTCCTCATGGTGTCGATGACCACTGGGAACGGGTTCAATCCACTCTCGAGCCGTATCGCTTTCCGATGAAGGCGCTCCGCGACGTCACGCCTGAGGAGTTGCGAAGCCTGTGGGACGGCGATCCCGACTCCGGTGAGGAAGCCGTAGACGACCCTCTCAACGGCATCACGTGGCAGGAGCTCGAACGCCAGCTCGGAGGAATCGAGCTTGCTGCACGCGGTGAGTCTGAGGTCGATGCGGGTGCGATTGCGGGTCTCGCGTACGATCCGGCCAAGGGCGCGGCTTTCCTGTTGGGGAAGCGCAACGCCAGCCTGCCACCCCTCCGCCTCTCCGACCTCGCAGTCGCCCTCAACCTGGCGTATCGCGAGCCGCCAGTCTTCCCGAAGTTTTCGCTGGATCCCGCTGACTCGAGCAATCCGCGCGGCGAGTGGCTGAAGCTCGTCCACTTGCCAGAGGCTCTCAGAGGAACGCAGTTCGGTCACACGATGTTCCTCACGGATTGGCTGATGAAGCAGCTGTCCTTTGGGCTGGAAGTGGATTCGGCTGGCAGGATCACGCGGCGCGAGACGATGCCGGCTGGACTCAAGGACACGTTTACGCTGACCTTCGAGCGGCCGTCGCGCGGCGACACTCCAGAAGTGTGGACGCGGATGTGGATTGTCGCCCAGGACTTCCGATGGAAGATTGCCCGGGATGCCGTGGTCTTCACGACGTCGCAGATGGGTGTGAAAGCGAAAAGGCAGGTTGTCGATCCTCGCAGCGACACCGGTCTCAGTGACGTTGAAGATGCTGTCGATCCTGCATCGGCTCTCTTTGCCGCCGACTTCACACGCAGGTATGACGAGGTTGGGATCGCGATCCCGGAATTCGCGCGGCTGACCGAACTGGCCAAACTCGTGGCGCTCGCGCGGTGGATGCGAGAGACGGGTGTCAAGGTGGACGTCGAGTGGCTTCGACGCCAGTCCCAGCCATCGGTCGAACCGATCGCGGGTGTCACGGCGCTCGAGGACACCCGCGAGCAGAAGGGGAAGGCCACGTCGTCGAATGTCGGCAACCGCACCATCATCACGACACCGGTTCGAGGGCTCAGGATGTTCGGCGGTGTGGACCTGACCGTTGTTCCGACGCCTGTCGGGACTCCTGGCTCGCTTGGAAAGTCGGTCGGTGAGGTGTTCGAGACGTCCGGTCAGAGCCGGCAGTTCGAACTCCCGAGCGACGAAGGCTCACTCGTGAGCACCGTCCTGCCGATCAACGAGCAGGGCATGCGGCTGTGGCGAACGAACCAGCCGACGCCTTCCGCAGAGCTCTCACGCGAGTACGCCGGCGCCGACGCGCCGAAATTGGTGACGCGCAGCGACGGGACGTCGCTCGAACTGCGCTCCGAGAACGGCAAGGTGACGGCCGTGATCGAGCGGCGGCACGGCCGCAGGTCTGCGACCTTCATTGTCGACGGCAATGGGAAAGTGATTCGGTCCGAACACGCGAGTGGCACCGTCGAGTATCGCTATGACTCGAACGGTCGTCTCACCGGCGTCGAACATCAGGGATCGGCCGGCCGCCGTTCGATGTGGGCCGCCACCGCCGACGGCACGACGTGGACGGTGGTCGCACCCGGATACGACGCGGTGCGATATCGGTTCGACACCGACGGTGCGTTTCGCCAGTTCTCCATCGAGGGGCTGCGTCCGTCGGCGCCGTCGACCACGCAGCCACAATGGCGCGTCGCTCCCGGAATGATGACGACGTCGACGAGCTTTGGCCCGCCTGTGTCACGTCGTGCTCGATCGACGGCGATGAGCGTCAGGCGACGACCCGTGACGTTGGTTGGGAAGTTGTTCGGGACGACTGGGTTGCGATTCGAGGCATCGCCGTATGCCGCCCCGTCATCGACTGGCCTCCCGGATGCCGTCGATGTCGCTCGTGTGAATCAGGTCAAGGCTCTGTCGACGGCTGAAACCGTATTCGCGTATGCAGACCGGCCAGATGCGCAAGCAGAGGATCCGGTTCGGTTGCAGTTCGGAGCGCATCAACTGACGCTGCGGCAAGCCGACATCGATACGTTCACCGCGACAGGAGTGGCACCAGAAAGCCTGGAAGCCGCATTTCGGGAACTACGCGGACTCTCGCGCATCATCGTGTTGTCTCCTCCAGATCAGGGCGCTACTGGTGAGGCTCGTGACCGTGACCGTGGTCACGTGCGCGCCATGCGTCTTGTTGAGGCGATGACTGCGTCATGGGGCCCGTCCGTATCAGTGCAGCTGGCGACGGATGCCGACCTTGGCCTGCGTAACTCGTCGCGAGTGCCGCTGGTTCGTGGGCCGCGTGACCTCTCTGCGATCATTCCCGACGAGAGCCTCCAAATCACCGATTACGGACTGAAAGACCGCATCAAGATGTCCCTTAGGGACGTCGGTGTCGCAATTGCCGATCGACCTGAGCTGCTCGAACGTGGGAATGTGTTGATGATCAGCGGGCACAAGGACTTCAGGTTGGCGGAATACCTCGTGATGCTCGGCATGAGCGGAGCGCTGCGCGACAAATATGTGCTGTTGTTCAGCTGCAACGACCCGGGGGATGTGAGGTTGAACTCGCGATTGATAGGCGAGTTCGGAGCGGCGGGCGTGCACTTCTTCGGCTCTGCAGTCCATCTACAGGCTGTCACGGACGTGATTCACGAACTCGCCAGAAGGGTGGGGGAGACGAGGCAGGGTGGACAAACTCTTGATCGGCTAATACGCGAGTCAGTGGACTCAGCAGCGAAACGCAACAAGGTTCTGCCGCTCGATGCGGAGATTCGCAAGCTGCGTCGCGGGATCATGCAGATCTCACAGCTCGAATTGCGCCATGCATTCCAGCCCGCGTGAAATGGAGGCAAGCGACAAGTGCCAATGATGCAACGAGCTATCGCACCGAAACTGCTCATTCTACGGACGGCGTTGTTGTTCGGGTGTGTCTTCGTCGCACTCGTGACTGTCAGTGCCGAGCGCCCCACGGACCTCGTGAACAAACGAATCACGGGCACAGTGACGAGGGTCGTGGATGGGGACACGATAGACGTGATGATTCCACCGGGTCGGAAGGTCCGCGTGCGCCTGCATGGGGTCGATACTCCCGAATCGGGTGAACCATTCAGCGAACAGGCGACGAGGTTTGCACGAGTGCTCATGTTCGCTCGCGAGATCGAGGTGACGGGCAAAGACGTTGATGGGCGCGATCGTCTGGTCGCAAGAGTCAGAGTGAACCAGACTGACGCAAGCGAAGCGATTATTGCAGCGGGTGTTGGATGCACATTCAGACGTTATGTATCTGACCCGATACTCGAGACAGCCCAGGATCGCGCTCGTGCCTCACGCGCGGGCTTCTGGGCGGCCGGCGTCAGGCAACCCAAATGCGTTGCTCGCGAATTGGGTCAGGCAGTGGCAGCAAGCGCGCGTGCTCCCATCGCGGAGAGCGTCATCGGTAATACGAGCACCAAGGTGTACCACTCACCCACATGTCGCAATGCGAGCTGCAGAAACTGTACGAGGACATTCGCCACTCGCGCCGCGGCTGAAGCCGCGGGCTTCCGGCCGGCACGAGATTGCATCAAGCACTGAGACCGATCGCTGTCTGTTCAACCCTCATCGACATCATCGGCGGTCTGCCGCGCGTGGTCGAGCTGTTCGAGGCGCGCAAGCCGAAGGATCCCGCCGTCATCTCGGAAATCGACGGTGTGGTGAAGGACGGCGGCGTGGCCAAGGGCCAGCGCAAGATGATCATCGTGCCCGACGACGGGAGCGAGGCGCGGGAGTACGCGCTGCCGCGCGGCGTGCACGTGAACGTGCACGAAGGCGAGCGGGTGCGGGCGGGCGAGCAGCTGATGGACGGTCCGAGCAACCCGCACGACATCCTGCGGGTACTGGGCGAGAAGGAGCTGCAGAAGTACCTGGTGAACGAAATCCAGGAGGTCTACCGTCTGCAGGGCGTCAACATCAACGACAAGCACATCGAGGTCATCTCGCGGCAGATGATGCGGTGGGGGCGGATCGAGGATGTGGGCGACACCGAGTTCCTGATCGACGAGCAGACGGTACAAACTTCGGCTCCTGGAGGAGAACGAGCCTTGTTCGGAAAGGCGGCCGGTGAGAAGCATACCGGCCTGTATGATGCTCAAGTTACACTTCTAGTTCCGGACCACAACTGAGACAGACATTGAGGGTTCCACCCCAAATCGGTGGCGTTGACGTCCCACCATGGTCGTTGTCCCAAGCTAAGGAGGAACGGATTGTGGAGACAAACGATCCGTCGAACATGCGAGAAGCTGTTGTCCGGAGGTTGGGTGGCCAATCTTGTCGTTGGAGTTGCGCTGCTTCTTATGGCCTCAATATTTGACCCAGGGAGTCCAAAGGCGGCGATCATTTTTGGTGCTCTTGGCGCCACGATCCTCGTGTGGGTCGTCGCCGTGGCAATGATTCGGAGTGTGCCGCTCGACTCGGACCCGGTGACGACGGCTTCCGATGTGAGGAAGCCCGACGAGGGAAGGCAGCCCTCTGGATCGTCTTCGCCCGGACCGGCGATTCCGGGCGGCGATGGGTCATCGCCCGCCGCCGCGAGCGGTGCTGCAGTCGACGGGACTCACCTGCCGGAAGAAGCACTTCGCTCCAGGATCGGGCACGCGCTCATGGACCACGAGATAGATCAGGCCATCGCGATGGTGAAAGGCATTGTCCCTGGTTCCATGAGAGAAGAGGAGTGCGGGCACGTGTTGTCTTTCTGCGTATCTAATGACTACCTCGAGGAAGCGACGGATCTCGCGACTGCATGCTTCGAGGGGCAAAGGCTAAAAGAAGAACTCGAGAAGATTGCGCTTGAACGCTTGAAAAATCCGAAGCGGAGGTAGCAGCCATGAGAGACCGTCAGGGTGCATGGGGCGTCACAGCGGGTGTCGCGATTGTTCTTGTTGCCAGTGCGTGTCTGGTCGCGCTACAGCCCGGGAAGGCCAAGGTTGACGTTCAGAATCTTTTCACGGCGTCGGGATGGATGGGAGACGGAGAGTACGGACGGAAGTACATCGAGTTCGCTGGGGCCGACCGGACGGCTCCCCATTCGCTGCCCACGTCGATCAAGATTACTTACACGTTTGGTCCAAAGCGATGGGCAGGCGTCTACTGGCAGAACGAGCCAGACAATTGGGGAGACAAGCAGGGTACGAACTATTCTGGCAAGGGAGTCTCGAAGATTACGTTCTGGGCAAGAGGGGAGACTGGCAACGAAGTCGTGGAGTTCAAGTCTGGAGGCATCGACAATCAGAAGAAAACGTACCGGGATTCCCACGCAGCGAGCATCGGTCGCATCACGCTGTCGAAGGAATGGAAGGCATATCAGATCTCACTCGGGGGTGCGAATCTGAGCAGCGTGATTGGAGCGTTTTGTTGGGTAGCCAGTGCTGACTATAACGCCGGCAAGCAAATGACGTTCTACATCGATGACATTTCTCTTGAATGATGCTGACGACACCGACGAGCCGATGCTGGGGAGACCGCCCGCCGGCGACGTCAAGTAGCGCTGTCACAACGTAGAGGCGGGTTTTCAGATCCGCCTTCACTTGTACGTCGTGTGCGGTGTCCCCTTGCAGATGGGCCGCAAGAGGGTCCTCGCGCGGCTCAAGAGTCTCCGCACTATGCCTCGGCGATCTTTCGACGGCGCCGCAACCAGCGCCTCCAGCGAGTGTCCGTCCCAGTCGGGATTGAGCGACTTGTAATACAGGCTCACGAGCATCGACCAGGCATGCGCCCGCTTGTCCTCGTCAATAGGCAGCGTGGGCATCGCGGCAATCGCCTCCGCGGCCCACGTCCGCAACGACGAGGGTGGATGGGGCATTTCTTGTCTTTGAAAAATCGACGTCCACAGATCGGCGATCTGTTCGTATGGGTGGTCACGATTCACGGTGAGCGCCGCGCCGGTGGAGCGGTGGCTCTTTCCTGCCTGCTCCCACGGCTTCGCACCCGTCGACCAACAATGGAGCATCGCCTCGATAGTATCCTTATATGAGGATACAATATCAGTATAACGATAACATGGCACGCCAAACGGGCTCTAGGCGTTCGGCGTATCGCAACATACTGATAGTATTGAGGTTGTTGGACTCAGCCCGGTTGATACACTACAGTTCCGATGTGGCCGCCACCAGATGGGGTGAAGCGATTGCGCGCCTGCTTGCCGAACGCGGTTGGACCAAACGCCAGCTCGCGGATACCGCGTCGGTGCGCCCGAATACGCTGACGAATCTCATCAAGCACGGCAAGGAGTCGGATACCGCCACGCTCTCGCGGATTGCCGCGGCGTTCAAAGTGGACGTCGCCGAGCTGTTCCTGACCAAAGAGCAAAGCATCGTCCTGCAGGGCCATCGCGAGACACGCGTCGAGCGGCTCAAGGAGCTCGTGGTCAAGGAGCTCTCGGAGACGGTCACGAGGCTGGTCACACAGGAACTGGAGCGAGCCGGCAACTTCCCTGAATCGCTCAGCGCCGCCGGCACTGCCAAGAACTACGCGCGCAAGCGCAAGAGGAAGCGAACATCGACCGACCGGTGATCTGCAGTCGGAGTGTGACGCCACCGGCGGGCATCAATCAGGCGAGCTCGTCCCCAGCCAGAACCTGACGCACCTTCCGCGTCAGCGCCTCGAGGAGGAACGGCTTCGGCAGGAACGCCGCCTGCAGATTCGGGACCCGCTGCAGCGCATCGTCGGTGTAGCCGGAGACGAACAGGACCTTCACGCCGTCATGCAGGCGCGCGACGATCTGCTGCAGCTCGCGGCCGTTCATGCCCGGCATCACGACATCGGTCAGCAGCAGGTCGATGCGGCGTGGGTAGTCGGCGAGCAGTCGTAGCGCCTCCTCGCCGCTCGCGGCTTCGAGCACCGTGTATCCCTCTTGACCAGCGCCGTTCGCATCAACGACCGCACGTCTGCCTCATCGTCGACGATCAGGATGGTTTCCGTGGCCCCGGTTGCACCCTCGGTCGTGCTGACCCGCCTGGAGTGGAGGGCCTCCACCACTGCCGCACGAGGCAGGATCATCGTGACGGTCGTACCCTGCCCTGGCTCACTCTGGACAGAGACGGAGCCGCCGTGCTGGCGGATGATGCCGTAGACCATGGGAAGGCCGAGCCCGGTACCCGTCCCTGGCGCTTTCGTCGTGAAGAACGGCTCGAAGAGGTGAGTCCTGGTATAGGCGTCCATTCCGCGGCCCGTGTCCTTGACGGTGAGCCGGACCCGCCCGCCACTCGTACTCCCCGTTTGGCCCTCCTCGACGAGGGGCTGCGGATGTTCTGACGTCGTCTGAATCGAGAGGGTGCCGCCGGCTGGCATGGCGTCACGGGCATTTGCCGCAAGATTCAGGAGCACCTGTTCCATCCGCGAGCGGTCGCCGAAGATGTCCTGCCTCGCCGAATCGAGCATCAGGACCAGGCTGATCTCCTGCCCGAGGCTCCGTCGCAGCGACTTCTCGAGGCCGCCGACGATGACGTTCAGATCGAGGAGCTCGAGCTCATTCAGCTGCCGTCCGCCCGCCGCGAGGAGCTGGCTGGTGAGTGCCGCACCTCGCGAGGCGGCGCGCATGATGTCATCGAGGACGGCGGTCGCGGCCGGTCGTGGGTCATGCCGGCGCGAATCAGCTCGCTGCCGCCCAGGACGACGGTCAGCAGGTTGTTGAACACATGCGCGACGCCGCCGGCGAGCCGGCCGGTGGCCTCGAGCCTCTGCACCTCGAGCAGCTGGTGCTCCAGGCGCCGCCGCTCGTCCGTCTCCGCCCGCAGCGCATCGTTGGCCCTGCGCAGTTCGGCGGTGCGCTCCTCGACGCGTTTCTCGAGCTCGTCAAGCGCCACCCTGAGCGCCTGCTCACTCTGGCGGAGCGCCGTTTCCGCGGCCACTCGCTCGGTGACGTCGAGGGCATGTCCCAGTACGTAGGGCGTGGCGCCGGGCTCGGCGTAGAGGACATTGCGATACAGCCACAGACGTTCGCTGCCGTCTTTTCTCACGACGCGCATGATCCCGCTGTCGGCGGATGTTTCGCGGATGCGCCGCAGGCAGGCGTCGAAGCGGTGGCGGGTGCCCGGGGACAGGAACTCGCGAAGATTCCGGCCGATGCCGTCCTGCGGCTCGTAGCCGAGGGACTGCGCGGCCGCGGGATTGACGGAGAGGACCAGGCCGTCGAGATCGTGGGTGCAGATCAACCCGAGGCTGTTCTCGACGAGATGTGTGTATCGCTGTTCCCGCCGGCCCGAAGGATCGTCGAACGAATCAGGCCTGTGCGCACGCGCGATGCGCTCCTCGATGGCCGCCAGCTCGGATTGAAACCAACCCTTCGGATCCATCGTGCTCATCGTCCACTCGCACGCAGATGCTACCGCAATTTGCCGCCGATGCGATCCGCCGGGGCAAATTGAACGAATCCAGGTGAGACGATAGACTGCGAGCGCGTTCGATGGCCGCCATTTTCGTCGAGATCCTTGTCCGTGCGCCAATGGAAGAACTATGGACGCACATTCAGAAACCGGATTTGCACGAGCGGTGGGATCTCCGGTTTTCTGAGATCGAATACCTGCCCAAGGAGCACGAGGCCGCACCGCAGCGCTTCCGTTACATCACCCGGATCGGGTTTGGACTCGAGGTGTCCGGCGAAGGCGAAAGCGTCGGCGAGACGAACCTCGAGGACGGCAGCCGTTCGTCTGCCCTGAAATTCAGCTCACGCGACCGCGCGCCATCATTCGGGAAACCGTCTCATGGATCCGCACGTTCGAGTCCCGTCGCACGCGCCGGTTCGACGCCTACATGATTTACAGCGAGGCGGGTGGCCGCATCATCGACTATCTGGGCTCACATGAGCACCTCGCGGTTGACATCGATCTCTCGGTGGACGAAGAAGGCGGCCTTCGCCTGCGTTCGGGTGGGCAGCGCTTCTACGGGGGGCCCATCGGCTTCGACTTTCCGATGCTCTTCAGTGGTATCGCCGACGTGCGGGAGTGGTATGACGAGAAGGCACGGCGCTTTCGCATCGTCGTAGACGTGCGGAACAGGACGTGGGGTCCGTTGTTCGGGTATCGGGGAAGCTTCGAGGTCGAGTGGCACCCGGTTGCTGCCGGCCTGGTGCCGGCGCACATCCTCCCGAGCAGACAGGAGCGACGGGAATAGGAGTCGATCGGGCGATGGAATTCCGACAGGCAACGCTGGATGACGTGGACCGGGTGTTTCGGCTCTGGCAGGAGTCCGGCGCGAGTATGGGCCCGAGCGATCGCGTCGAACAACTCCGTCGAGTGGTGGCAAATCCAGCAGCAGTCCTCCTCCTCGCCGAGGTCGACGATGAGATCGTCGGGACGTTGCTCGGGGCGTTCGACGGGTGGCGAGGCAACATGTACCGCCTGGTGGTACATCCGAGCCAGCGTCGTCAAGGAATCGCACGGCAGCTTGTACGGCAGGTTGAGCACATCTTCGCGGAATGGGGAGTACGGCGCATCACGGTCCTGATTGAAGTTGATCGCCCGTGGGCCATGGAGTTCTGGACGGCCGTCGGCTACCCGCGTGACCACCGTATCGTCCGTCATGTTGGAACGTTGGATGAATCGGGGTTGCGCCGGGGCTGACCTCGGGCACACTGTTCAGGAATAGGCTGCGCCGCCGCCCAGGTATTGGTATATCTAGTTCGCCTCATTCACGACGCTCGAGAAGGGAACAATGACCGACGCCAGTAACCGACATGAGACCTTTCGCCGCCTGCATGAGAGCGGCTGCTTCGTCATGCCCAACCCCTGGGATCTCGGCAGCGCACGCGTGCTCGCGCAGCTCGGCTTCCCGGCGATCGCGACGACCAGCGCGGGGCTCGCGTGGTCGCTGGGCCTCCGCGACAACGACGTGTCGCTCGACGACACCTTGGGTCACTTCCAGTCGATCGTGCAGGCCGTGGACGTGCCCGTGAATGCAGACTTCGAGCATGGCTTCGCGACCATGCCGGCGCCCCTGGCCCGAAACGTCGCGGCGGCCGCGAGCACGGGCGTCGCCGGCCTCTCGATCGAGGATTCCACGGGGGACGCAGAGGACCCGCTCTTCGAGTTCAGCCTCGCCGTCGAACGCATCCGCGCCGCGAGACAGGCCATCGATGAAAGTGGCACGGGCACCCTGCTCACGGGTCGATCCGAAGGCTTCATCGTCGGACGGCCGGATCTCGCTGAAACGATCCGCCGGCTGACCGCGTACGCCGAGGCGGGTGCCGAGTGCCTCTACGCTCCTGGCCTCACCACGAAGAGCGACATCGCGGCCGTGGTCAGCGCCGTGGCCCCGAAGCCGGTGAACGTGCTCGTCAGCAGCGACTTTACGACCGTCGCGGAGCTGGCCAGTGTCGGAGTGCGTCGGATCAGCGTTGGTGGAGCGCTCGCGCGCGCCGCGTGGGGGAGCTTCCTTTATGCGGCCAGCGAGATCGCCGAGCACGGGACCTTTGCGCGCCTGGCAAGCGGCGTTCCGTACCCGGTAATGAACAAGCGCTTCACTACATCGGGTAGTGACCGATAATGCCGTCCGTGTGGACGCCCAGAGCATCTCTGGTGGGCGCGCTGCTTCTCGCGTCGCTCCCCGCGCACGCGCAAGCACCCTCGGGCGAGGCGCTGTACCAGCGGCGATGCGCGAGTTGTCACGAGCGGCCGCTCGATGGCAGGACTCCCGGCCGTGACGCGCTGCAGAAGATGACGAGCACGCGCATTCTCCGCACGCTCGACTTCGGCGCGATGATGACCATCGCCTACTCGCTGCGCCGCGATGAGCGTGAGGCCGTGGCTGTCTTCCTCGGCCGGCCGGGCGGCGACACGGCCCCGAGGGCGCAGGCGTTCTGCACCGATCGCTCGGTGACGATCGACACTGGCGCCGCGCCAATCTGGAGTGGCTGGAGTCCCTCGGCCAGCAACTCACGCTTCGCTCCCGCCGCGCTCGCCAGACTCGACGCGGGTCGCGTGCCTCAACTGAAACTGAAATGGGCATTCGGCTTCGAGGGCGACATCTCGGCGTTCGCGCAGCCAACCGTGATCGGCAATCAGGTCTTCGTGGGCAGCGCCGGCGGAGTGGTGCACGCCATTCGTGCCGACACTGGCTGCCTGCAGTGGGTGTTCCAGGCGGCCGGGCCGATTCGTTCCGCGATCGTCGCCGCGCCGATGGACGGCAAGCACGTGCTGCTCTTCGGCGATCTCACGGGGTGGTTCTATGCCCTCGATGCCGCGACCGGGCGTGAGATCTGGAAGAAGCGGCCGGACGCGCACGAGGCGGTGCGGGTGAGCGCGCCTCCCGCGGTGCACGACGGCCTGGTGTTCGTCCCTGTGGCCTCGTGGGAGGAGTCGCGATCGCTCAACCCCGAGTACCCGTGCTGCACGTTCCGCGGGAGCATCACCGCATTGCGGATCCGCGACGGCAACGTGGCGTGGAAGACCTTCATGATTCCGAGCGCGTCAGAGCGCACGGGTACGACGGCGTCCGGCGTGGCCACGTGGGGGCCTTCGGGCGTCGGCATCTGGTCCACGCCCACGCTCGACCTCAAACGACGGCGGCTGTATGTCACGACCGGCAACAACTACTCGCCGCCGGCGACGGCGACGAGCGATGCGGTCATGGCGCTCGACCTGGATACCGGTCGCATCGTCTGGTCGAAGCAGCTCCTGCCACAGGACGTCTACAACTCCGCGTGCTCGACGACGCCGAAGGGGGCGTTGTGTCCCGAGGGGAATGGACCGGACTACGACTTCGGATCGCCGGCGATTCTGGCCGGCACGACCGGTGGCCGCGATCTGGTGCTGGCTGGACAGAAAGCGGGCATCGTCTGGGCGCTCGACCCCGACCGGGACGGTGAGGTCATGTGGGAAACGCGCGTCGGGCAGGGCGGTATCAACGGCGGCGTGCAGTGGGGCATGGCGAGTGATGGTGAGAAGGTCTACGCCGCCGTATCCGACGTCGTGTCAACGAGGACGGCCACCGAACGCATATTGGATCCGAAGAGCGGCGGCGGCCTCACCGCGCTGAAGATCGCCGATGGGAGCAAAGCGTGGTACGCCTCGCCGCCACCTTGCAGCGGCCGGGCGAGTTGCAGTCCCGCGCAGTCGGCGGCACTGACTGCGATCCCCGGCATCGTGTTCTCAGGTTCGCTCGATGGTCACGTGCGCGCGTATTCCGCCGGAGACGGCTCCATCGTCTGGGACTTCGATACTGTACGGGAGTACGACACGGTCAACGGCGTGAAGGCGTCGGGCGGCGCGATTGACGGACCCGGGGTCGTGGTCGTCAACGGCATGGTCTTCGTGAATTCGGGCTACATGAGGTTTGGTGGTCTACCCGGCAACGTGTTGCTGGCGTTCGCCCCGGATCGGTGAGTGTCCCAATGTCGAGCACCCTCAGCATCACTGAAGAGAGCGCGTTTCCCGCTATTGGCGCCGAGGTTCTGCGCACCGTGGAAGGCGCGGCACTGAAGTTGCGCTCGCTCACGGATTCGCGAGCCGCGCAGCCTCGTGCGCCCGGCAAGTGGTCGCCCAAGCAGGTGATCGGGCATCTCATCGACTCGGCCGCCAACAACCATCAGCGATTCGTGCGGGCGCAGCAAGGGCCGGAGCTCGTCATTCCCGGCTACGCACAGGACGCGTGGGTCGCTGCTCAGGGCTATCAGGAAGAGTCGTGGGAGGAGTTGACCGCGCTCTGGCGCTCTTACAACCGCCACCTCGCTCGTGTCATCGCGCGGATTCCCGAGGACCGTCGTACCATCACGTGCACCATCGGCGCGAGCGCGCCAGTCACGCTGGCGTTTGTCGCTTCCGACTACGTCCGTCACCTGCGACACCATCTGGCGCAAGTCGGTGTCGTGCCCGATTGATCCATGCCTGTGGACACAGGTCTGGGTAGAGGCGGGTCTTCAGACCCGCCTTCATCGACACCTTCAGATCCGCCTTCATTTGTCCTGCCGCTCTTTCCCGTCGGGACCTCCAAGTTCGTCGTCCTCTCGCTCGTGACCTTCGGGATCTACGAGCTGTACTGGATCTATCAGAACTGGATCCGGATCAAGCGCGCGTCGGGCGAGATGCTGAGCCCCTTCTGGCGGACGTTCTTCGCGCCGATCTGGGTGTTTCCGCTCTTCGCCAGGATTCGTGCGCTCGCGAAGGAACATGGGATCCCGGCCGAATGGAACGCCGTTGTCCTCGCCACGGCGTATCTCGCGCTGTGCCTCACCGCATTCTTGCCCGACCAGTGGCTGCTCATCAGCATCGCCGCGTTCGTGCCGATGCTCCCGGTGCAGCAGACGGCGCAGCGGATCAACGCCGCGCATCCGGCATTCGCGACAGAACCGCCGAACACCCGCTACAGCACCGGCAACATCGTCACGATCGTCGTCGGGTGTCTGGTCCTCATGCTCCTGATCGTCGCTTTCTACCTTCAGGCGCAGGCCGTGATCGAACCGTGAGAAGGGGGAGGTCGGTATGCGGTGATCTTCGTCTGGGTGGGCACCGCCATCGTGGACTTCATCGTCGGCTGCGGCTAGACTCGGCCCCGGAGGGTAGTGAATGACCGCGTTGACCAGGGTGGCCGGTGCGATCGCGATCTGTGTGGCGCTGGCGCCGTCGTTGGGCGCCCAGTGGCCGTCGTATCCCACACCGGGTGTTCCGCGAACAGCGGACAGCAAGCCGATCGTTGACGGCCCGGCGCCCCGGACGGCCGACGGCAAGCCGGACCTGTCTGGAATCTGGGAGCTCAGGTTCGCCGGGTTTGGCGGTGGCGGCCGCGGCGCAGCGCCGGCGGCGCCGGCCACGCCTCCTCCCGCCGACGCTCCTCTCGTTTCGGGGTTCTTCGAAGTGGCTGGCCGTGGAACCAATCTGCCGATTCAGCCATGGGCCGCCGAGCTCAAGAAGAAGCGGATGGCCGACAACAGCAAAGACAACCCGGACGTGTGGTGCCTTCCGATCGGCCTCATGCAGTACCACAATCACCCGCAGCCCAGACAGATCGTCCAGACCAAGAACCTGATGCTCATCACCTACGAGTCGAACTACGGTCTGCGCTACATCTATCTCGACGGCCGGCCGGCCCCGAACAACGATCCGCAGCCCTGGTGGTTTGGCTACTCGCGCGGTTCGTGGGAAGGCGACACGCTGGTGGTCGAGACCACGAACTTCCGCGGCGACGAGAAGGCCGGTTGGCTCGACGTCAATGGCAGCCCCTATACCGACGCGCTGAAGATGACGGAGCGGTTCCGGCGGCCGACTTTCGGCACGTTGGAGATTGACGTCACCATCGACGATCCGAAGGCCTACACCAAGCCGTTCACGGTGCGCGTGAACCACCGCCTCATGGTGGATCAGGAGATGATCGAGTTCGTCTGCAACGAGAACGAGCAGTCGACCAAGCACCTGGCGAAGTGAGCCGGGACTCGGGACTCGGGACTCGGGATCCGACGGAGTAGAGGCGGGTCTTTAGACCCGCCTTGGATCTAAGGGACGATGAGCGTGCTGCGATCGACCGTGCCGTGCTGGCCGACCATGAGCTCGGGTGCGTAGTTGGACTGCTGGCAGACGTACTCGAACAGCTCCGTGCCGGTCTCCCAGGACAGATTCGTGGCACCTGAGAATTTGGCTGTGTACGCGCCTGGGTCATCGATCGTCAGCTCGTACCGCATCGTCGTCAACGTGGTTCGCGTGAAGCGTTCGAGCGTGTGCAGCTGGTTGGTGTGCGGCAGCTCGCCTCTGTCCATCCAGAAGCCTTCGTTGTAGCCGACCGTATCGATCACCAGCGTATCGCCCTCCCACCAACCAATCGAGTGGCCGTAATACGTCGGGTCCACGCGGGCCGGGTGCGTGCGACCGTCCATGTAGACGGTCCGCCAGGTGTGAGGTCCGCCGATATCGAAGATGTAGACGCGCTGCAGCTCGGGGAGGTCCACGAACTCCACGCCGTACGGCGTGAGAAACTGCCGCGCAACGCCTGAAGGGTGGCACCGTGTGTGCGGCTCCAGCTGGTTGCGTCTCCGGTCCGTGGCCAGCGCGCGCGCCCACGGTTGAATGGGCGTGTCCTTGAGGCCGAACGGGTTCGGGACGACGGCACCAGGCAGCCACACTCCCTTGTCCGCCGGCGTCGCGCCGCCAAGCAGGATCTTGCCGTCGGCCGCGCGAGGGGCGGGACGCGGAGGACCAGCCTGACGTCCACGTCCGCCGCCACCCTGTCGTCCTGCGCCGCCTGTGCGGCCTTCCGGAACGCCGACCTGCACTCCCCGATCCGGCGCCTGCGGTGCCTGCTGGCCGATCACCGAGTCCGTCAAGATCGGCGACAGGAACAGCGCCGCGGCGGCGATCGAGGCGAGGCAGTGTCGCATCTGCGTTCTCACGGAATGATGGTGCTGGTGCGATCGACCGAGTCGTTGGATCCCACCATCAGCTCGTGTGCGTAGTTGGCCTGCTGGCAGACGTACTCGAAGAGCTCGACGTTCGGATCCCACCGAAGTCCGAAGCCGCTCTTCCAGGGCTTTGTGTACGCCCCCGGATCGTCGATCGTCACTTCGTATTGCATGACGTTGAGATCGTTGCGGGTCAGCCGCTCGAGCGTGTGGAGCTTCTCCGTGTGAGGCGATCCCAGTCGATCGAGCCAGAAGCCCTCGTTGAAGCCGACGGTGTCGATGACGAGCGAGTCGCCCTCCCACCAACCGATCGAGTGGCCGTAATACGTCGGGTCCACGTGGGCGGGATGCGACCGGCCGTCCATGTAGATGGTCCGCCAGGTGTGCGGCCCACCGATGTCGAAGATGTAGATGCGCTGCAACTCCGGCAGCTCGACGAGCTCGACGCCGTACGGCGTGAGAAACGGTCGTGTGACCCCCGACGGCTTGCACCGCGTGTGCGGCTCGAGCTCGTTGAGGTCGCGATCGGCGACGACGCCGCGGGCCCACGGCTGGAAGGGAATGTCCTTCATGTTCGTCGCGTTGACCGGCGTACCGCCGGGCAGCCAGACGCCGTTTCGCTGAGCCGGCGTTGCGCCGCCGAGCAGCACGCGACCGGTCGCGTTCCGAGGCGGTGGTTGGGGAGGACCAGCCTGCCGTCCACGGCCGCCTGGCTGCGCGGGCGCGCCGCCCCGTCCGTCAGGCACGCCGACCTGGACGCCCGGTCGTGCCGGCGCCTGCTGTTGCTGGCCACCGGCCTGCGGCTGTTGCGCGAGCACCGGCACAATCAGACACAACGCTGCACCTGCCATGAGCGAGAGATGTCGCATAGGTTGTATCGGGCCGCCTGCAGGCGGCCCCCACGCTGAACCTTACTGGTGAACCTTACTGGTTGTTTTCGCCACCCTGGCTCGACGCGGCATCGAGCGTTTCGCCTGGCCGTCCGCCGGTCGACGTCATCATGACCTGCCGGGCGTTCACGCGCTTGCTGCCGTTCTTCGCCATCGAGCCGGTCACCGTGACCTCTTCGCCGATCTTCAGCGTCTCGCGGCGCCAGCCTCTGCGCTGCAGGCCGTGCGGCGGACCCATCTCGGCGCCCCAGTTAGTGACCTCGCCGGTCTTCTGATCCTTCACGTTGACGTAGAACCACACGTGAGGATTCGTCCATTCAACCTTGGTGACGATGCCCTTGAGTGTGACTGGCTTGTTCGCGTCGAATTCCGCCGCAAACGAGTGGTGGGCTGCGATCTTGCCCGCGGCCAGCAGGACACCAACGACCATCAGGCCGCCGAGTATGTACGCTCTCATCTCACTCCTCCGTTTTAGGTAACGATCACGTAGGGGCGACGCCTGCGTCGCCTCGCCCAACCAACCACCAACCAACCAAGAACCGCGAACCAAGAACCACCCTACGGTCTATTCTCCTGACACAGGTGCCGCGGGAGTTCCTCTCCCGCCACCCAGCGAAGCGTCCATCCGTTGGACCACGGTCGCGTGTAGGCGCCCGTATCCTCGACGCTGACCTCGTACTTCAACGTGTCGAAGTCCGTCCGCGTGAACCGCTCGAGCAACCGAAGCTGCTCCGTGTGCGGAAGGCCCCCGTTCGTGAACCAGAAGTCCTCATTGAACCCCCTCGTATCGAGCACGAGGGAATCGCCCTCCCATTTTCCCACCGAACGGCCGTAATAGAGCGGATTGTCGTCATCGCCGCCGACCTGGCCGGCGTGGCTCCGGCCATCGAGGTAAATGATGCGGAAATTGCTGTTTCCCCCGCCAATCAGCACGAAAATGCGCTGCCGTTCACGGTCCTCGACGAACTGGACGCCGTAGGGGAGCTGGAATTGTCGCGGTCCGCCCGGCGGCTTGCAGTTCAAATACGTGGGATCGTCCTGAAGAAAACGCCGCTGGCGCTCCACATAGAGGGCCCGTGCCCATGGCTGCATAGGCGCGACTTTGCCCGCATCCGCGACGTTGGCGAGCAGCCCCCACTGGTCCATCTTGATGTTGGTGCCGGTTTCCATCAACACCGTGGAGCTTGGATACGCCCAGTACCCCTGGGCGCCACCCGGGGTGGGTCCGAGCCTCGGCTGCTTGTCCGCCCACCGCGGCGTCGGCCGCGGCGCGAGCGGGACCGGCGGCGCCGTCGGCGTGAACTTCAAGACCTGCCTGCCGGTGGCGGTGAGGACGATCGAGTTGCCCCAGACCTGGCGGCTGCCGTTCCGCGCGACGATACCCTGCACGGTAATGGCGTCGCCGGGTTGGAGCGTCTCGTTGTTCCAGCCGTTCTGCTGCAGGTCGATCGGGCTCTCGATTTCGACCGCCCAGTTGAGCGTCCCTTTCGCGTCTTTCACGTTCATGAACACATGGACGTGCGGGTTTCGCCAGTCCACCAGCGTGACGACGCCAGTGAGCGTGGCTGGCTTCTTGTCGTCGAACTTGGCGGAGATCGCGTGATGCGCGACTCCGGTCATCGACGCCAGCACCAGTGCGGCGAGGATCGAGCCCAGGAGGCTTGCGGTGCGGAGGTTCATCATCACTACTGCCTGCTGATCTTGAACGGTCCGCTTTCGGTCTTGCTCTTCCACGTGCCCGTGACCGATCGGTTGTGGAACGCCAGCCCTTCGATCTTGCCGTCGATCACGTAGGCGATCGGCCCGGTCTTGTCCTTGGTCTCGGCTTCGATGTGGACCAGCCAGCCCTCGGGGTTGAGCGTCGCGTTCTTGATCGGGATGTTGTCGGTGCCAGGGTTGATCATGCCGGTGATGGTCTTGCCGTCCCAGTTCATGA
Source organism: Vicinamibacterales bacterium (assembly GCA_035293405.1). Classification (GTDB taxonomy): domain Bacteria; phylum Acidobacteriota; class Vicinamibacteria; order Vicinamibacterales; family UBA2999; genus Gp6-AA40. Next base: position 5,110 of record DATDOE010000038.1, on the reverse strand, counting down.
TGATCAGGATGTCGTTGCTGTGCACCTTACTGGGCCCCCACGTGCCAAGCCAGGAACCCTTCAAGGGGTGTCCTTCCTGCGCCACGGCCGGCGCGCCGGCGAGGCACAGAAGGAAGAGAGTCAATAGAACGGTCAGGGCGCGCATGTATGGGCTCCTTCAGCAGGGCCATGGCCATCCTCCTGGATGGGCCGTGCTGTGGCGGCAAGCGTAAGCGATTCACGAAAGCGTGTTCAAGAGAGAAACTGTTAAACCTTCCCAGTGAGTTATTTCGCCCAGAACTGCATGCCCCTCCCGCGGCCCGCCACTTGCAACGCCCCGTGCATGGCTTTTCAGGTTCGCCGCGGCTCGATCGTCTGGCTCCTGGTCCTGGCGTCGGCCTGCGCCACCCCGGCCAGCCCGACCGAGGTCGGGACCGACGCCGATGCGGGCGCCACGGCATCGTCAGACGTCGCCACCTCGCTCGTGCAACTCACGAATTCCGAGCGATCGACGGCTGGCCTCGCGGCCATGCGCGCCAACACGCGCCTGATGCAGGCGGCGCAGCTGCATGCCGATCAGATGGCGCGGATGGATAAGCTCGCCCACGAGCTCTCCGGCGCGCAGTATCCCCGCCCTCAAGATCGCCTGGCCGCTGCGGGGTACCTGTGGCAGGCGTATGCCGAGAACATCGCGATGGGCCAGAGCACCGCGGCCGCGGCGATGGATGGCTGGATGCACTCCTCAGGTCACCGCGCGAATATCCTGAACCCCAGCCTGGCGGAGATTGGGATCGGTTTCGCGCACAATTCGGCTGGCCGTCCCTACTACGTCCAAGTCTTCGGCACGCCTCGGTAGCTGCGGCGGCCGCCGCCTTGCCTCCTTCGGCGATGCGCTATCATGCGCGTCGTTCCATCCACTCGACACCATTTCCCCGCGAGTGCGAGGTCGCACTCCTTCCCGCCAAAGGAGCGAACAGATGGTCATCACACGCGTGTCACCCCTGTCGGTCGCGAAGGTCGCCGGACTCCTGTACCTCGTCATCGGCCTGATCATCGGCGGCCTGGTCTCGCTCGTCGCGATGGCTGGTGCTGGATTCGCCGCGAGTCAGGCGGGCTCGGGTGGGTTCGGCTTTGCTGGTCCGCTCCTCGGCGTTGGCGCAGTGATTGTGCTTCCGATCTGCTACGCCGTTTTTGGTTTCCTGATGACGCTCATCATGACCGCGCTGTTCAACGTGGCGGTCGGGATGGTGGGTGGGATCGAGGTGGACGTGAAATGAGCGTCGGACGCGCGGCGATCGTCCTCGCGCTCGCCCTGATCCCGGCGGCGATCGATGCGGGCCGCCTGAAGGCGGCCCCTACGACGGACGAGACGAGGGTCCGCCCGCTGCGGCCCGTCCACACTTTCTCGATCGTCGCGCGCGATCCGGCAACCGGAGAGCTTGGCGTCGCGGTGCAATCTCACTGGTTCAGCGTGGGGTCGGTCGTGCCGTGGGCCGAAGCGGGTGTCGGCGCGGTGGCGACGCAGTCGTTCGTCGATCCGAGCTACGGCAAGAACGGCCTGGACTTGATGCGTGCCGGCACGAGCGCGCCCGATGCGCTGAAGATGCTGCTGGCGAAGGACGCCGGCCGCGATGTGCGCCAGGTGGCGATGATCGATGCGCGTGGACGTGTCGCCGCGCACACCGGCGCCAAGGACATTCCCGCCGCCGGGCACATCGTCGGCACGAACGTGTCCGTGCAGGCCAACCTGATGCTGAACGAGACGGTGTGGCCCGCGATGGCCAGGGCGTATGGTGCGGCGAAAGGCGATCTCGCGGACCGGATGATGGCCGCGCTCGACGCCGCGCAGGCGGCCGGCGGCGACATCCGCGGACGGCAGTCCGCCGCGCTCATCGTGGTCACGGGGAAGCCGACGGGGAAGCCGTGGTCCGATCGTGTCTTCGATCTCCGCGTTGACGACAGTCCCGATCCCCTGCGCGAGCTGCGCCGGCTGCTCGTGCTGCAGCGCGCCTACAACCACATGAACGCGGGCGACCTGGCGGTGGAAAAGAAGGACAACGAGGGAGCGCTGCGCGAGTACAGTGCGGCGGCGATGCTCGTGCCCGACAACGTGGAGATGGTCTACTGGCACGCCGTGGCGCTCGTGAACATGGGACGCGTCGAGCAGTCGCTCCCGCTTTTCAGACGCGTGTTTCGCGCCAACACGAACTGGATCACGCTGACGCCGCGTCTCGCGAAGGTGGGCCTGCTTCCGGCGGACCAGCAGATTCTCGGCCGCATCCTCAAATCCGCCGAGTGAACGTCGACGTCCGCACGATCGCGACGATGATCCGGCGACCGTACCGTTCGCCCCCGGCCATGCCCGCTCAACCTCACTGATACCCACGGCCGCCTCACGCTTTCACCCCTGACGCAGGTCGGCATGCCTCGAACGCTTCGCTGCGCGAGACACGCCCGCCGACGGCCACGGTCTATTCCGGAGCTCCCTTCTGTTGGGTGGCGGACGCGTAAGCAAGGCCGACGCGTGGCGAAGCCGGAACGCGGGCGGAGCGATTCATCGCGTCGACTTCCGTCAACGCGTTCTGGTTGTGGCGAATGACCGTTGTCGTTTAGAGCCGCGTAACGGATGTCGCGACGAGTCAGCGATTAGTCGACGCGGCGCCGCAAGGGTACGAGCGAAGGCCTCGTTCCCGGCCGCAGCTTCCGCGGCCGCCAGCCAATAGAAGGGAGATCCGGCACGGTAGTGCTGAAGCCGGGCTCTACGGATGACACGATCCGGCTAAACGAAGCCGGATCGCTAGTGTAAGGACGCGACCACCGCGGGCGCCGTGAGGCTGACGACGAGCGTGTTCACGAGGAAGCGCTGGCCGTCGGCCGTGACGTCGAACGCGTGATAGGCGCCGTACGGATAGCTGGCCACGAAGAGCGGGTCGAACGCCGTGACGCGAAACTCGCTGCGAGAGGTGCTCACCGCTGCGGCCATCAGCGTGCGGTCCGGTGCGAGGTAGACGATCTCGAGGCCGTCGCGTCGCCAGCGCGCCTGGCTTCCACCGTCGGCCGACACCCGCCACTTGCGTCCGGTCGAGGGAAACGCGGATACGTACACTTCCACCTGGCCCGACTCGGTCGAGCTGAACGCCACCCATTTGCCGTCGGGTGAGAACGTCGCCCAGTTCTCGGACGCCTCGCTCTGAAGAAACGGATACGGCTTGCGGTTGCCGCCGAAGGGGAGCACCCAGATGTCGTTGCTCGTGGTGCGGCTGTTGGTGACGTAGAGGACGAACTTGCCGTCGCGCGACCAGCTCACGGGCCACTTGCCGTCCGCGTCGGTCAGCAGCACGGTGTGCGGACCGGCGCCAGTCGACGGCGCCTCGAACAGATCGAGATGGTTCTGACCGAAGGAGTTCACGACGACGCGGCGGCCGTCCGCGGACCAGACCAGCCAGTTCTCATCCGTCGCCTCCGACGTGAACTGCGTCCGGCTGCCCGTCTTCGCGTCGTAGATCCAGATGTCGCGCGTGGCGCGCGCGCGATCGGTGACGGCGACCGCGACGCGTGTGCCATCAGGTGAGAGCTCGAGATTGCCGTGATCCGCGACCGGGCCGATGCCACCGAGACGCGTGCCGGCGCGATCGAACCAGGTCAGCCGCGATAAGACTTGCGGGCGCTCCTGCTGCGTGAGCAGCCAGGGAACGGCCAGTCCCAAGACGAGGCATCGCGACAGCGATCCCCTCACATCAATCCGGGCCGGAGGCTGTGGTGGCCGCGGCCAGGAGCAGCAATGTGGAGATGAAGAGGCGCCGGCGGGTCATGCCGAGAGCATCTGCGTGTGCGAGGAGTGTGTCAAGCGCGCTATTTTCGCGCTTGTCGCAGCTCTCGCAGCCAGGTGTCGGTCAGCAGGCAGATGCGCGCGAATCGGGTGAAGTCGAGTCCGAACCGGCGTACGCACGCGCCGTCAATCGTCAGGTTGAATCCTTCAGCGCCCAGTCCGGCGCCGATATTCTTCGCCACCATGTTGGCGATGACCACGGCGTCGAGCACTGGAGTAGATTCGCCGAGCTCGTCGTCGTGGTGGCGCGCGATGGCGTCGGTGACGAGGTCGGGGAACTTCCATTGCACGGCCATGGCCGCTCCGACCGCGGCGTGATTGACGCCGAAGAGCTTCCGCTCGGCCTCGACGAACGTGATGCCGGCCTCCCTGGCGTGAGCAGTGATGGTCTGGACGCCGGCGTTGAGGCATCGGCTCATCACGAGCTTCCCGATGTCGTGCAGCAGCGCGGCGGTCGATGTCACGGCCGGCAGCTTCAGGGCCGGGCACTCCTGCGTCATGGCGCGCACGGCCAGTTGTGCGGCCGCGGCGTGCGCCCAGAGATCGTCCTCGCTGAGGTCATACAGCGGCGCCGAGGTCCTGATGCGCGTGAGGTAGTCGCCGAGCACGATGTTCAGCAGTGGTATCGTGCCGAGACGCACGACCGCATCACGAACCGTCTCCGGAGGGCGCGAGCCGGCATACGCCCAGGATCGTGCCATCCGCAGCACGGTCGCGGCGATCGCCTGATCGAACTCCACCAGCTCCGCGATCGTCGCCATCGACACCTCTTGGCCGTTCATGAGGGCCACGAGACGTTCGGCGGTCACTGGCATCGGCTCGAGTTGCTCGATGCCTCGCACCAGGCTGGACGGAAGCTGTTGTTCTGCGATCACGTGTCCTTCTTTCGGGTCCCTCTTTCGCGCGCGCGCGCGGCCCTCTCCCAGGCCCAGTAATCGTCACCGCGCATGAGACCTTGAACGCGCGTATCGTCGCGGAGTTTTTCGTCGGCTCTGGGCTCTGGGCTCTAGGCTCTCGGCTTTGGGAGTTGGGAGTTGGCGTTTGAGGGCGCGGTTTTTCGCAGTGCGGATGACTTCGCGCGATTCATGCAATAAACTGTAAGGCTGATTGGCCCGAGGAATTGGCGCCAAGAGACCTCAAACCTTACGAGAAGCGGCCGGTGCGGTGATCGTCCACATCAATCACATCTCGCAACGCAAGACGCCCACGGGGAGCCCCCGATCGCCGCAGAGCGAGCTCGCCGGCCTGGTGACCGGGTCCTTGATGTCGCTGGTCGAAGACGGCGTCCTCGACGCGCGGCTG
>DATDOE010000037.1:0-15013 GCA_035293405.1 Vicinamibacterales bacterium | reverse complement strand
TGTGCGGATCTTCGACGCCGTCGAGCACGACGACGAGCGGAGGACCAGACGCCCCGCGCACCAAATCGTCGACGCTGTACTCGGTGGCGTTGTCCACGTCGGCCACCACCCCCTGATGCACCCCACCCGCCGCGCGGCGCGCAAGCACTTCCAGGCTCACCTGCGTCGGCCGGACACCGTGGGTGCTGGCAAAGGCCAGTAACTGCCGCATGCGCTCGTCGCGGCGCTCGGCGATCCACAGCTGTTTCACACGGCCGGCTCGCAGGGCCTCGGTGACGGGATTGATGCCATAGACGATCATGGACTCGTGGCTCTCGGCCTTGGGCCTTGGGCTTTGGGCTTCTGGCGTTAGTAGGCTCTAGGTTCCCGGTTCAACGCTGACGCGAACTCGGCGGCACGCGCGCGCGCGCTGGGAATCGACCTGATCGCGGACCGCTCCAGTGTCGCCCCCGCTTCGATCGCCGGGACCGCGATGTCGAGCTCCAGTCCTTCGGCTTCACCGGTCAACGCCAGACGGATCGGATGAAACAGCGCCTTCCCTTTCTGCCCGGTCCGATCGCGCACCCGTGCCGCGGCCGCACGAAATGCCTCGCGGTCGATCAGTGGACCCGACTGCTGGAGCTCTTCGCCCAGGGCCACGATCACCGCGCGCGACGAGGCGGCTTCAGCCTCGATCCCAGGCACAGCGAGCGCGCGCTCGGCGGAGTAGTCGAAGAGGAACGTGAGTCGCGCCGTGATCTGTTCGATCCGGTCCACCGACGCAGCCGCAACCGGCACAACCTTCGCCAGAAAATCGAGGTCGGACCGAGTGGGCTCGGCCAGCCATCCCTCGCGCTGCAGATACGGAACCGTCAGACCCACGAGTCGTTCGGGCGAGGCAACCTTCAGGTAGTGACGATTGACCCAGGCGAGCTTCTCGACATCGAACACGCCGGCGCTGTGCCCCACATCCTCCAGGCGAAATCGGGCGACCAGTGCCTCGACAGGCAGCAGCTCCTCGCCACCGCCTGGCGACCAGCCGAGGAGCGCCAGGTAGTTAGTCAACGCCTCAGGCAGGTAGCCACGAGCACGGAACTCTGCCACCGATGTCGCTCCATGGCGTTTCGACAGCGGGCTGTGGTCCGGGCCCATGACGAGCGACACATGCGCGAACGTTGGCGGGCGCCACCCGAACGCCTCGTAGAGCAGCAGCTGCCGCGGCGTATTCGAAATATGGTCTTCGCCGCGGACGACGTGGCTGATCTCCATCAACGCGTCATCGATCACGACGGCGAAGTTGTAGGCGGGAACACCGTCCGATCGCACGATGACCGGATCGCCAATGACATCGGTTGTGAACGAGACGGTTCCACGGACCACATCGTCGAAGCGGATCTCGCGGCCTTCAGGCACGCGGAATCGAATCGTGGCTGGTTCGCCGCGCTCAACGCGGCGACGCGTTTCGTCCCGCGACAGCCCACGACACCGGCCCGCGTACTTCGGCGGCTGACCCGCAGCGCGCGCGGCCACACGATCAGCTTCGAGCTGCTCCGCCGGGCAGAAGCACTGATACGCGTGCCCGAGGGCCATCAGCTCCACGGCGTGTGCGCGGTAGATGTGCAGGCGCTCAGACTGTCTGTAGGGGCCGTGGGCACCGCCAGCATCGATGCCTTCGTCCCACGTGAGGCCCATCCACCGCAAGTCCTCGAGAATCGCCTCCTCCGACGGGCGGCTCGAGCGCTCGAAGTCGGTGTCCTCGATGCGAAGGACGAAGGTGCCCTTCTGGCCGCGCGCGAGCAGCCAGTTGAAGAGCGCCGTCCGGGCATTGCCCACGTGCAGCTGGCCGGTCGGACTGGGCGCGAAGCGGACTCTCATGGCGCCCCGTGCAGCAGGACCACGGCATGAACCGCAATCGATTCGCCGGCACCCATCGAGTCGACGCCTTCGTTGGTCTTGCCTTTCACGCTGACCTGTGACGGCGCACAGCCGAGCGCCCCGGCGAGATTCGCGCACATGGCGTCGATGTACGACACGAGCTTCGGTCGCTGCGCGATCACGACGACGTCCACGTTCACCACAGCGAATCCCCGAGCGCGCGACACCTCCGCGGCGCGCCGCAACAACTCGAGGCTGTTGGCGCCCTCCCAGGCCGGGTCGGTATCGGGAAAATGCCGACCGATGTCGCCGGCAGCCGACGCGCCGAGCACTGCGTCGGTCACCGCGTGAGCAATCGCGTCGGCATCGGAGTGTCCCTGGAGGCCCCTGTCGAACGGGATCGTCACCCCACCGAGAATCAGAGGGCGGCCTGGCACGAGCCGATGCAGGTCGTAGCCGTTGCCCACTCGCAGCGCCGGCGCCGCTGGGGCGGACCCTGCCAGCAGGCGTTCGGCCATCTCGAGGTCGGCGGGCGTCGTGACCTTCAGGTTCCGGGGATCGCCTTCGACGAGGCGGACGCTGTGGCCGGCCAACTCAACCAGCGTCGCCTCGTCGGTGACATCGCCACCAAGCTCCAGCGCGTCGCGCAGCACCGCGGTCCGAAACGCCTGAGGGGTCTGCGCCAGATAGATTTCCTCTCGCGGCAGCGTGCCGAGGACGACGCCCTCGCCAGTGGCACGTTTCACGGTGTCGCGCGCCGCCACCGCCGCGATGGCCGCCCCGAATTCGGCTGCGGCGGCAACGGTGCGGCCGATCAACTCGGAGGTAACGAGCGGCCTCGCCGCATCATGGATGACCACGACGTCGGCGCGTTCGGCCACGCGCGCAAACGCGTGGGCCACCGAATCCCGCCGGCGTGTGCCACCGGCCACAATGTCGATTCGCTTCGCTCCCCCGCGGAGGTAGTCGGGTGGGAGATCGGCGATCTCAGCTGGCACCGCGACCACGATGTCGTCGATCACCGCGCACTGCCTGAAGACGTCGACGCTGCGCGCGAGCATCGGCTGCCCGCCGATCCTCAATAACTGCTTCGGGTGCGCACCGCCGTAGCGGAGGCCCCGGCCGGCGGCGGCGATGATGGCAGAGACGTGCACGCGCTGGAACTCGGATGTGGTAGTGATTCTAGCTGTGTGACCGCAACGCCGCCACTCCGGCGCCCCGCTCACTGTAGACTAGTCGACCGTATCGACTGAACGTGCAGGATCCGAACACGCCCTCGCCATCTTTGCACTCTATCAGGTTCTCCGCATGACACTCATCGAGCGCGTGAAGGGTGTCCTCGTGCTGAACGTAAGGACCTTCGAAGACATCGAGCGGGACGGGGCGGCCAACGGCCAGGCGTTCGCCGTCGTCATCGGCGCGAGCGTGGCCGCCGGGCTCGGCGCGGGGATGCAATCCGGCGCGTTCGGATTGATTCGCGAGACCCTCGCGGCGCTCATCGGATGGGTCATGTGGGCCGGGGTGACCTACGTGATCGGCGCGCGGCTGATCCCCGAACCCCAGACACGGACGGACATGGGGGAACTACTCAGGGTCATCGGCTTCGCCTACGCCCCAAATCTGTTCGCGTTCTTTGCTTTCGTTCCGGTGCTGGGCGGAGGCGTGCCGACCGTCGTCGCCTTCTGGCTGCTTGGCACGACAATCGTCGCGGTCCGTCAGGCGCTCGACTACACGAGCACCGCGCGCGCCACCGCGGTCGTGCTCACGGGGTGGCTCTTCTTCGTCCTGATTCAGTGGACCCTCTAGGACTTCAGGCCGACTGATCCTCGGCCTGCGCCAGGAGGCGCAGTCGCTCGACGGCGCGCACGATCTGCGCCCGAGTCTCCTCGGACAGGTCGACGAACTTCACCGCGAAGCCGTAGTCCGGGCGGGTATACAGCGTCTCGGCGTCCACCGTGATCAGGCCTTCGTACGGGAGCTCGAGGTCGAGCTTGATGCGCCGGCCAGGCGACACCTCGGTCAGAGACTCAATCAGGCAACCGCCCACGCTGAGGTCGTAGATCCGAAGACTCACCGTCAGCGCGCCGCGCCGGCGGCCTTCGAAAGGGCCGATGACGCGCGGGGTCAATCGGCGATCGGACACAGGCGGATTGTTCGAAGAAGCTGACATATCCGGACTGATAGCAACCTCGCTATGCCACCTATCGGCGCCACGCGCCAGGATCGACAGGGGTACGCCCCCGAATTAGCCAGCCTTAGCCAGCCTGTCGGCCTGTCTCGCGGCAGCCGGTGAACTCGGTCATGCGCGCCGACGTGGCATCGAGCACCCGTGCGAGGGTCGCCGCGTCCACGTCGCGGGGCGCGAAGACAACCAGGAGTGCCCGCGTGGTGGCAGCTGTCACCATGGTCCTCGCGGAATCGGACGTGGGATTTCCGAACGGCCCGCGACGATCGGCCAGCGTGATGCGGCCGCCTACGTGGACCTCGTCCTTGCGAATGCCGGGATAAGACTCGCCCGGGCGCCCGAGCCTGAGTTCAACGTCCTCCCCGTCGATCCGCGCCGCGTCGTAGAGTCCGTAAGGAAGCTGGAACTCGAGCGAACACCAGTTGCAGACGTCGACCATCGTGTTGATGCGGGGCAGCTTCTCGCCGCGCCGCACGCGGCGCAGCAACGCTTCTGAGGAAGGACGGGTCTTGGTCGGATCGAGACCGATTCGCTTGTACATTGTCCTCACCGCGCCGGTGTCCTCGGGAGGATGAGTCCGCGCGGCTGCCTCGACCGCGGCAAGCGGTGGATTGAGGCGACCATCGTGTTCGACGACTGTGGCTCCCTCCAGCCACAGCACGCCCGGACGAATGACCGCGGCCAGGTCAGGCGCGAGCGTGAACCGCATCGATGTCTGGAGGGGCCGATCCACAATCCGCCTCAGCGCTCGGGGCGATGACGCGTCGAACCTGCTCGCCGAACTGCTTCGGATCGGTGCCCGCCAGGTCCCGGGTATCGATTGGGTCGTGCACGACGAGCCGCACGGTGCCAGGGTACGTGGCCAGCCGTCCCCTCAGCATGACATGGCGGCTGCCAACGATTGACAGCGGCACGACGGGCAGGCCCGCTTCGAGCGCCAGGTAGAAGCTGCCGCGCTTGAACCGGCCCACACGGCCATCTCGGCTGCGCGTGCCCTCTGGAAACACGACGAGTGACAGGCCGTTAACGGTCAGCCGGGATGCCCAGTCGAAGATTCTGGCGCGGTCCGGACGGCGGCGATCGACGAGCATGTGGCCCGTGCGCCGCAAGTGCCAGCCAAGAAACGGAACGCTGCCAAGCGAGGCCTTCGCGATGATTCGCAACTGGTACGGCAGCGACCAGAACAGAATCGGGATGTCGTAAGTGCTCTGATGATTGGCCACAAACACGTAGGTGCGGCCCGGCTCGAGGCGCTCCAGCCCGACGCATTCCACGCGAACGCCTGTCGTCACCAGAATAAGGCGGGACCACGTGCGCGCGCACCAATGCGCAACGTAGCCACTGCGCTCGAACAGACTCGAGGCAATCGACAGTGTGCCCAGGACCACGGTGTACACACTGATGGCCGGAATCAGGAAGAAGACCGTGCGCCACCAATGGAAGGGAGGCATTCTCGCCTCATTTGCCGGCCGCGGCGGCCGACGAGGGCATCTGTGGGCGAGGCCGGCGAGGGGAGTCGGCCTCTGCAGGCACCGCCGCAGCCGGCGCCGCGGCCTGCGCGGCGCCAGTCTCGATGAATCGCCCGAAGATCATCTTGCCCGCCGTCGTCTGCAGGACGCTCGTGACCACCACGTCGATCGTTCTCCCGATCATCCTCCGTGCGTTGTCGACCACGACCATCGTGCCGTCATCCAGATAGGCGACTCCCTGGTTGGGCTCCTTGCCCTCCTTGAGGATGAATACCTTCATGAGCTCGCCAGGAAGCACGACCGGCCTGAGCGAGTTCGCCAGTTCGTTCACGTTGAGCACTTGCACGCCGCGCAGCTGCGCGACCTTGTTGAGGTTGAAGTCGTTTGTGAGGATCTTGCCCGGTAGCGCCTTGGCCAACTCGATGAGCTTCAAGTCCACTTCGCGGATCTCGGGGAAATCCACGTCCGAGATCATGACGTCGACTCCTGCCATCTTCTGGATCTTCTGCAGGATGTCGAGTCCCCGTCGACCGCGGTTACGCTTCATCGAATCGGAGGAATCGGCCACCATCTGCAGCTCTCGCAACACGAACTGCGGAACGACGAGCGTGCCGTCCATGAAGCCGGTCTCACAGATGTCGGCGATCCGCCCGTCGATGATGACGCTCGTGTCGAGCACTCGATAGCGCCTGCGCGGACCGGCCGATCGGAACAGGCGGACCAGGTTCTCCGGCTCCAGCCACTCGCCCCTGCGCGCGCCGATCACCAGGCCGAGATACGGAAGCGCCAGAAGAATGACGCTGTGCAAGAACACCACGCGACCATCGCCCAGATTCGCCCAGTACATCGCGGCGCCAATCGTTTTGGCGGCGACCAGGCCCACGGCCCCGCCGAGCAATGCGCTCACCAAGTGCGTGACCGAGATGTTCTTGAGGCGGACCTCCAAGGCCACGACGAGCAGGCCGAGCAGCAGCCCGAACAGGGCGTTGAGGAAGAGGCGCTCGGCGACAAGTGGCTGAAGCTGATACGCCGAATAACCAAGGGCCGCCACGAAGGCGGCGCGGACGAGCAGGAACCACACCATGACAGACCCCCGGGAACAAGCAGCCGACCGGTATGAATGACTGAACCTTAGAACCGCCCGTCCCGAAAATCAAGCGATCAACTCGTCGAGCGCCTCGCCCACCGTCCGGACACCGACGAGTTCACAATCCCCTTCGCCCACCGTTGAACCCGTGGGGGCAACGTTGCCCGCCGGCAGGATGATGCGACTGAAGCCCATGTGCACGGCTTCTCGAATGCGCAGGGCCGCATGCGGAATGCCTCTGATCTCCCCGCTCAGGCCGACTTCGCCAAACACCGCCGTCGAGGGCGACAGGCTCCTGTTCCGAACGCTCGACGCCACCGCCGCGACCACGCTCAGGTCCGCAGCGGGCTCGTCGATCGTCATCCCCCCGGCGATGTTCACATACACATCGTCGCCCGCGAGCGACAGGCCCGCGCGCTTTTCGAGCACGGCGAGCAAGAGGGCGAGGCGATTCTGGTCCACCCCAATCGCCATGCGCCTCGCGTTGCCATAGGTGCTCGTGCTCACGAGCGCCTGCACTTCGACCATGATGGGGCGCGACCCTTCCACGCAACACAACACGGCCGATCCGGGCGATCCCGCGGCGCGCTCGGAAAGAAACAGCGTCGAGGGGTTCGGCACCGGGCGCAGCCCGCTGCTGGTCATCTCGAACACACCGAGCTCACTCGCCGCACCGAAGCGGTTCTTCACGGCGCGCACGACGCGGTGCGCGTGATGCCGCTCGCCCTCGAAATACAGCACCGTATCGACCACGTGCTCGAGGACTTTCGGCCCGGCAAGCGCGCCGTCCTTGGTGACGTGGCCAACGAGCACGGTGGGAACGTTCTGTCCCTTGGCGGCAAACAGGAACTGGGTGGCCGCCTCACGCACCTGACCGATGCTGCCCGGCGCGGACTGAAACCGGGCAGACCACACCGTCTGCACCGAATCGACCACGAGCAGGGCCGGCTTCAGCCGCGCCAGTTCTTCGAGAATGCGCTCGATGCACGTCTCGGCGAGCAGATACAGCGGCGCGGAGCCAATCCCGATCCGATCGCCGCGTATCTTGATCTGGTGTTCGGACTCCTCACCCGACGCGTACAGCACCGGACCCACGGTGCGGGCGAAATGGGCAGCGGCCTGCAGGAGCAGTGTCGACTTGCCAATCCCGGGCTCACCCCCGAGCAGGATGAGCGAGCCCGGAACCACGCCGCCGCCGAGGACACGGTCGAACTCGCCAATACCAGTCGAAAGACGCAGCCCCTGCGCCATCTCAACGTCTGCGTACGCCTTGGCGGTGGATGTCGTCGCAAATTGCCCGAACCGGTTGCCAGCCGCGCCCTGGATCCCGGGTTCAGCCGAGCGCTCCTCGACCAGTGAATTCCAGGCTCCACACTCCGTGCAGCGCCCCATCCACTTGGGCGCTTGAGCGCCACATTCCTGGCACACGAATACGACTTTGGGGGCCTTCATGCGTTCAACTCCCAACTGTATCGCGACTCCAACCCCCAACTCCCAATGTTTCCACACGGACTCACGTTGGAAGTTGGGGGCAGAGTCACGTTTGGGAGTTGGGAGTTGAGTCGTAGTGCCTTTCGATACGCGTACCGAGACGGCAAACGATCTCCCACGGGATGGTGCCGATGGCGGCGGCCATCTCCCGCGCATCGATCTGCTGCCAACTCTCATTGCCCTGGCGCCCGAGGATGACCACCTCGTCGCCCGGTTGCACCTGTTCCAGGTCGGTGACGTCGACCGTGAGCATGTCCATCGACAGCGCGCCAACGATGGGTAATCGGCGTCCCCGGATGAGCACATGGCCGCATCCGCACAAACGCGTGTCGAGGCCGTCGGCATAACCGGCCGGCACGACGGCGATACTGCTGGGCTCTGGCACCTGATGCCGCCATCCGTATCCCACCCCTTCCCCGGGCCTCAGTCCCTTGACGGCGACGACGCGACTCGTCAACGACATCACCGGGGTGAGTGCAATGGTTGTCGCGAGCGGCGGCGGCACGATGCCGTACAGCAGGAGACCAGGACGCACCGCGTCGTACCACACACGGGCGTCGCGTAGCAGCGCGGCGCTGTTCGACGCGTGCCGCACACGCGGGCGGGCGCCCAGCGCAGACACCGTGGCGAGCGCCTGCTCGAACCGATCGCGCTGGTGAGCGAACACGTCGCTCTCGGGCACGTCGGCGGACGCAAAGTGCGTGTACACCGCATCGAGCTGTAGATTGGGACTCGCGAGCAGTTCTGGAAGAGTGTGCCGCAAATTATCATGACGAAATCCGAGCCGGTTCATACCGGTGTCGATCTTCAGGTGATAAGCGACCTTCGACCGGTGTCGTGCCGCCGCGGCTTGCACCGCCCGGGCTGCGCCGGGTGTAGAAATCGTCGGTGTCAGCTCGAATTCGAAGAGCCCGTCCAGGTTGCTGACGCTCAGGGCACCAAACACCAGGATCGGCACACGGACACCGGCCTGGCGCAACACGATGCCCTCTTCGATGTCCGCGCACGCCAGCATCGTGGCGCCAGCCTGCTCGAGCGCGAGGGCCACTTGGGGCGCCCCGTGGCCGTAGGCGTTGGCCTTGACGACGGCGATGATGGCCGGAGGAGAGGCCGACACGGGGGCCGAAGCCCCCTCGCCACCGGCAAGAAAAGCCTGAATCGCCGCGAAGTTGTGTTTCAGCGCATGGAGGTCAACGCGGGCGATGGTGCTGCGGATCAATGCTCTACGCACCCTGGGCGAGACTGGCGAACCGCGTCTGTTCCCGCAGGAAGGCCAGGCGCACGACGCCCGTCGGGCCGTTGCGCTGTTTGGCCAAGATCAGCTCCGCGATGCCTGCGTCCGGACTGTTCGGATCCCGGTTGTACACATCGTCCCGGTAGATGAGCACCACCACGTCGGCATCCTGTTCGAGCGCGCCGGACTCGCGCAGATCGGACAACTGAGGCCGGTGGTCCGACCTCGACTCCGGAGCCCGGCTCAACTGCGACAGCACCACGATCGGAATGTTCAGCTCTTTCGCCAGTCCCTTGAGCGACCTGGAGATCGAGGCCAACTCGAGCGTCCGGTTCTCGAAGCGGCCACGACTGCTCATGAGCTGGATGTAATCGACCACGAGCAGGCTGAGACCATGCTCGGCCTGGAGCCGGCGAGCCTTGGCCCGCATCTCGAGGACGCTGACATTCGCCGTGTCGTCGATGTACAACTTCATCGCGTTCAGCGTCTCGAGCGCGTGGGAGATCCGGTGATAGTCGCTGCCTCCAATGGCGCCCGCCAGCAGCCGATGCCCGTCGATTTGCGCCTCGGCGGTGAGCAGACGCAGAAACAGCGACTCTTTCGACATCTCCAGGCTGAAGAAGCCGACCACGTGGTCGTCGAGGACCGAGACGTGCTGGGCCACGTTGAGCACCAGACTGGTCTTGCCCATCGACGGCCGCGCCGCCACGATGATGAGATCGCCACGCTGAAAACCACGCGTCATCTCGTCCAGATCGACAAAGCCGGTCGGGACGCCCGTGATGAGGCGCTTCTGTTCGAACAGTTGCTCGATCTTGGGGAAGCTCTCCTTCACCAGGTCCCGCATCGGCACGAAACCGGCCTTCAACCGGTCGTCGGCCACGGCGAAGATGGCGCTCTCGGCCTCATCGAGGATCAGGTCGGACTCCTGGTCCGCCTCGTACGCGTTGCTGAGGATCTTGCTCGCGGCGTAAATCAGGTTGCGCAGCGTCGCCTTTTCCTTGACGATGCGCGCGTAGTACTCGACGTTGGTGGCACGCGGCACGCCATCGGCGAGCGAGGCCACGTAGGCGGGCCCGCCCACCTCGTCGAGTTCACCGGCACGCGCCAGTTCCTCTTTCAGTGTGACGAAATCAATCGCGTCGCGGCGCTCGCTGAGCGCCACCATGCGCTCGAAGATGCGGCGATGCGCGTCGCGATAGAAGTCGCCGCTGTCGATGACCTGCGCGGCCAGATTGAACGCGTCGTTGTGGACCAGGATCGCGCCGAGCACCGAACGCTCGGCTTCGAGGTTGTGCGGAAGCGTTCGCTCCGCAGCGGCAACAGCGGTATCGGCCATGAACTGACGTACAGCGGAAGTGTGGTACGCGGAGAACAGGCAGTGTAGCAGACCCGCGAACGATCTTACAGGCTCGCCAACGCCTGCTTGACCTTGGCGTAGTCCGGCTCGTTGCGCGCGTCCTCGAGCACCTCACGGTAGCGCACGATTCCACCGCGGTCGATCACGAAGGTCGAGCGCTTCGCGATGTTCTTCAGGCCGATCATGTCCGGATTGACCACACCGTACTGGCGAATCACGTCCTTGTTGAAATCACTCAGTAACGCAGTAGTGTCCGGTTAATTTCAGGATCATCGACTTGAAAGCCAATAGTGACGCGGGGTTCGGGGCAAGAGGAGGTGTCCCCGACTTGAATTGGAAATCGCCATGTGCGCTAGCGTTCCGGTGTTCACGAACCCGGAGCCGACATGTATCTTGGCAAGACGCTGTTCGCGCAGGTCATGGAGTTCCTGCCGTGGAAGACCTTCCATCGCATCGTGGATCGCTACGCCGGCGATCACCGGATCCGGACCCTCAGTTGTGCGGAACAGTTTCGCATCATGGCGTTCGCGCAGCTGACCTACCGCGAGAGCTTGCGCGATATCGAGGCGTGCCTGGCCGCGCAAGCGGGCAAGCTGTACCACATGGGCATCGGCGAGGCGGTGGCGCGCTCGACGTTGGCCGATGCCAACGAAGTGCGCGACTGGCGGATCTACTGCGAGTTTGCCCAGCGGTTGATCGTCAAAGCCCGGGCGCTCTACGTCGGCGAGGACTTCGGTGTGGAGCTGGCCAATACCGTCTATGCGCTCGATGCCACGACCATCGATCTGTGTCTGTCGATGTTCCCATGGGCACCCTTTCGGTCCACCAAGGCCGCCGTGAAGCTGCACACGCTGCTCGACCTGCGCGGCTCGATTCCCACCTTTATTCACGTCTCCGATGGCACGCTGCACGATGTGAATGTCCTGGACTTGCTCATCATCGAAGCCGGCGCCTTCTACATCATGGACCGCGGCTACCTGGACTTCGAGCGGCTCTACGCGCTGGACCAGGCGGGCGGCTTCTTCGTCACGCGCGCCAAGCGGAACCTCGATGCCCGACGGGTGTACTCGTCGCCGGTGGATCGCCGCAGCGGGCTGATGTGCGACCAGACCATCGCGCTCAACGGCTTCTACGCCGCCAAGCACTACCCCGGTCACCTGCGCCGCATCCGCTATCGCGATGCCGACACCGGCAAGACCCTGGTGTTCCTGACCAATCAGTTCGCGCTGCCGGCCCTGACGATCTGCGCCTTGTACAAGTGTCGCTGGCAGGTCGAGTTGTTCTTCAAGTGGATCAAGCAGCATTTGAGAATCAAGCGTTTCTACGGCACCTCGGAGAACGCCGTCCGCACACAAATCTGGATCGCCATCAGTGTCTACGTCCTCGTGGCGATCATCAGGAAGCAACTCCAGCTCGAGGTGTCCTTGCACACACTGTTACAGATCTTGTCGGTGACCCTCTTCGAGAAACTCCCCCTGCAACAAGCAGTTGCGGGTATCGACCCGTTCACCGATGACGCCGTTTTGCCTAACCAACTGAAACTATTCGAGTTTTAACCGGACACTACTGTCAGTAACGAAAAGTTCAATGATTGCGCGTCACTCCAGGCCTTGAGCGCAAAGAAGGTATCCACGCTGACGCCGACCACCACGGCATTCACCGCGTTCAACTCGGACGCGGAGTCACGGAACGTGCACATCTCCGCGGTACACGTGCCGCTGAAAGCAGCCGGAAAGAAGGCCAGGACAACGGGCCCTCTCTTGAGTTGCTCGCTGAGCGTGACCGGCTTCATCTCCTGATTGGGAAGCGTGAAATCCGGCGCCTGAGTGCCGACCTCGACCGACATCGCGTGACTCCTTCCCGGGTGAGACCCGGATGGCAACTGCGGTGAACGAGCATTGTAGCGGCTTCTCCCGCTTGACCGTATCGCCACTCGGTTGATAGGC
The DNA here is from genome assembly GCA_035293405.1 of Vicinamibacterales bacterium. Lineage (GTDB taxonomy): Bacteria > Acidobacteriota > Vicinamibacteria > Vicinamibacterales > UBA2999 > Gp6-AA40. Next base: position 2,387 of record DATDOE010000037.1, on the reverse strand, counting down.
TCGCGCGGCATTCGGTCGTTCGGCTTTGGGCCTTGGGCTTTAGTTTAGGCGCTGGGCCTTGGGCCTTGAGTGTTGGGCCTTGGGAGTTGGGAGTTGCCCGAGGGAGGGTGCAGGCTTCGATGCACGGTCAATCGTCAATAACCCACGTCGCCGCGGCACCCGAAGGGCCGTGGTATCGCGCCATTACGAGCGAACAGTGGCGCGTGCTCCTGGCCGCCAAGTTCGGCTGGATGCTCGATGCCATGGACTTCATGCTCTACGCCATGGCCGTGGGACAACTGCGTGCCTACTTTGGGTTCGACGATGGCACGGCAGGCATTCTGGGAACGGCAACGCTCGTCATGTCCGGAATCGGCGGGTTGACGTTCGGCTACGTCGCCGATCGGTTCGGACGCACGCGCGCCTTGATGGCCACGATCGCCATCTTCTCGTTGGCCTCCCTCGGCGCCGCCACCTCGATGACCGTCGTCCAGCTCCTGCTGTGGCGGGCCCTGCTGGGCCTTGGGATGGGCGGAGAGTGGGCCTCCGGTGCCGTGCTCGTGAGCGAGACGTGGCCCGCCGCGCACCGCAACAAGGCCATCAGCATCATGCAGTCCGGCTGGGCGATCGGCTACATCGTCGCGGCCCTGCTGGCCGCGCTCATCCTCGACCTCCCGTCGCTTGGGAACAACGCCTGGCGTGTGTTGTTCGTGGTCGGCGTCCTCCCCGCCGCTTTCACGCTCTGGATCCGGCGCAACGTGCGCGAGCCCGAGACGTGGACGGTCAGGCAGGCGGCGAGGGACACCGCACCGAACCCGTTCGGCGTCATTTTCGGGAAGAAGATGATCGGGCGCACCGTACGCATCATCATGCTGGGGGCCGCAACGCAGTTCGCCTACTGGGGCGTGTTCTTCTGGCTTCCGTCGTTCCTGGCCCGCCCGATCGATCAGGGCGGCGCCGGCATGGGTGTCGTCAACTCGTTCGGGTGGATTCTCGCCGTCCAAGTGGGCGCGTATCTCGGGTATCTGAGCTTCGGCTTCATCGCCGATCAGCTCGGGCGACGGAACACGTTCATCCTGTTCATGGTCGCCGCGGCAACGCTCGTGCCGATCTACGGGCAGATGGCGCGTAACCCCCTCGCGCTCCTGCTGCTTGGGCCTGTGCTCGGCTACTTCGGCAGCGGGCACTTCAGCATGTTTGGCGGCTTCGTGGCGGAACTCTTCCCCACCGCGGTACGAGCCACAGGACAGGGAACGAGTTACAACATCGGCCGGATGGCGGGCGCCATCGCGCCGTACACCATTGGTGCACTTGCGACACTGCCCGGCATCGGTATTGGCTTGGCGCTGTCGCTCACGTCGGCGTTCTTCCTGCTGGCAGCCATCCTCACCTTTACCCTTCCCGATCGAAGCGGCCAGGCACTCGAGGCCTGATACGGAGACCCCATGACACAGGCGACTCTTCACACGACCGGCACGACCACGCTGGCCACCGGCTGGCGGATGTGGGTGCCCGGCATCGGCATGGCCCTCTGCTCCTGGCTCTCGTTCGTCGATCGCGGCGTGCTCGGTGTCCTCTCACCGACCATCCTCGCCGAGACCGGGATGAGCGCCCAGGACTACGGCAACGTGGTCTTCTTCTTCTTCCTGGCCTACACCTTCGGGAACCCGCTCTGGGGATCGGTGCTGGACCGTGTGGGGCTCCGGGTCGGTATGCTGCTGGCCGTGACACTGTGGACAGTGGCCAGCGCCTCGCACGCGTTGATGACCGGTTTCATCGGCTTCGCGATGGCGCGGGCGCTGCTCGGTATCGGCGAAGGCGCCACGTTCCCCGGCGGGGTCAGAACGGCCGTGGAGTCGTTGCCATCCAACTTGCGCGCGCGCGGCATCGCGACGTCGTTCACCGGGGGCACGGTCGGCGCCGTCGTGACGCCGATCATCATGGTTCCAATCGCGGTGACCTACGGCTGGAGGAGCGCGTTCATCGTCACCGGCGTGTTCGGAGTCGTCTGGCTGGTCTTGTGGGCCACCATCGCCAGACCGCCCTACCTCCCAGCCACCGAGCGTCGGTCTGCGAAACTGGCCTGGCCCAACCCGTTCGAGCTTCGGTTCTGGGCACTTGTCTTCAGCTACGCACTGCCGGCCATTGCTCCGGGCCCTGTCCTGAACATCATTCCGATTTACATCACCAGAGGCCTCGGCGTTGCGCAGGCGGACCTGGCGAGCATCTTCTGGATTCCGCCGGCAGCGTGGGGCATCGGCTACTTCGTCGGTGGCTGGGCGGCCGACAAATTCGCGGCCGACAACAGGCGCCCCGTCGGGATGTTCGTGCTGCTCGCCGTGTGCGCCCTCGCATTCGGTCTGACGCCGTTGACTGCGTCAGTGCCCGTCGCGATTGGTCTGATGTCG
>DATDOE010000036.1:0-15206 GCA_035293405.1 Vicinamibacterales bacterium | reverse complement strand
GATGACCGCCTCGGCCGGCGACACGATGTTGCGGTCCTCGATGAAGTCGCCGAGATGCGAATCTTCCTCTTCGCCGATCGGCGTCTCGAGCGAGATCGGCTCCTGCGCGATCTTCAGCACCTTGCGCACCTTCGACACCGGGATGTCCATGCGCTTGGCGATCTCTTCGGAGGTCGGCTCGCGCCCCAGCTCCTGCACGAGCGCGCGCGAGGTGCGAATCAGCTTGTTGATGGTCTCGATCATGTGGACCGGGATGCGGATCGTGCGCGCCTGGTCGGCAATCGCGCGCGTGATCGCCTGGCGGATCCACCACGTCGCGTAGGTCGAGAACTTGTAGCCGCGGCGGTACTCGAACTTGTCCACCGCCTTCATCAGGCCGATGTTGCCCTCCTGAATCAGATCGAGGAACTGCAGGCCGCGGTTCGTGTACTTCTTCGCGATCGAGACGACGAGTCGCAGGTTGGCCTCGACCAGTTCCTTCTTCGCCTTCTCGGCCTGGGCTTCTCCACGCTGGATGACGTCGATCGTCCGGCGGAGGCGATCGGGCGTCTCCTCGAGGTCGTCGATCATCTGCTTGATGTGCAGTCTGAGGTCCTTGAGCCGTTTGAAGAGGTTCTTCTTCTCCTCTTCCTTCAGCTTCGAGGTCTTCGCCTTGATCTTCGGGTTCAAGTGGCGATCGAGCGCATCCGCCTCGCGCTGTACTTTGACCACCGCGTCCACGGCTTCCTTGACTTCGTCAACCAGGCGGCGCTTGACGTTCTCGGTGAACTCGATCTCACGGATGCGGCGCGACACGTCGACCCAGGCGCGCAGCGTCTTGAGGCGCGCGCGGCGGAACTTCCGCTTGTCCTTCTTCGGCACGAGGTCGAGCTTCTCGCCCGTCTTCGAGTAGTTGGCGCGCGCCTTCCGCACCGCCTCGATCTGCCCGAGCACGTCGCCCGCCCGCTCCTGAATCACTTCGTCGGTGATCTCTTCATCGCTGAAGATCACCAGCTCGCGAATGGTGCGCTCGCCGGCGCGGAGCTGATCACCCATGATCAGAATGCGCTTGGCGATCGTCGGTGTACGCGAAATCGACTTGATCACCGCCAGCTTGCCGCGCTCGATACGCTTGGCGATGGCCACTTCACCCTCGCGGGTGAGCAGGGGAACGGTGCCCATCTCGCGCAGGTACATGCGAACCGGATCGTTTGTCTTGTCCAGGGCGCCGGGGGTCAGGTCCAGTTCGGGTTCGTCGCCAGAACCGTCACGATCGAAGTCCTTGTCGCCGCGGTAGGCCTTGTCCGAATCCACCACCTCGATGCCCGCGGCACCGAAGGCGTTGAAGAGGTCGTCGAGCTCTTCCGACGAGGTGATCTCGGAGGGCAGCAGCTCGTTGACTTCGTCGTAGAGCAGGTACCCTTTTTCCTTGCCGACGTTGATCAGCTGGCGTACTTCGTCGTATTTCTCTTCAATCGACAAGATCACTCCTCCGATATCACTAAGGCCTGAATGAGCCGACCCAAATCCCCGTTACGGGCGAGGAGCGCATTGACCTCACCGCCGTTGGCAGCTCCCCGGCTCTGCAGCTGCTCGATCTCCCGTTGCACGGCCGCCCGTTCACGTTCGTACCGGCTCCGGCGGAACTCGCGTACACAAAAACTCAGCGAGAGCGCCGGTGGTTCAGGCTCGCTCGCAATCCCGGTGACGAGCTGAGCCTCCACCATGGTTAGACGCTCGAGCAGGGCAGACGGAGAGAATCCATTATTTTCGTTTAGTTTCCGTGCGAGATCCAGCACCGAACGAGCGGCCAGCCCTTCGAAATCGCCGGGATCGAGCCCGTCGAGGACCTCCAGCACAGGCCCAGGTTCATGAATGAGCCACCAGATCAGGCCTTTTTCCGCCTTCGTCACGTGCCCAAAGCTCGGAAGGCTCGCCGTGCTGACCGTCGACTGTTTCTGCACCGCCGCTTTACGAATCTGCGCGCGGACCACTTCGTCGGTCACTCGCGCCTTGTGCGCCAGCCGATCGCCAAACCGGTCCCGCATCGCCGCATCCGGAATCCGCCCGGCGACCGGGAGCATCTCGGCAAGGAATTTCACGCGGCCTTCATCGCTGTTCAGGTTGTGACCGGCAGCGGACCGATCGAGCAGGTAATCCAAATACGGTCGCGACTGCTTCAATCGTTCACCGTACCCCGCACTCCCGTGACGCCGGATGAACGTATCCGGATCCTCACCGGCAGGCAGAATCGCCACGTTCACGTCAAAGCCTTCCCCCACGAGCAGTTCGCTCGACCGGGCCGTGGCACTCTGGCCCGCCGCATCCGGATCGAAGCTCAGGACGACCTTGCCGGCGAATCGCCGGAGCTGTTGCGCCTGCTGGGGCGTGAGCGCCGTGCCGCATGACGCCACCACGGGGAACCCGGCCTGATAGACCTGACCGAAATCGAAGTAGCCCTCCACCAGAATGACGAATCCGCTCTGCCGAATCGCGGCCTTGGAGAGGTGCAGCCCGTACAACGTTCGGCTCTTCGAGTAGATGGGCGTCTCGGGCGAGTTCAGATACTTCGGCTGTTGATCGGCATCGAGCGACCGTCCGCCAAAGGCAATTGCCGTCCCGGTGTCGCGGCAGATCGGGATGATCAGCCGGTTCCGGAAACGATCGACAGCGGTTCCATCCTCCCGCTGTACGACCAACCCCGCGCGCAGGAGCAATGGCTGAGAGAAGCCTTGTTTGAGCAGGGCCAGCTTCAGGCCGTCGCGACTCTGTGGCGCGAAGCCGAGACCTTGCGCCACCGACGTGGCTTCGCTGATGCCGCGATCGGCAATCTGCTTGCGCACGCGGGCACCGGCCGGGGAGAGGAGCTGCTCGCGGAACCATGCCGAGGCCGCCTCGTGGATCTTGAGAAGCGTTTCCCGCTCGGCGGCATTCGTGCGTTGCTCGTCGCTGTCTTCAAGCTCGGGCAGCGCGATGCCGAAGCGCTGCGCCAGCTGCTTCACCGCATCCTGGAATCCAAGCTTCTCGTGCAGCTCGAGAAACTTGACGACGTCGCCTCCCGCGCCACAGCCGAAGCAGTGAAAGAACCCTTTGTCCCGATTGACGTGAAACGACGGCGTCTTCTCGCCGTGGAACGGACACAGCCCTTTGTAGGTGGCCCCGCTCTTCTTCAGCGACACGTAGTCCTGAATCACGACGACGATGTCGGCGTGGTGTTTCAGGTCGTCGATGAACTGCTGAGGAAATAGAGCCACTAGTCCTTCAACTCGATAATCGTCGCGCCGTTCCCGCCTTGATCCGGCGGAGCGAGATCGAACTTCGCCACCAGGGGGTGCTCCTTCAGGAATTCCGCGATCCCTCGTCGAAGCTGACCGGTGCCGTGGCCGTGAATGATACGCAAGGTCTGCTGGTCGGTGACCGTCGATTCATCGAGGAACTTCTCGAGGCGGGTCAGCGCCTCGTCCACCGTGCATCCGATCACGTTCAGCTCCGAGAGCGACCCGAGGCGTGGCTGGAGATCGACGCGCACGTTCACGCGGGTCGTCTTCGGTTCCGTCCCGATCGCGCGCAGATCGCGCACGTCCGCGCGAAGCCGCTTGCCGCGCATGTCGAGGTCCGCGTGGTTGCCGTGGATCTCGACGACGACTCCTTCGAGGCCCATCGAGCCGACCGTGACCCGCATCCCCGGTTCGATCGGTACATCTGGCACGGCCGGCGGGACTGGCGCCTGGACGAGTGGTGCGCCCGGACCTTTCTTCAGCCGGCCGACGACCTGCTCGATGGCGGCTCGCGCGTCCGCGCGGGCGGAGCCCCTCTCAGTCGTGTTGATCGATCCGGCGGCGCGGCGGGCCGCCTGATCGCTCAGCTCCGCGGTGCGCGCCTTGAGCCCTTGAATGATCGCGTCGATCTCGCGACGACCTTCGCGCACGTGCTCGTCCAGCTTGGCGTCGAGACGACGGCGATAGGTCTCTTCGCGGTCGCGCACAGCTTCCTCCCGCGACCGGAGCGTCTTCTCCGCCTCCGCGACCGCGGCGCGCTCTCGGCCCACGTCGCGGCGATCCTGTTCGAGCTTTCGGAGGTCCTCGTCCACGCGCGCGAGATGCTCGGCCAGCTGCTTCTCACCGTCGCTGAGGTTCTCGCGCGCCATGGCGATGACCGCCGGAGGCATGCCGAGGCGCGCCGCGATCTCGATGGCCAGGCTTCGGCCCGGCGAGCCGTAGTTCAGCCGATAGGTCGGCGCGAATGTTTCAGGGTTGAAGCCGAACGCCGCGCTCTCGACGCCGTCGGTCGTCGAGGCGTACGACTTCAGCGAGTCGTAGTGCGTCGTCGCCACCAGGTGCGCGCCCCGAGTGCGGAAGTGGTCGATCACGGCGATGCCGAGAGCGCCGCCTTCGACGGGATCCGTGCCGGCGCCGACTTCATCGAGCAGCACGAGCGCGGGAAGGGCCAGGTCGCGATTCATCGACACGATGTTGGCGATGTGCGCGGAGAAGGTACTCAGGCTCGCGGAGATCGACTGCTCGTCGCCGATGTCCGCGAAGAGCGACTTGAACACCGGCAGACGCGATCCCGGTTCGACGGGAAGGTGGAGGCCCGCTTGTGCCATGACCACGAGCAGGCCCGCCGACTTGAGCGCCACCGTCTTGCCGCCGGTATTGGGTCCGGTGATCACCAGTACGCGCGTTGGCGGCAGCAGGTGGATGTCAACGGGGACGGGATCCGGGATCCGGGACCCGGGATCCGGGACGCGCGAATCCATGGTGGGCCTTTCGAGTCCCGAGTCCCGAGCCCCGAGTCCCGAGTCGATGCGCTCCTTCACATGGCGCATCAGCAGCGGATGCCGTGCTCCACGCAGCTCGAACGTGCCGTCGGCCGCGATGATTGGCTCCACGCCGGCGATCATGATCGAGAAGCGCGCGCGTGCCTGGATCACGTCGAGATCGGTCGCGACCTCGAGCGTGCGCTCGAGCTCGGCCGGCCGGCTCCGGAACGCATCGGTCAATGCCAGGAGAATGCGTCGGACCTCCTCGGCCTCCTGCTCCTCGAGCGCCACGATCTCGTTGTTGATCTCCACCGTCTCGAGCGGCTCGACGAACAGACTGGCGCCGCTCGCGGAGCCGCCGTGGATGATGCCCGGAATCGCGGAGCGATGTTCGGCGCGGACCATCAGGACGTGGCGGCCGTTCCGGTCGGTGACGACCTGTTCCTGCAGATACTTGGTCGTCTCCCGTCCGCGGAGAAACCCGTCCAGCGTCGTGCGGAGGCGCTGCTTCTGCCGGCGCAGCCGCTCGCGAATACTGGCCAGCGCCGGGCTCGCACTGTCGGCCACTTCGCCGGACGGTTCGATCTTCCGCCGCACGTCGGCGATCTCATTCTTGAAGGACGCGACTGTTTCGACCAGCGCGCGGAGTATGGGAAAGGCCGCGCCCACCTTCGTGATCGCCTGACGCGACAGCTCGATCGACTCGAGGTAGCTGGCCAGCCCGAGCAGGCGCAACGGCTCGAGACCGCGGCCGTCGATACCCAGCGCGTCGAGAATCTCGTCGAGATCCGATGGCGCGCGCAGAGGGAAGCCCGGGTGATCCGAGAGGAATCTCGCGCCCTCGCTCGTCGCCCGCTGTGCGGCGACGATCTCAGGAGCGGCGGTGGCCGGGCGGAGCTCCGCCAACCGGTCCCGGCCAGTAGGCGTCACGGCAAGGCCGGTTACCACCGAAACAATGCGATCGAACTCGAGAGCCCTCAGGGCGCCCGCATGCATGGGAAACTCAGAGTCTAACAGGGTTCAAAAGGTTCGACGGTTCAGAGGGTTCCGAGGGTTCAGGTTCCGAGGGTTCAAGGTCAGGCCGGATGGTTAATCCGGCTGGCCACGCAGGCGGCCCCGAATCCGTTGTCGATGTTCACCACAGCCACACCGCTCGCGCACGAGTTGAGCATGCCCAGCAGTGCCGCGATTCCCCCCAGGCTCGCGCCGTAGCCGACGCTCGTGGGCACGGCAATGACGGGGACGTTCACGAGCCCGCCGATCACGCTCGGCAATGCACCTTCCATTCCGGCAACGACGATCAGGACCCTGGCGCTCTGCAGGCGCGCGCGCTCGTGCAGCAGCCGATGCAGGCCGGAGACTCCCACGTCATAGACCCGGTCAACGGTGTTGCCCATGATGTCCGCGGCGACCGCCGCCTCTTCCGCGACGGGGAGGTCCGAGGTACCGGCGCAGGCAATCAGCACCGTGCCGAGACCGGGCGCGATCTCTCCCTGCCGCAACGTGATAGCCCGAGCGTCGGCGTGATACTCGGCCGCAGGTACCACCTGCGCGACGGCATCGTACGCCTCCGGCTGGGCTCGGGTTACCAGCAGAGACTGGCCGTGGGCGACGATGCGCTCGGCGACGGCGGCGATCTGGGACGGCGTCTTGCCAATGCCGAGGATGACTTCCGGAAATCCCTGCCGCAGGTGTCGATGGGTATCGACACGCGCGAACCCGAGATCCTCGAATGGGGCGGCGCGCAAGGCATAGAGAATACGCGTGGAGGCGTGCGCCGCGTCCAGCGTGCCGGCGCGCACCTCGTCGAGCAACCGCCGCAGCTCAGATTCGGTCATGCCAGGGGCCGCCGAAACCGCTGAAAAGGATTGCCTTTCTTGATCTCAACGAGCACCTCGCTCATATAATTACTCATCGTGCTGACCTCGCGCGCGCACCTCGCATGACCGCCTCCGAGACACTCATCCTCGCGACATATTTCTTCGTTCTGGTCATTCTGGCCGTGTATGGATGGCACCGGTACTACCTGGTGTATCTGTACATGAAGAACAAAGGGCTGCAGCCCGTACCCTCCGGCGTCCTGGACGTGCTGCCGCCGGTCACGATTCAGCTCCCGATCTACAACGAGATGTACGTGGCCGATCGGCTGATCGATGCCGTGTGCCTGATCGATTATCCGCGCGAGCTGCTCGAGATTCAGGTCTTGGACGACTCGACCGACGAGACGTGCAGCGTGGCCGAGCAGGCCGTGCGCCGGCAGGCCTCGCGCGGGGTCGACATCACCTACATCCACCGCACCGATCGCACGGGATACAAAGCTGGAGCGCTCGAAGCCGGCCTCAAGGTGGCCAAGGGCGACTTCGTCGCGATCTTCGACGCCGACTTCATTCCGACCGCGGACTTCCTCACCCGCACGATCCAGTTCTTCACCGATCCGAAGATCGCGATGGTGCAGGCGCGCTGGGGACACATCAACCAGGAATACTCGCTGCTCACGAAGATCCAGGCGATTCTGCTGGACGGTCACTTCGTGCTCGAGCATGGCGGGCGGAACCGCGCCGGCCTCTTCTTCAACTTCAACGGCACGGCCGGCATCTGGCGCCGCGCGGCGATTGCCGACGCCGGCGGATGGCAGCACGACACGCTCACCGAAGATCTCGATCTCAGCTACCGCGCACAGCTTCGCGGCTGGCAGTTCGTGTTCCTGCCCGATCTGATCGCCCCTGCCGAAGTGCCGGTGGAGATGAACGCCTTCAAATCGCAGCAGCACCGCTGGGCGAAGGGGTCGATTCAGACCTGCCGCAAGCTGCTGCCGCGGATCCTGCGCGCGAATGTGCCTCTGCGCGTGAAGGCCGAAGCCTTCTTCCATCTCACGGCGAACTTCAACTACCCGCTCATGTGCGTGCTGTCGGTGCTGATGGCGCCGGCGATGGTCATCCGCTACAACATGGGCTGGTACGAGATGGTGCTCATCGACGTGCCGCTGTTCTTCGCGGCGACGGCGTCGGTGGCCAACTTCTACATGGTCTGCCAGCGGGAGCTGCACACCGACTGGATCACACGCGCGCGCTACCTGCCGTTTCTGATGTCGATTGGCATCGGCCTGGCAGTCAACAACACGCGGGCGGTGTTCGAGGCGCTGTTGAACAGACAGAGCGAGTTTGCACGAACGCCGAAGTACCGCATCGAGGTCTCAGCCGACGAGTGGATCGGCAAGAAGTACCGACAGAGCTTCGTCGTGCAGCCGATGATCGAGCTGGCCCTCGGCCTCTACTTCACGGCCACGGTCTTCTACGCGCTGGGCAACGGCATCTACGGCACGCTGCCGTTCCTCGTCCTCTTCCAGATTGGGTTCCTCTATACGGGCCTCCTCTCCATCATCCAGCAGTATGCGGGTGACGTCGTCATGCCGGTCGCCGAGGAAGAGCTCTAGTCACTTCGCGAACGGCGCACGGCCAACGATGCCGTCGCCTTCGCGAATCGTGATGATCTGATTCGCCGGCACGTTCTGCAGGACTTCGGTTCGCCCGCTTGGCCACCGCACCTCGAGTCGATCGACCCGCGTGACTGTACCGAGCCCAAAGTGCTGGCGCGCATCGTTCTGGCCAAGGTAGCTCGATCCGGCTCTCACTTCGCGAATCTGCGTGCGTGTTCCTGCTGTCAGTCGGAGCTGCGTGCCGACGCCGTCACCGGTTACTCCGTGTCCCGATCGTGCGAACGAGCAGCGCGTTGCCGCGGCTGCCGCCGTCATTGCGGAAGAGGTCCGCGGTCTGACCGTTGTTGGTGACGAGCAGATCCAGATCGCCATCGTTGTCGATGTCGCCCGACACGAGGCCGCGGCTGACTTTCTCCAGCGCGAAGCCCGCCCCGGCATTGCGGCTGACGTCGGCGAATCGTCGTTGCCCGACGTTTCGAAACAGCAGTTTCCGTTGTGCGTGAGTCGCGCCGGCCCGAAACAGCGGGGCGTTGTCCATGATGTGGCCGTTGGCGAAGACGAGATCGAGCTGCATGTCGTTGTCGAAGTCGAAGAACACCGCGCCGAATCCGACGACAGGAAGCGTCGCCGGTCCGATCCCGCTCTCCGGCGTCGCGTACGCGAACAACCGATGGCCCAGGCCACGGTAGAGGCTGTGCATCTCGGAATCGAGATTGGTCACCACGAGGTCGAGCTGCCCGTCGCCGTCGTAGTCACCGGCATCGGTGCCCATACCCGCGCGCGCCCTCCCGTCGGTCGCCACGGCCACGCCGGCGCCGAGCGCGATCTCGGCGAAACGCCAGCCTCCCGTGCGGTGAAACAGGAAGTTCGGCATGCTGTCATTGGCCACGAACACCTCCGGCCACCGGTCATCGTCAAAGTCGGCGATGACCACGCCAAGGCCGTTGCCCCGATACGCGCCGACGCCGGACTGCAGGCTGACGTCCGAGAAAGCGCCGTTGCCGTCGTTGCGGTAGACGACGTTCGGCAGCGGTTCGAAGTTGAGCGGGTGACAGTAGAAGCGCGTCCGCAGCCTGGCGTTGCCGCAGAAGGGGCTGCGCTTCGCGTCGGCCTCCACGTAGTTGGTCACGAACAGGTCGAGGTCTCCGTCCCGATCGAGATCCGCAAAGGCGCAGCTTGCGCTCCACAACGGGGAGCCGACGCGGGCCGCGCGGGTGACATCCGTGAAGACGCCGTTGCCACTGTTGTGGTACAGGATGTTCGGTCCGAAGCTGGTGACATAGAGATCGACCCAGCCGTCGTTGTCGTAATCGCCGGCGCAGGTGCCCATCCCGTACTCGCGATGGCCAATGAGGGATCGAGCCGTGACGTCGTCAAACGTGCCGTTGCCGCGATTCCGGTACAGGCGGTGCCGCGCCTGCTTCGCGACTGCCGGATCGGCGAGCGATCCACCGTCGACCAGGAAGATATCGATCCACCCGTCGTTGTCGTAGTCGAAGAACAGCCCGCCCGAGCCGATGGTTTCGACCAGGTGTTTGTCGGGGCTCGACCCGTTGACGTGGCGGAATTCCACACCGGCGTCGCGGCTGACGTCGGTGAACCGCACGGCCGTTCCCTCGGGCTCGTCGTGCCTCTGGCCCCTGACGGCACCACCACTGACGACGATCCCGGCCGCGATCACGGCTGCGACGAAAGGGTAGACCAGGCGATTCACCGCGGCGTGCCCAGAATCGTGGGCCCCCCTTGCAGCGCCCTGTCGTACCTGGCTCTGGCGCGCGCCGCGTCGTTGATGCGTCCGACCTTCGCGTACAGCTCCGCAATCTGACGGTACACGACGGGATCCGCGCCGAGGGCGAGCGCGTTCTCGTAGAGCGCGATCGCCGTCTCGTAGCGGCCCTCGGCGGCGCGCAGCGCGGCCTCTTCCTTCAGGACATCGAGAGACATGTTGCGACGCCGGCTGGCAAGCGACTGACGCTGCGCCTGCTCGACACGCTCGAGCTCCGGCGCGGCCTCGGCGGTGTTCCCCAACCGCATCAGCGCGGTGGCCAGCGCATATCGCGCCTCGGTGAAGTGCGCCGACAGCTCGACCGCGCGCCGCAGCGCCGTCACAGCCTGGTCGTACCGTCCAGCGTCCAGGTGAATCTGGCCGACGCCGGCATGGGCGTCCGCATCCAGGGGATCGATCAGCAGTGCGGCGACGAGCTCCACGAATGCCTCGTCGGCGCGATCCTGCTGCCGAAGCGCACCGGCCAAGTACTTGTGCATGATCGGATCGTTTGGGTTTGCGCTGACCGCGCGCGCGAACGCCGCGATGGCGCCAGGAACGTCGGCCGCGTCCCCGGCTAATCGACCAATCGATGCATAGAACCAACTTCGCCCGGCGACCGCGCCCGCGGAAGCGAGCTCGAATTCTCGACGCGCGTCTGCGAATCGGTTGAGGCGCTCGTAGCCCGACCCGAGCCACCAGCGTGCCAGGGCAGAATCAGGGAGGGCGTCAATGGTCTCTCGCAGCGCACGCTCGGCGTCCGAGTCCCGCCCAGCCGAGGTCAGTACGCGGGCGAGCGCCAGGCGCGAGCGTTCGTCACGCGGGTTCCCCCGAATGGCGATCTCGAGCTGCTCGATGCTCTTGTCGTCTTGAGAGTCCGCCCAGTAAGTCAGGCCGAGCACACGATGCGCTTCGGACGAATCCTGCAGCGCAGTGGCGCCTTCGAGCAGCACACGCGCGTCCGCCACCCGTCCCTGCCTGAGCGCGGCGACCGCCTGCATCATCGACGCCGATCGTGCCGCCGGGTCGGTGACCAGGGGGTCGATCGCCGAGGCCCGCCGGAATTCGGCGATCGCCTCGTCGTACTTGCCGTGCGCGAGATGGGCATAGCCTTGGGCGTAGACGACGTGCGAGACGACCGGCGTGTCCGCGGCGCCGCCTTGAAGCAGCTCGATACCAACAAAGGGAGACGCGTTCGCGCTCGCCCCGTCCCGGACGAGGCGGCGATACGCCTCGGACGAGGCTGCCAATGCCGGCTGGAGATCCTCCGTGCGAGCGCTCGTCACGTTGGGCCGCAACGCCTGGTACGCCTTCACTGGATCGCTCCGCTCCAGATTCCATGCGGCGCGAAATGCCTCGACGGCTTCCGCAGGTCTGGCCAACGCGTCGAGCACGAGCCCCCGAAGCGAGTGAAGATCCGCGCGTTGCGCCCCGAGGCGGCCGGCGGCGTCGAGCTCCCGCAGCGCGTCGGCACGCCGGCCCCGCTTCGCGTACATCCCTCCCAAGGTGACCCGCATCTGGAAAGCCGTCTGCGGGGGAGCACCGGGCAGCTCAGTGGCCAAACGGGCTTCGTACTCGCGAATCGCCCGATCCCACTCGGCGAGTCCGCCGGCCATCGGCGATGACTGGCGACGCGTAGCCCGGGCCGTCGCCCGTCCAACTCCAGCGGACGTTGCCGGTCGCGAGATCGAAGGCCGTCAGCGCGCCCTTGTCGTGGCCGCCGACGTGAAAGATCACTCGGTCGCCGTCCACGAGCGGCGAGAACGCGTGAGTGGTGTACTGCATCTCCGGGCCTGAGCCGGGCTTCTGCCATGCCTGCTTGCCGGTGGCCGCATCCCACGCGGTCACGGTCCCGGTCATCCCGATCGAATACAGACGTCCGCCAGAAAAGACCGGCGTGGATTTCGGTCCTGGACCATGCTGCTTCGTCGCCGGGTTCATGGCGAACGCGACGGGATACCCCGCCTGCCAGAGCATCTTCCCGCTGTCGGCGTCGAGCGCGGTCATTGTCTCGTTCTCGCCGATGCGCGAGAACTGATAGACACGGTTGCCCACGACGAGCGGCGTGGCGTAGCCGGTGCCGATCTCGACCTTCCACTTCTGAACGAGCGTCTCGGGCCACGCCTGCGGGGCCGTGAAGCCGGAGATGACGCCGTCGCGCGCGGGACCACGCCACTGCGCCACGTCAGCGGACGGGCGCTGGGCGTTCCCAGACGATGTCATTCCAAGGATGAGCAGGGCAACGGTCAACACTCGGCGCATATGACGGCAAAGGTTAACACCAATTTTGCGTTACGATCCGACCATGGCCACTGCCGAGAAAGCCAAGGGGGGACTCGAGGACGTCGTCGCGACCTCGTCAGCGATCTGCTATCTGGATGGAGAGCGCGGCGTGCTCGCCTACTGCGGGTACGACGTCCACGACCTGGCCCAGTCCGCCACCTTCGAGGAAGTCTGCTACCTCCTGTGGCACCGCCGGCTGCCCACGCGTTCGGAGCTCGGGGACCTGCAGTCGCAGCTGGCCGCCAGCCGGCCGCTGCCGGAGGCCATCACGCGGCTCATGCGCAGCCTGCCGCGCGTCAACGCCATGGACGCGCTGCGCACGATCACATCGGCGCTCGCGCACTACGACGCCGAGGCCGATGAGACCGCGCCTCAGGCGCAGTACCGGAAGGCCGTGCGGCTGACGTCGCAGGTCGGCACGATCGTCGCCACGTGGGGCCGCCTGCAGGCCGGCGGCGGGCCCATCGCTCCGGATCCCGCGATGAGCCACGCGGCCAACTTTCTCTACATGCTCACCGGCGAGCGGCCGAACTCGACGGCGATCCGCGCGTTCGACGTCGCGCTGATCCTGCATGCCGACCACGAGCTCAACGCCTCGACGTTTGCCGGCCGCGTCGCGGCCGCGACGCTGACCGACATCTACTCCGCGGTGGTTGCGGCCATCGGCACGCTCAAGGGGCCGCTGCACGGCGGCGCGAACGCGGAAGTCATGAAGATGCTGCTCGACCTCGGGCAGCACGCGACCGGCGAGCGCATCGATGAAGTCGTGCGTGGCAAGCTCGCGCGCAAGGAAAAGATTCCCGGGTTCGGCCACCGCGTCTACAAGACCGAGGATCCGCGCGCCACCCACCTCCGTCAGATGTCACGCGACTTGGGCAAGCGCGCCGGCAACACCGCCTGGTTCGACATCTCGCAGCGCATCGAGGCGCTGGTCAAGGCGGAGAAGAAGCTGAACCCGAACGTCGATTTCTACTCGGCGTCGACGTACTACACGCTGGGCATCCCGATCGATCTCTACACGCCCATCTTCGCGGTCAGCCGCATGTCCGGGTGGACGGCGCACATCCTCGAGCAGTACGCGAACAACCGTCTGATTCGCCCGCGCGCCGACTACACAGGTCCGGCCTACCCGCAACGCTTCGTTCCGCTCGAGCAGCGCTGACCGATTCGGTTGGTGGGTCGTGGTTGGTGGTTCCTGGTTGACGATGGTATCGTCGTCGGCCGCGGGCGCTTGACGGCATGGTCCTCGCACCTCTTCCTTTTCGAACCGCTTCGCTCGTGAAGCGTTCGAAGGCGGAGGAGCGCACGTGCAGCCACGATCTCTCGAACAAAGAGTCACAATGCTCGAACAAAAGATGCAGGGTCTCCAGGATCTGCCGCGGCGCTTCGACGGCCTCGAGTCGAAGGTTGCTGGTCTGGACTCGAGGGTCGGCGCGCTCGAGTCGCAGGTTCTGCAAC
This sequence comes from Vicinamibacterales bacterium, assembly GCA_035293405.1. GTDB lineage: Bacteria > Acidobacteriota > Vicinamibacteria > Vicinamibacterales > UBA2999 > Gp6-AA40. The sequence goes on along the minus strand of DATDOE010000036.1, from coordinate 1,523 downwards.
TTCGGCGCGAGATGCAGGATGAGTTTCTTGCGACTCGATCCGGCCTCGGCGACGAGATTCGGACGGGGCTCGACGAGACGCAGCGGCTGATGCGGGTCCTTCACGAAGACGCGATCTCGCGAATTGCGACCATGCGCGAAGGGGAGAGCCGCCGGCGTGGGCGCTGATGACGCGGGCGTCACGCCGCGGGTGCGGTCTCGGGAGGAGATGGAGGATGTGTATCGTCAGCTTCGCGCGTGGGGCGAGATGGCCGACGAATCGCAGAGATCCACCAAGGAATGATTGCGCGGCTCGATGCGCTTATCGCGCAGCGAAAGCGACGTCGTTTCAAGGTAGCCGACTGAGCGAGTCCACCCCGAATGCTATAATTTCCTGTTGGATCAGCGGCACGTCCGGAACTTCTCGATCATCGCGCACATCGACCATGGCAAGTCGACGCTGGCCGATCGTTTCCTCGAGCTCACGGGTGCGCTGCAGGCCCGCGAGATGGAAGCGCAGGTCCTCGACGCGATGGATCTCGAGCGCGAGCGCGGGATCACGATCAAGGCCCATCCGGTTCGTCTGAACTACACGGCGCAAGACGGCCAGCAGTACGTCCTCAATCTCATCGACACGCCGGGCCACGTCGACTTCAGCTATGAGGTCACGCGGTCGCTTGCCGCCTGCGAAGGCGCGCTGCTGCTGGTGGACGCGTCGCAAGGCGTCGAGGCGCAGACGCTGGCCAACGCCTACCTCGCGGTGGACAACGGTCTCGACATCATCCCGGTCATCAACAAGATCGATCTGCCGAGCGCGCAGCCGGACGAGTGCAAGCGCCAGATCGAGGAGATCATCGGCCTCGATGCCGCGACGTCGATTCTGGCCAGCGCGAAAGAGGGCACCGGCACACGCGAGATCCTCGAGGCGATCGTCACCCGCTTTCCCCCACCCACGGGCGATCGCGAGGCGCCCCTCAAGGCGCTGATCTTCGACTCGCGGTACGACGCCTACCGCGGTGTCGTGATCGTCGTCCGCGTCATCGACGGAGTCCTCAGGCCGAAGCAGAAGATCCGTCTGATGGCGGTTGGCGAAGACTTCGAGGTCGACAGCATCGGCGTCTTCTCGCCCAAGGCCATGCCGGTCGACGAGCTCGGCGTCGGCGAAGTCGGCTACGTCGTCGCCAACATCAAGCGGGTGGCCGACGCGAAGATCGGCGACACGCTCACCGAGACCGCGCGGCCCACGCCCGAGCCGTTTCCCGGCTTCAAGGAGCTGAAGCCGATGGTCTTCGCGGGGCTCTACCCGGTCGAAGGGCATGAGTATCCGGAGCTGCGCGAGGCGCTCGAGAAGCTGCGCTTGAACGACTCGTCGCTCTTCTACGAGCCCGAGACGTCGGCGGCGCTCGGATTCGGGTTCCGCTGCGGCTTCCTCGGCCTCCTGCACATGGAAATCGTGCAGGAGCGGCTCGAGCGCGAGTTCAACATGAACCTGGTGACGACCGCGCCGGGGGTGTTGTACCGCGTCACGACGACCGACCAGGAGGT
>DATDOE010000035.1:0-32693 GCA_035293405.1 Vicinamibacterales bacterium | reverse complement strand
CGGCCCACAGCCGGCGCGCCCGCTCCGTCAACACCGGCGACAAGGCCGCATGTTTGGTCCGCAGCGTGGCCTGATCCATGCCCGCACCGTACCACGCGCCGATCAGGAGTACAAGCTGTTATTTCCTGACAAGCCCTAACGGGGGCATCGGACAAAGGAGGGCCCATGGAGCGATGGAAGTGGGTGGCGGCGGTGCTGGTGGGCGGCGGATCGCGCGGGTGTGGATCTGAATTAACTCGTAGGGCGGGTCTCGGTTTGTAGACCCGCCTGGGCAGCCGGGTCCATAAAGCAGGACCCGGCCTACGTCCTCTATTTCGTTTCATCCCACACCACCTGCACGTTGGCCTTCAGGCGTGCGGCGGGGGGCGCGGTGTAGCTCTTGTACTTCTCGGGAATCTTCCAGGCGCCGGCCACATCGTCCACGGTCTTGCCGGCCTTCTTGGCGTCCCGCACCGCGGCGGCGAAGTCGTCGTTGAACGCCGCGTACTCACGGAGATCCGCCATCGTCATCACCGTGCTGTGGCCGGTGATGATCTGGTCCACGTCCTCGATCTTGCTCGCCGCCGTCGCCAGCGTCTTGCCGATCAGGACGCCGCTGCCGCCGTTGTTGGCGTCGAGGAGCGGCACATTCTTCCCGGAGAAGATGTCGCCGGCGTGCATGACACGCAGCGCCTTGAAGACGACCCAGGCGTCGCCGTTGGTGTGGCCGCGCCCAAAGTAATAGAGATTGATTTCGTCGTTGCCCTTGCCGATCTTCATCGTGTCCTTGAACGTCCGCTTGGGCATGCCGCGGCCGCCGTTCGCCTTGAAGATGTTGCCCGGCGGCGGCGCACCTGCCGCTGGAACGATACCGGTGGCGGACCGCATCTCCTGCATGTTCTTCGCCGTGTTCTCCTGCGTCACGACCTCGACGGTCGCCGGGAACTCGACGTTGCCGCTCACGTGGTCACCATGCGTGTGGGTGTTGATGATCATCGTGATCGGGCGGTCGGTGACGGTCTTGATCTTGTCGAGCAGCGGCTGTCCCCAGCCGGGGTTCTTCGTATCGACCACAACCACACCGGTCGTGGTGATGAAGACGGCGCTGTTTCCGCCGCCGCCACGCATCACGTAGAGGTTGTCCTTCAGCTTCTCGACGTCGACCACGCGCGGCGCCGGCTGTGCCGCGCCAGCAGGCGCTTGCTGCAGCGCCGCAACTGACATGGACAGCGCACCCGCAGCGAACAGCACGCCCAGCACAATCTCTCGTTTCATGATGCCTCTCCTCGGAACCCTTCTGCATTCGTAGCGCCGGGTCTTTAGACCCGGCGTGGGAGCGCGGGAAACACAGCGCAGCGCGGGAATAATAGCGCAGTATGATGGCCCTCGCCCAGACGGAGGTCACTGTGAGCTACCGCCTTCCTATCGCGATCATCCTCGCCGCGTCGATGGCGTCATTCGCTGCCTGCGGAGGGGGCGGCTCCTCGTCCGCCGCGCCAACCCCGGCCGATGCCAAGGCGTTCCTCGACAGCGTGGATACAACCTTTACCAGACTCAGCCTCGACGCGAATCGCGCCGGCTGGGTCGGCCAGAACTTCATCACCACGGACACCGAGGCGCTCGACGCGCGCATGACCCAGGCGATCGCCGACGCCTCGTCCCGCTTCGCGAAGGAGGCGGTCCGGTTCGACGCCGTCGATGTACCTGCGGACCAGCGTCGCCAGCTCAATCTCCTCAAGGTGTCGCTGGTGCTCGCCACGCCGTCGGATCCGAAGGAGGCCGAAGAGCTGACGACCCTCGTCTCGTCGATGCGGGGCGCGTACGGCAAGGGCAAGTGGTGCCCGGCCGGGGCCAAGCCCGATGCCTGCCTGAACATCGACGACATCACCAAGGTGCTGGCGACCTCGCGCAACGAGAAGGAGATCCGGGAGGCCTGGGAAGGGTGGCACACCATCTCGCCGCCGCTGCGCAAGGACTACCAGCGCTTCGCCGAGCTGTCGAACAAGGGAGCGAAGGAGCTTGGCTTCGCCGACACCGGCGCGATGTGGCGCGCGAAGTACGACATGGCGCCGGATGCGTTTACCAAGGAGCTCGATCGCCTGTGGGATCAGGTACGCCCGCTCTACCTGCAGCTGCACGCCTACGTGCGCATGAAGCTGCATCAGAAGTACGGCGACGCAGTGCCGGTCAAGGGACCGCTGCCGGCACATCTGCTGGGCAACATCTGGGCGCAGGACTGGTCCAACGTCTACGACCTGGTGGCGCCGGCCAACGCCGACCCCGGCTTCTCGCTCACCGACATCCTGAAGCGGCGGAAGATGAGCGCCACCGACATGGTGCGTGCCGGGGAGCGCTTCTACACCTCGGTCGGGTTCGAACCGCTGCCGATGACGTTCTGGGAGCGATCGCTCTTCGTGCGCCCGAAGGATCGCGAGGTCGTGTGCCACGCCAGCGCCTGGGACATCGACAACCAGAGCGACGTGCGCATCAAGATGTGCATCGACCAGACCGCCGAGGACTTCTCCACGATCCACCACGAGCTGGGGCACAACTTCTACCAGCGCGCCTATCAGAAGCTGCCCATGATCTTTCGCGACAGCGCCAACGACGGCTTCCACGAGGCGATCGGCGACACGGTCGCGCTCTCGGTCACGCCGGAGTATCTGGTAAAGATTGGCCTGCTCGACAAGGCACCCGATGCGTCGCGCGACATCGGTCTGCTGATGAACCGGGCCCTCGAGAAGGTCGCGTTCCTCCCGTTCGGCCTGCTGATCGATCAGTGGCGGTGGCAGGTCTTCTCGGGTGAGATCACGCCACAGCAGTACAACTCCGCGTGGTGGGACCTTCGGCTGAAGTATCAGGGCGTGGCCCCGCCATCGCCACGCGACGACACATTCTTCGATCCGGGCGCGAAGTACCACGTGCCGGACAACACGCCGTACACGCGCTACTTCCTGGCCGCCATCCTCCAGTTCCAGTTCCATCGCGCGTTGTCAAAGACCGCAGCCTGCGCCACGCCGCTCCACCGCTGTTCGGTGTACGAGAGCCGCGCCGCAGGCGAACGGCTGAACGCCATGCTGTCGCTCGGGCTGTCCAAGCCGTGGCCGGATGCCCTCCAGGCGATGACCGACTCGCGAGAGATGGATGCGTCGGCGATCCTCGACTACTTCGCGCCGCTCAAAGCCTGGCTCGAGGAACAGACCAAGGGACAGCCAGTCGGCTGGTAGCTGGTTCTTGGTTGGTGGAACCACCAACCAAGAACCCCTAAACTAAGCGGGCCGCGCGATGTACCACTGATTGCCGATCGCGTCCTCGACGCTCGCGACCCGATCGCCGTACCACTGGTCCGTCGGCGGCGACAGCGACTTCGCCCCCGCGGCGACCGCCTGCTCATACAGCGCGTCGGCGTCACCCACGTATAAGTAGAAGGTCGCCGGCATCGGCTCAGCCGTGCCTCCCTCGCCCTCGCCCATCTCGATCGCGGCGTCTCCGATTCGGAGACGGGCATGCATGACGATCCCTCCCGGGCCCGGGACACGGAGCTCCTCCACAGCACCGAACGCCCGCGTCAGGAATTCGATGTAGGCCGATGCGCCTCGCGGATGAACAAAGGGCGTCACCGTTCGCAAGCCTTCCTGCACATAGGACGCGCCGAGGTGGGTCGCGATGTACCAGTGGTTGCCGAGCCGGTCCTTCACGAAGCCGGCACGCTCACCGTACGGCCGATCCTCCGGCGTGCCCATTGACTCCGCGCCGGCGGCAAGCGCCCGCGCGAAGGCCGCATCGACGTCCGGCACGTAGACATGGAACGCCGCCGGCTTCACCGGCCCTGCCTGTGCAGTCTCACCAATCATGAGCATCGAGTTTCCGACCCGTACTTCCCGGTGGACTCCCCGGTCGCCCTTGGTCACCGTGGTTTCCTCGGCGCCGAAGACCTGCGTGAGGAAGTCGAACATCCCGGTATCGGGGACCGTGATGTACGGCGTGATCGTGGTGAACCCCTCGCGAATACCTCTGGCCGCCAGTGCCTGTGACATCGTCGTTCTCCTTTTCAGATTCGCCTCGAGCCGGGCTTTGAAGTCCGGGCTCGGAAGGTGTCTCAACTCCGCGGCCAGCACCGCGAGCGGCGCCAGCTCGGGATCCGCCAGCGCCGACGAGGCATCTCGTCGCGCCAGAATCGCGTCGACGGTCCGATCGAGCCGGTCGATGAGCGTGCCGTCAGCCACGGCGGCCCTCCAGGCTCTTTCGCAGGTTCTCCAGCGCCCGCAACTGAAGCTGCTTCACGGCGCCCTCCGATCGATCGAGCGCCGCGGCGACTTCGCGGATGCTCTTCTGATCCACGAATCGCATCTCGATCACCTGGCGCTGCACGTCCGGCAGCCGGTCGACGAGCTGGAACAGCATCGCGCGGCGTTCCGTGTCTTCGGCCTCGCGTCCGTCAGCGACGTCCGGCGGCGGACCGTCCGAGTCCCTCGACGTCTGCCGCCAGCGGTCGGCCACCGCGTTGCCGGCGATCCGGTACAGCCACGCCACAAACGGCACGCCGCGCCACTCGTACTTGCGCAGGTTGGTGAACGCCTGCTCGAACACTTCGGAGGTGATGTCTTCCGCCTCGGCGCGGCTGCCGGTGCGGCGGGCCGCATAGGCGTAGACGCGGTGGAAATACCGCTCGTAGAGGTCGAGGAAACGCGCCGGATCCGCCTGCGCTGCCTCGATCAGGGACCGCTCGTCGTGGTCGTCTGCGCTCGCCGTCACCCGTGTCTCTGTGCTCAGTAGGGTAACGGGCGGGAGGGGAGAAAAGTTACGGGGGTCAGTCTCCGACGAAACGGTTGAGATCGCCCTTCGTGCCCTGGCGTTTCCAGACCTTTTCGTACACCTGGACCAGGCTGTCGCGGCTGACGATGCGCATCGCAATCCGATTCGCCAGCGCTTCCGTCTGCAGGAACGGGTGGTGCGTGAAGATCCAGACGTGTCCGAGCTCGTGGGCGATTGCGGCCTGCAGCTCCTCATCCGTCAGCCCGTCGACAAAGTCTTCTTCCAGCGACAGCAGAAACGCGACGCTGCCATCGTCGACGGACTCAACTGACACCATCAGCGGATTCTTCGGCACGACGGCGACGCCAACCTTCTGCGGCAGGGCCAGGCGAACGAGAAGATCGTCCACCACCGATTGGATGTGTTTGGGACCCAGTCGTACGACGGACGGGGTTTCGGGACCGGGACCGCCGGGCTCGGCTGACGATGCGATCGTCGGGACGCAGAGGAACAGACCGAACGCAAATCCCCAAGCCCAGCGAGAGCGCATACAGTTGACCTCTTGGCGCGTACGTTCACCGTTGGCCGTACGAATCGGCCGCGGAGGCGCCAGGCCCGATTCACCAACTACTAAAAGGTGGAGCGTGCGGCAGGACTATGCCGCCCGCGACCTAAAGGATAGCACGGGGGCCCGCTGACCAGCTGGCGCCCACCTCATCGCCTGGCGAATACAGGCCAGGTAAGGACTACCTAGCGGATTACGGCGATTACCCGAGTGACTCTGCCGCGCGAACGTTCGTCGCGACACATGTTTCCGCGCGTGGCTCATTGGTACGGTGGTTGCGATGTTCGCTCGCCAACGGAGGTTCACACGAACATGAGTCACAAATCATTCATCGCCGGGGCGGCCATCGCCGTCGCGGGCATCGCGTTCATGCCGACACTCTCTCAGGCCCAAGAGCCGGCCCAGCCTCTGCAGGTCACATCACCCGCGCCGCACGACCAGTCGCAGGGCGCGGCCCAGGCCCAGACAACGGCGCGAGGCGAGTTGGTTTCGATCGATGAGAAGGGCAAGATGCTGACGATCAAGAGCGAGGGCAGCGATCTGAGCTTCAAGTTCGACGACGCGACGAAGGTCACCGGGGCACAGAGAGGCGTCGCCGGCCTCGCGACGATGACGGGCTCTCAGGTGACGGTTCAGTACAAGAAAGAGGGAGCGACGAATCTCGCCACCAGCATCGATGTGCGCGCGGCAGCACCGGCCCCCGCACCGGCCAAGTAACGCCGCCTTTATGCTCGACGCGCAACAAGGTCAGGGTCTCGCGGGGCGCCTGCCTCGCGAGGTCCTGTCTCCATCCGTAAGGTCCTGTCTCCATCCGTATCAGATCCTCCGGTCACTATCTCGATCGCAGAACTCCGCACTACGGGTGAACGTGGCTCGATTACGACACACCGAGGCACAGAGGCACCGAGGATTTCTGGTAGTGGGTCGTCTTGGAGTGCAGGGAAAGAAAGGGCACGCCGAGTAATCCAAACGCAGAGCACGCTGAGGTACAGAGAATCGCAGAGAAGAGAGCCACAGGTGACCGCGCTGCGCGCGGCATGGATCGCGAGAAGGTTGGATCACAAGCGGCGGTCCCCTCTCGCAAGGCGCTTGTGATCCAGCCTTCTCTCGATCCATGAGCCGGCCGTAGGCCGGCGTCACCCGTGGCCGCCTCCGCGCAACTCTGCGTTCCTCTGCGATCCCTGCGGTGATCTTGTTTTTGGGGAATCCCCTCACTGCCTCGGTGTGTCGTGATCGGGCAGCAGGTATTCCCCTCCATTCATGTACGACGCAATTGTCGAATGCCAGATCGTGTGCCGGCGCGCACCGAGCCACGACTAACATGGGGGGCGTGGGAGGGACTTCGATGAGCGCGCGCATGGCGTCGACAATGACCGTTGGCTTGGCCATGGTGACGGTCGCCGCGTGCAGTGGCGGACAGCGCGAGGCCGAGAGTCCTGCGCCTGGCGCGGGCTACGTCGAAAGCGTGGAGGCCTGGCGCGCCAAGCACGAGGCTGATTACCGGCAAGACTGGGTGAGCATTGCCGGCCTTCACTTTCTCGAGCCGGGCACGTTTCGTGTTGGCAGCGCCGCCACCAACGACATCGTCCTTGCCGCCGCAGTGCCCTCGACGATCGGGCGCGTGATCGTGGCCGACGGACGGATCCGCTACGAGCCGGAGCCGGGCGTGCCCGTGCTGCAGAAGGGACAGCCTGTCACGGGATCGATTGTGTTGAAGGAACCGGGAAGCCCACCAGCCGACGAGCTCACGATCGACGACGTCCGGCTGGTCATTCACGAGAGCGGGGATAGGCTGTCACTGCGCGTCCGGGATCCGAAGGGCAAGCTGGCTCAGGGGTTCGTCGGCTTCGCGTGGTTTCCGATCGATCCGAACTATCGTGTGGTTGGCCGGTTCATCGCCGACCAAACGCCGAAGAAGATGGCGGTCCCGAATACGTTCGGCGACAACGACGCCTATGCCACCGAAGGCGTGATCGAGTTCGCGCTGCACGGTCAGACGGTACGGCTGAGACCCTTCACCACGCGGCCGAAGCGCTTCTACATCGTGTTTCGCGACGCGTCGAGCGGCGTGGAGACCTACGAGACGGCGCGCTTCCTCTATGCGGACCTGCGCGATGATGGGACGACGGTGTTGGACTTCAATGAGGCCTACAACCCTCCGTGTTCCTTCAACCCGTATACAACCTGCCCGATTCCGCTGAAAGAGAACAAGCTGCCTGTAAAGGTCCTTGCCGGTGAGAAGGCGTATCCGGTGCATGTGCCGCTACCGGCGCCGGCTTCGTAGTCAACTCCCAACGCCCAACCCGATCTCCGCGCCAACACCCAAACGCCCTCCAATGTCCAGCTTGGGAGTTGGTTCCGGAATCGGATTGGGAGTTGGGAGTTGTGAGTCCTAGTCGGTTGTCGGTCGCTCGACGCGATCGATGACCAGAACATCCCTCGCCACGGATGCAACATCGCGATCGAGCAGCGAGCTGCGTGCATCCTCATCGAGGAGGGCGACGACATCGGCAATGAGCGTGGGATCGTCGGCGCATGCCGCCTCCAGGAACCCGCGCTGCTCTGCGGCGGGGCGGTCGGCGACATCGTGAAACACCGACTGAATCCGCTCCCAACGCTCGTCGTTCAAGAGATCCGTCCTACGGCCGTCGAGACCGGAAGGCGAGAATCGCCAGAAAGCCCGCCGACGCGATGATCACGTACCCGCCGCTGCCGAGCGACACGAGCTCACGAATGATGCCGCCGACTTCCTGACTGGCGCCGACGTCTCCGGTGGCGCTGCTGATCTTGTAGAGCAGCCACACGACAGCCGCCAGGACAAACGCGAGCGGCATCGCGTTCAGGTAGTTGGCGCGCGGATGGTTCACGAACGGCCTGGCAAAGGGCGACGCGATGGCCAGCAGACCGATCAGACTGGCCAGCCCGTGCGAGCCTGCTTGATCGAACGGGTCCTGGGTGTTGAGTCCCAGGATCTGCCAGAACGTCACCGAGCGCGACGCGCCGAAGAACTCAATGACGACGAGCGGCAGAAAGAACCAGGCCACCCACAGCGCGACCGCGGCCACCATCGGCGCGGTGCCCATCCGTGCCGCGAGCGCACCGACGCCCTGGCGTGCCATCTCGGCCGCCACCTTGCCCTGCTGCTGCGCGACGCCGCCGAACTGCTCGAGTTTTTCACGGGCGATCTGCTGGGCATCGACCACTGACAGGCCGGCGACAGTCCCGCGATCGTCGAGGTCGACCTCGACCGCCATGTTGGCGGCCGGCGCAACCGGCGACCGCCATCGGCCTTCGAGCGTGAATGCGAGCTGCTGTCCGTTGACGATCAACAACCCTGGAGTGGCGTCTGGCACCTTGATGATCGTGCCTCTGGACCTGATGGCCGTGCCGGCTGACATCGTCGCTACCTCTTCACAAATCGAACCGTTTCGCCGTTGAGCGTGCCTTCGAGGTCGTTGCCCGCGCGGGTGAGCATCAGGGGCTCGTTGCCGGGCAGGCTGACCGTGATAGCATCGCCGTTGACCGCGTAGCCCACATCGAAGCTCACGCGCTCCGGAGCATCAGCCACGCCCGACGGCGTCATCGTCAGGCGGACTTTTCGCGCGGCGCCGAACTCCAGCGTGATACGACCTTCTCTCGCCGAACCCTCGTAGACCTGCGCGAGACCGCCGAGTGATGCGCCGGCGCTCGCAGTCGCAGGTACGGCCTGTGCGCTTCCGTCCTTGCAATAGGTGCCGACCAGACCGGCGCCCTCGAGACACCCGTTCGACGCGATGGTCAGCGGCGTTCGTGTGCCGTTGGGCGCGATCACAGTGACCGTCCGGCCATCGATCTCGAACGCGCCTTCATGCGTGAGACCGATCATCGTGACGTCCACCTTGCCACCGGGCTTGAAGGTGAGGGCATCGATGATCGTCTCGCCCTTGCCGGTATACGTGCCTTCGACGGTCGCGCTGCCGCACCCGGCCGCGACCGCGCAGAGCACGAGCGCGACGATCGATCCTCGCGTGCGAGACATCGCGCTACTTCTTTCCCTTGCCGAAGAGGCCTCTGAGGGCTTCGCCGGCCTTCTTGACATCGTCGATGGTCGCCGGCGGTGTTCCGGCCGTGCCTGGCGCCGCGGGGTTGCCGGCGGCCGCCGCGGCACCCGCCCCGGACGTCAACGCGAAATTGGGGAACGTCAGCGTGTGCTCTCGAATCGTCCGCACCTGCTGGCCGTTGTAGATCACTTCGAGTTGCGCAATAGCGACGTCGAAGGTGTAGCTCGAGCCGATCACTGTGGCCGTCTGCGTCCCGCGCATCACGCGTGCCTGTCCGAGCGTCGCCTGGCGCGATTCCCCCGGCCGAAGCACGAACTGGGGATCGGCCTTGTTCGCCTGTACCCTTCCGATCCCTTTGGCGTCGTTGGGAGCGCCGGCCGGCCCATACCGGTTCCCGAGGTCGTCGATGAGAACCCCTGACGGGACCACGTAGCCGAGGATGATCGGCTCGCTCGTCTTGTTTCGAAATCGGATGTTCATGCTGACGGTGTGCCACGGCCGGGCATAGTTCTCCCGGGTCGCGGTCGCCGTGAGGATTTCCGCGACGAACGGACCTGCATCGAAGCAGCGTGTCTTTCCCACGCAGGCGTCCGGCTCGTTCACCGCCACTTGGGGGGCCGGTGCTGCCGGTGCGGGAGCTGCCGTCGGCGCTGTTCCACCTGAAACGGTGGCCAGTGCGCCTCCTGCCGGCGCCGCGCTGGTCATGTTGCCAACGCTGACGGCTTTGAACTGCAGCGCGTGTTCCTGCCCGAAGCGGTACTGCCCCGGCGCGACCTCGCTGACCTCGCGAATCGTGAGATCGAGGTCCCACGCCCGCTGACCGATGATGTCGCGGCCGTTCCATCGCCACCAGAGCTCGAATCGCGCGTCGGCGGCCTGACCTGGCTGGACGGTGAACTTGGGATCGAACTGTCCGCCGGCGATCTCTGCAATGCCGCGCACGTTGGCGGGCTGCTCAACGGTGTAGCGGTTGCCGGCTTCGTTGATCGCGACGGTCGCGGCGCGGACGTATCCGAGGATCAGCGGACGATTGGTCTTGTTCACGAACCGCACCGTCGCGCTGACGGCTTTGGTGTTCTGGTCGTACTGGCTCGACCGGAAGTCGGTGATGGCGGCCGCGAAGGAGTTGACCTCAGCGCATGCACGGCCCGGGGGACACACCGACGGCGCCCGTTGCCCGGCCTGCGGAGCCGGGCCGCCGCGCGCACGCGCGATGAGTGCTGGAGTCACGGGCGCCGGGCACAGCGTCTCCCACTGCTGCGAGATGTGCAGGCCGTTGTTGGCCAGATCGCGGCCGACCACTTTGCCTTCGGCGTCGCGCCACCGCGTGCGCCCGGCGCCGATGTCGCTCGAATCCCACAGGCCGTCGAGCGTGTAGGCCATGTCGCCGCTCGTTGTGATCTTTCCGGCGGTGCAATCGGCACTGGCGCGGAAGATCCTGGTGCCGTATTCGCTCTGTTTCTGCTTTACGCACGCGGCGGCGCCCTGGTACAGGTGCGCGTTCTCCTTGCAGAACGACGCGAGCTCCTGCGGGCTCAGGCGAGCCTCGGCCATCGCATTCGCCGTGCCCACGCCCCTGATCGAGACGATGGTCGGAGACGGCTCTTCACGAATGGGACTCCCCAGCCAGCTGGGCGCGGCGGGCTTCGCCGCTGTCGCAGCGCGTCCGGTGGTCTGTGCGTCCACGTCGTAGGCAACGGCGAGGAGGCCTGTGAAACAGAGAACGGCCAGTGACGGTCTTCGACGCATGATGAGTGTTCCTTCCTGTCCAATCGCCAGGCGGGTCTAAAGACCCGCCTCTACTTGCTCTCCCTGCCAGGCGGGTCTGAAGACCCGCCTCTACCTACTGCGCAGCCTTGGCCGCCCACGCCGCATCCACGAGCTGCAGCGAGACGATGACGTTCTGCATTCGATTCCCGCCGAGGTCCGAGATGTCTCGATCGGCGCTGGCACTCGCGCTCAGCGCGTCAACGGAGATCGAGGGGTTGTTGAACACCGCACCGGGCACACCCGGGCCCCAGCCAATCCCACCTCTTCCCGTGCCAGACGCTGGTCCGTACTTCTGCACCAGGGCGTTCGTGAAGACGGTGCTATCGAAATTGGGAGGAAACAGCCGTTGAATGCGGACCATCCGGATGACGTCGCTGCTGTCGAAATACGCGGTGACACAGACGGCGCCGGGTACCGGTTTCGTCTTGCGCCCCATGCCGCTGGCGCAGCCCATGCTGTTGACTTCGATCGCCCCGGCAAAGCCCTTGAAGTTGGCGCCACTCATGTAGCCGGGCGTCACCTTGCCAAAGAGACGCGTCAGCGTCGTCTCCATGTCCTTCTTGCTGACGCCGATGCGAAGTCCGGCGACGTCAGCCTTCGAGGCATCGAAGCCGGCGAACTTCGGCATCGCCGACGTGGCGAGCACGCGCGGCGAGAACAGGACCTGCCCGCCTTTGTCGAGTACGCGATCCGATGTGATCTCGGCCCGGATGACCAGGTCGCCCTGGACCCCACCGACGGGGTCCCCCTTCCCAATCACCTTGAAATGGACCTCGTTGCTCACCTGGCGACCGAAAGAGTTCAGCTGCGCATCGAACTCGCGCGCCTGCTCCTTGGCCATCGGAATCGCACGTGCGCTCGCGGCGTTGGCGAAGACGACCCGGTATTCCCGGCCAAAGGCCTGAAACGGGATGAAGTAGCCCGGGGTGAACAACTCAATCGAGAACTGGCCGCTCGTGTGGTCGTACTGGGTGACGCGATCGTCGATCGTGATGGTGAACTCCTGGGCGGGGTTCATCGACGCCAGCTGCGCATCGAGGCGCGCCTGCTCCGTCTTGATCACCTCAGGGCGATCGAAGCCGCTGGCCCTCATCGCCGCCTGACTGCGCGACGCCATCCCGAGGGTGTCCATCGAACTACCGGACACCTTGTGGAAGGTCATCGCCACCACTTCAGGATCGAACCCGTCCGGCTGGGCCGACAGCACGGCGAGCAAGGAGAGCGAGAGGGCGGCGAGCATCGCGCCCGGCGTCCACCGCGAACCCACATGTGACGTCATCTCTTAGTCCCCCTGCCGCGCGCGAACCGCGACCCGCTCGCCACTCGAGAACCTCAGCTCACCGCCCTGCGCCGCCGGCACCAGGTCGGCCGAGAGTCCGCTGGGGAAAGTGATCGTCCGGGCGCCACCCGAGCCACTCTTGGTCGTCAACTCGGTCATGCCCGCGAAGATGCGGTCGCCATCGACCACCATCACGTGAACGCCGTTGACGAAGGCGACGATCGACCCGGGAACGGCGGTGCGATCCTCAGAACCCTGGACTTCCCAGACCTGACCGCTCCGGGCCGGCGGGGTGACCGCGGAACCGGGCTCTCCTCCCCCGCCGCATCCAGCCAGACTCGCGGCCACGGCCGCCGTCGAGAAACAAAGAAACCATCGGGTCACGTGCGGTGATGCCATGTGCGCCTTCCTGGTCACGGGTCCGGCTTGCCCCGCCGAAGCCTTCGGCGTAGGCGGGCTACTCGTAAGGTCCGTCACTACGCATTGCGCAAGACGAGGGGAAAAACCGTCATCGCCGGATTCAGACCCCGGCCGACTGCCCTGGCTCAGGCTTCAGGTAGACTGCTCCCACCTACCTACGCATTGCGCTGGCAGGCGTCACAAACCGTCATGACCGTGCCGAATGAGCCGCCGTTGGAAGAGATGTTCAGCGCTGCGTACGAAGAGCTGCGCCGTCTTGCGTCCGCCGTCAAGCGCGACGACCGGAATGCGACCCTCAGCGCCACGACCCTCGTCAACGAAGCATTCCTGAAGCTGGCCGGCGCCCCGCGGTTCAAGGCCCTCTCCCCGCTCCACTTCAAGCGCATCGTCGCCAGAGCCATGCGGCAAGTCCTCGTCGAAGCGGCACGACGGCGGCACGCGAGCAAACGTGGCGGCGACGGCATCGTCTTCGTCACGCTGGACGAATCGGTCGTGGAGGCGATCACGAGCACGACCGACCTCCTGGCGCTCGACGCCGCGCTCGAGAGCCTGGCGCGCCTGCACCCCCGCCAGGCGGAAATGGTCGTCTGCCGATTCTTCGGCGGGTTCGATGTCGCCGAGACGGCGGAACTGCTCGAAGTGTCAGAAGCCACGATCCTTCGCGACTGGCGTGCCGCCCGCGCCTGGCTGGCGAAAGAGATCAAAGGCCAGGGATCGGCCTGATGGACAGCGCACGATGGGAACGCGTGCAGGCGCTGTTTCACGACGCTGTCGATCTGCCGGCCGGCAAACGTGTGACCTTTCTTCGGGCGGCGTGCGGTGACGATGACGCGCTGATGTCAGAGGTCCTGGCCTCGATCGAGGAAGACGATCGAGGGTCCTCGCTCCTGGACCGCGGCGTGGCCCAGACCGCCAGCCGCATCCTCGGCAACGATCCGTCGGCACTTCAGGAGATCGGCCCGTATCGCATCGTGCGCGTGATCGGCGAAGGCGGCATGGGTGTCGTCTTTCTCGCCGAGCGGACCGACCTTGGCAGCCAGGCGGCGATCAAGATCCTGCGCGACGCCTGGCTCTCGCCGGCCAGGCGGCAACGCTTCGCGACCGAGCAGCGGACGCTCGCGAGCCTGAACCACCCGGCCATCGCTCGCCTGTACGACGCCGGCGCGCTGTCCGACGGCACACCGTGGATCGTGATGGAGTATGTCGACGGCACGGCGCTCACCGAGTACTGCCGTACCCGCGCCGCGCCAGTGGCCGAACGGCTGCGCCTGTTTCGCGACGTGTGCGACGCGGTGCAATACGCCCATCGCCATCTCGTGATCCATCGCGATCTCAAACCGTCGAACATCCTGGTCACGCATGAGGGCGTGGTGAAGCTCGTTGACTTCGGGATCTCGAAGCATCTCGGCGAGCTCGGCGCACCGCTCGATCAGACCCGCACCGGGATGCGCATGATGACGCCCGCCTACGCAGCGCCGGAACAGATCCGCGGCGACCACATCGGCGTGCACACCGATGTGTACAGCCTCGGTGTCATCCTGTACGAGCTCCTCGTCCAGCGACTGCCGTTTGATGTCTCGACCCGCTCGGCGAGTGAGGCCGAGCAGATGATCGTCGAGCAGGACCCGCCGCGGCCGTCGGCGGCCGCCCGTACGGATAGGCTCTCGCCGCTCGCGCCGCTCAGCAAGACGTCCCGCGGCGATGTCGACGTGCTGTGTCTCACGGCAATGCACAAGGATCCCGCGAGGCGATATCAGACCGTCGAGGCGCTCACGCGTGACATCGACCACTACCAGAATGGCGAGCCGCTCGAGGCCCGGCCCGATGCGTTCGGGTACCGCGCCGGGAAGTTCGTGCGGCGGAACTGGCGCGGGCTCTCGGCTACGACTGCGGTGCTGGTGCTCGTCATCGGTCTGGTGACGTTCTATACGGCCCGACTCACGAACGCGCGGAACGCCGCCCTGACCGAAGCCTCGCGTGCGCAGCGTATTCAGGGCCTGATGCTCAACCTGTTCACCGGCGGTGAAGAGGCCGCCGGGCCGTCTGAAGATCTGCGCGTGGTGTCGCTCCTCGATCGCGGCGTGCTGGAGGCGCAGAACCTCAACGCCGAGCCGGCCGTCCAGGTGGCGATGTACCGGACGCTCGGGGGCATCTATCAAAAGCTTGGGAACTTCTCAAAGGCCGAGTCTCTGCTGCAGACGACACTCGACCAGCGTCGATCGCTGTTCGGCCCTGACAGCGCCGAGGTGGCAGAGAGCCTGGTCGCGCTGGGGCTCCTGCGCGTCGGCCAGGCCAGGTTCGACGAGGCCGAGCGTCTCGTGCGCGACGGGCTCGCGATGAGCAAACGGCATCTTGCAGGGGACGACCCGTCCATCGCGCGCGCCGCGACGGCCCTCGGCCTGGTGCTGGAGGAGCGCGGGTCATACAAAGAGGCGATTGCCGTGCTCGAGCAGGCCGCGCGTCTTCACTCGTCACGTCAGCCGGCCAGTGCCGATCTGGCGGCCACACTGCGCGAGCTCTTCAACACGCACTTCTACGCCGGCAACCTCGACACCGCCGACGAGATCGGCCGTCGTGTGCTGGCGATGACGCGACAGGTGAATGGAGACCGTCATGCGCTGGCCGCCGAGGACCTGATCAACCTCGGCGCCGTCCAGCACGAACGCGGACAGTACACCGAGGCCGAGCGCTACTACCGGGAGGCCCTCTCGATCACCGAAAGCTGGTACGGCAAGGACCATTACAAGACGGCCTCCAACCTGACGATGCTGGGCCGGTCGCTGCAGCTGCAGAAGCGGCTGGACGAGGCCGCGGATCTTCTTCGGCGCGCGGTGGCCATTCAGGAGCGGGTCTTCGGGCCGAAGCACCCTCGGGTCGCATCGGCGGTCAACGATCTCGGGGCGGTTGCCCTGGCACGTGGAGACCTGGACGAAGCCGAAGCCGCGTTCACCCGGATGGCCGGCATCTACCGGGCGGTGTACGGCACCAAGCACTATCTGATCGGCATTGCCATCTCCAACCTCGCCAGCGTCCATGTGGCCCGGCAGGACTATCGCCGCGCCGAGCCGCTCTATCGCGAGGCCATCGCGCTGTACGTGGAGACGCAATCGGCGCAACACATGAACACCGGCATCGGCCGGATCAAACTCGGGAGGGCGCTCGTCGGCCAGAAGCGCTACACAGAAGCCGAGACCGAGCTGCTTGCCGGATACGAGATCCTGACGACGCAGACGAGCCCGTCGGTCAGCTGGCTCGGCTACGCGCGCGAGGATCTGGTCAAACTGTACAAGGCATCGAATCAGCCGGAGAAGGCGAGGCGGTTCGAGGCGGAATCACGCCAGTAGCCCGACACCATCTCCAGTTCACGCCGGCAAGGCTAGGCGTAGTGCCCGGCGCCGGGCATCTCACTCCGCGAAGCTCTCGCCACGCCGAAAAGCACTCGGACGGCTACCCACGACCGCGAGACGCTCGGGTCGCGTCTGTGTGGCGGCGGGTCTTAAGACCCGCCGCTACGGCGCACGCTCAACCTCGCTGATACCCTGGGCCGCCTCGCGCTTTTCCCCCTGACGCGTGTCGGCATGGCTCGAACGCTTCGCTCCGTGAGATACCCGGCGCCGGTCGCACTGAACTGGTAGGCCGTCGCGCCGTCATTCGAGTCAGCGCCAGCTTGGGAGTTGGTTCGGGAATCGGGTTGGGAGTTGGGAGTTTTCTAGATTTTGGCGAGGCCTGTTCTAGCCAGGATCGCCGCCGTGATGCGCATCAGCGGCAGCACTTCGTCAACCGCGCCCCGCTCGATGGCCGCGCGCGGCATCCCGAAGACCACCGACGTCGCCTCGTCCTGCGCAATCGTCGCGGCGCCGGCGCGCTTCATCTCGAGCAGTCCATCGGCGCCGTCGTCGCCCATGCCGGTCATCAGCACGCCGACCGCGTTGCCGCCGGCGGCCTGCGCGACCGATCTGAAGAGCACATCGACGCTCGGCCGATGCCTGGCCACGAGCGGACCATCGACAACCTTGACCGCGTACTGGGCGCCGTTGCGGACGATCATCGTGTGGCGATTGCCCGGCGCGATCAGCACACATCCCGGGCGCACCCGGTCGCCGTCCTTCGCTTCCTTCACGTCCACCGCGCACAGCTGATTCAGGCGCTCGGCAAAGCCGGCGGTGAATACCTCGGGCATGTGCTGGACGACGACGAAGCCGGGAGCATCGAGGGGCAGGGTCAGGAGCAGCACGCGCAGCGCCTCGGTGCCGCCAGTAGAGGTGCCGACGGCCACCACCTTGTCGGTCGTGATCTTCAGTGAGCGCGTGGCCGCCGTCGGCAGCACGGCGTCAGCCGAATTCCGCTTCTCGCCGACGGTGACTGCGGACCGGCGGCGTGGACGAGCCTGAGCCGCGCCCCGGACTTTGTCAACGAGGAGCACCGCCGATTCGTAGAGAAAGTCCTGGATGCCGACCGACGGCTTCTGCACCACGTCCACCGCCCCGTACTCCAGCGCGCGCAGCACGGTTTCGGCGCCATTCTTCGCCAGCGCGGAGCAGACCAGGACCGGGATCGGCTCGTCCGCCATGATCTGCTGGAGGAACGTCAGGCCGTCGACGTGCGGCATCTCGATGTCGAGCACGATCACGTCGGGCCGGCGCTGCTTCATCTTCCCCATCGCGATGAGCGGGTGCGCCGCCGTCTCGACGTGAATCCCGACTTCGCGCGAGAGCACGGCGGTCATGACCTGCCGCATCACGGCCGAGTCGTCCACGACGAGGACGTGCACGGGAGCGACGGCTGGTATCTCTATCAATGTCCCCTCGTCGGCTCCATGCCGGATCAGGCTGACGCTGCGTGTGCCACGCTCGCATCCGAGACGCGCGCGTATACGTTCGGACCGACGCTCTCGAGCCGGTCCGTGATCGTGGCGGTGGTCTCGGCGTAGCCCAGAAAGAGATAGCCGCCCGGCGCAAGGTGGCTCATCAACCGGTCCACGACCTTGGCCTTGGATTCGTGATCGAAGTAGATCAGCACGTTGCGGCAGAAGATCAGATCGAAGACGCCAGTCACCGGATACACCGGATCGTTGAGATTGAGCCGCGCGAACGCGACCACGTCTCTGATCTCCGGCCCCGCCTTCATCTTCCCGGCCTGGCTGCCGGTGCCTCGCAGCATGAACTCTTTGCGATAGTTCAGCGGGATGTCCGTGGACTTGTCCATCGACCACAGGCCCCCGCGTGCGATGGCCAGGACCTTGTTCGACAGGTCGGTGGCCTGGATCTCCACGTGCCAGCCGGCGGACGAGGGAAACCGGTGCAGCATGGCCATGGCCAGCGAGTAGGGCTCCTCACCTGTGGAGCACGCCGCGCTCCACGCCCGCACGCGCCTCGAGCTCCGGCGCCCGGCCTCGGCCTCCATGAAGGGAAACGCGTGGTCGGCGAGAAACTGGAACTGCCGCGGATCGCGAAAGAAGTGCGTCTCGTTCGTGCAGATCCGATCGAGCAGGCGTCCGCGCTCGTCGAGCGAGGCCGGGTTCTCGACGAGACGGTAGTAGTCGTCGAAGGTCCCGATCCCGAGCTCCCGCAGGCGGCCGGCGAGGCGGCTGATGAGCAGCGACTTCTTCCCGTCGGTCAGCGCGATGCCCGCTTCGCGATAGATCAGATCCCTGAACTTCCCGAACAGCTGGTCGCTGATCTCCCACGCCGACATGGCGTCCATGACGGACGGCGCCGGCCTCAGCGAGCTCACGAGATCGAGAACCCTTCCGATGACGCCGCCGGCCCGAACGGCTGCCCGACGGCCATCGACACCACGGGATCATCGGCGGCGAACACGTGATCCATGTTGAGGATCAGCACGAACTTCGAGCCCAGCTTGGCCATGCCTTCCAGGTGCTCGAGACGCACGCTCGTGCCGAACGCGGGCGCCGGCTCGATGTCCTGGGGCGAGAACTGAATCACCTGGCTGACGGCGTCGGCCACGACGCCCATGACCACGCGCTCGCCGAGGAGCGTCGTTTCCATGATCACGATGCACGTCCGCCGGCTGACGGGGCACTGTGGCAACCCGAATTTCACCGAGAGGTCGACCACAGGGACCACGCTGCCGCGCAGGTTGATGACGCCGCGAATGTAGGCCGGCGTCGTCGGTACTTTGGTCACGATGCCGTACTCGATGATCTCCTTCACGTTCAGGACGCCGACGGCGTACTGTTCGTCGGCGAGGAAAAACGTCAAGTACTGGCGCTGGTTGACGGGATCGTTCTCCATCGATGCACCTCAGAAGCGCTGGAACTCGGCGTCCACCGACGTCGGGTCGACGGCGCCGCCGTTCGCGGTGCGTGAACGATCCGCCATCAGACCCTGGAGCGCCGCGTGACTCGTCGGCGACAGCCCTCCGTGACCGCGGGTCTCACGCGAGCCCCCGCTCATCATCTGGCTCGGCTTGAGCACCGCGGCGACCTTGAAGAACGAGATGAGCTGCTGCAGGCTCTCCGCCTGCGACGCGACTTCCTCCGCCGTCGACGCGAGCTGCTCTCCGGCCGCCGCGTTCCGCTGCGTGACCTGATCCATGTGCCCGATCGCTTTGTTGACCTGGCTGATGCCCGACGCCTGTTCCCGCGACGCCGCCGCCACTTCCTGGACCAGATCGGCGGTCTTGCGGATCGCGGGCACGAGCTCGGCGAGCAGCGTGCCCGATCGCTCGGCCGTCCTCACGCTCGAAGACGCCAGCGCGCTGATCTCGCGCGCCGCGGCCTGACTGCGCTCGGCGAGCTTGCGCACCTCGGTGGCGACGACGGCGAAGCCCTTGCCGTGGTCGCCGGCCCTGGCCGCCTCAATCGCCGCGTTCAGCGCCAGCAGGTTGGTCTGATAGGCGATCTCCTCGATGATCGACACCTTCTCGGCGATCGATTTCATCGCGGTCACGGTCTCCCGCACCGCCTGGCCGCTCTCTTCGCCGTCCTTGACGCCCTTGGACGCCATCTGCTCCATCTGCCGGCTGTTGTCGGCGTTCTGCGAGATCGAGGCGTTCATCTGCTCGATGTTCGAGGTCGTCTCCTGAACGCTGGCCGCCTGCTCGCTCGTGCCGCGCGAGAGGCTCTGCGTGGTGGCCGACACCTGTCCCGATGCCGCCGCCAGGTTGGCCGCGCCGGCGCGGACCTCCGAGACGACGTCGAGCAGCTTGGCGATCATGGCGTTGATGGCGTCCGACACCTGTCCGACTTCGTCGTGGCGATCGAGGCTGACGCGTGCGCCCAGATCGCCGCCGGCGACCCGCTCCGCCGCCTCGGCCAGCGCGCGCAGCGGCCGGCTGATGCTCCGGCTCAGCCTGATCCCGAAGACCACGGCGAGCAGCACAGAGGCGATCGCAATCACCGTCAGCACCGGAGCCTGCGATGCCAGCTCGAGCTGTGAATCGTTCTCGCGAATCAGCTTGCCGAGTCCGCTCACCATCTGCTCGGCGCGAATCTCGGACTCGTTCATCGACAGGTTGAGCGCCTCGATGGTCTTCTTGTCGTCGTGCAGGGCCACCGCTTCCTCGAACGTGGATTCGTAGCCTCTGGTCTTGAGCTTCACCTGCTCGAGCGCCTCGGCCCGCTTCGGGTCGCCGTTGTCTCTCGCCCTGGCGACCTCTAAATCGAGACTGGCTTCGATGCGCTGCCCGAGACTGCGATGCAGCTCGCGGTACTTCTGGTCGCCGGACAGCAGAAAGTCCTTCTCGGCGGCCGTCTGCTTCAGCATGTCCACCTGAATCACCGCGAATCGCCCCGCCTCCCGGGCGGACGAGGTGATGACGTTGGCGTCTCTGCGCACCTGGCTGACGTTGGCGGTCCCGATCACGCCGACGGTCGCCACGAGGAGAGACATCAACGCGAACGCCCCCGTGAGCTTCTTGCCGATGCTCCAATTCCGAAACATGCCTTTCATCACTCCTTCTCCTTCACCAACACGCCCTGTCGCAGGGCCTCGCGCAGTAATCCTTCGACTTCGAGAATCAGCGCGACGCGGCCGTTGCCGAGAATCGCGGAGCCCGACACGCCCGGCAGATCGCCGAGTGCGCGGCCGAGCGGCTTGATGACCGTCTGACTTTCACCAAACAGGCGGTCCACGACGAGACCCACACGCTGGTCGTGGTAGCGGAGGACCAGCACGTTTTCGCGCTCGGGCGGCTGGCCGCCGATGCCGAAACAATCGCGCAGCCGCAAGTAGGGCAGCGCCTGGCCGCGCAGGTTGATGACCCCGCGGCCGGCGACCTCGCCGCCGTTGTCGCGCGGAAACTCGATGCACTCGATCACGGTGTCGAGCGGCATCACGTAGGTTTCCTCGTCGATGCCGACGGCAAAGCCGCGAATGATGGCCAGCGTCAGCGGCAGGCGAATGGTGATGGTGGTGCCCGCGCCGGGACGGCTCTCAATCGAGATTGCGCCGCGCAGCAGCTCCACGTTGCGGCGCACGACGTCCATGCCGACGCCACGGCCCGAGAACTCCGTCACGGTGGCGGCGGTCGAGAAGCCCGGCTCGAGGATCAACCGGAACAGCTCGCTGTCAGCCAGCTTCTCGAAGTCGGTCGCATAGCCCATCGCACGCGCCCGTTCGATCACCTTTGCCCGCTCGAGGCCGGCGCCATCGTCCTGGACCTTGATGACGATCGACCCGCCCTCGTGCCAGGCCTGGAGCGACAACCGTCCGCGAGGATCCTTGCCGAGCGCCCGCCGCGTCTCCGGCCGCTCGATGCCGTGGTCAACGGCGTTGCGGACGATGTGGGTGAGCGGATCGCGCAGATGCTCGATGACGTTCATGTCCACGTCCACATCCTCGCCGTCCAGCTCGACGTAGGCCTGCTTTCCCTGCGCGGTGGCGACGTCCCGGACGGTCCGCACGAACTGACGGAACGTGGGACCGAGCGGCACCATGCGGATCTTCATGACCTCTTCCTGGAGGTCCATGAACAGCCGATCGGCGGCGCGATGGGCTTCGAGAACTTCTTCGACCTGCAGGACCCGGTCGCGATCCTCGAGCAGGCCGGCGAGCCGTTCGCGCGCGACGGCGATCTCGCCAGTCAGGTTCAGCATCCGGTCCAGCTTCTCGATCTCGACGCGGAGTGTCTGCGACCGGCTGCTCGTGCCACCCTGATCGGTGAGCCGGCGCCCGGCGCTGTTCCGGCGATCGTTCTTGGCCTCGAGTCTGGGTTCGCTTTCCCCGTGCCCATCGGCACCACCCGAGCCCACTGCCGCCACGAGATCCTCGAGGACCTCGATATGCTCCGGCAGGAGCTCGTCCACGTCCACGCCGCTGACCGCGGCGCCCACGAGGTGACGCAGCACATCGACGGCCTGGAGCAGCACCGTGGCGAGAGGGGTGGTGAGCACGTGGGTGCCCGTGCGAAGCCGGTCGAGGACGTCCTCGAC
The DNA here is from genome assembly GCA_035293405.1 of Vicinamibacterales bacterium. GTDB lineage: Bacteria > Acidobacteriota > Vicinamibacteria > Vicinamibacterales > UBA2999 > Gp6-AA40. The sequence goes on along the minus strand of DATDOE010000035.1, from coordinate 10,491 downwards.
GGTGTGCGAGAACCTGGCCAGCGCCGGGAATCCCAGGCCGGCCGCATTGCCCTTGATCGTGTGCGCGGCCCTGAAGATCGCCTGCAGCGTCTCGGCGTCATCGGGCGTCGATTCGAGCTGCACGAAGGCGAGCTCCATCTCGCGGAGGTTCTCTTCGGACTCGGCGCTGAAGATCTGGACAATCTCAGCGCGGTCGATGTGCATCGGATCCACTCAGAGACTCCTCACCCAGGCCGAGCCGTCGTGGGTCTGGAAGATCAGCTTGCGGCCGCGCTCGCCCTCGACGTCCTCCGCGCTCAGAGGGATGGCCTCGTCGAGCAGAATCTGCCGTGCGACTTCGACGTTCTTCCGTCCAAGATGCCAGCCGCCGGCTTGAAACGCCCGCAACACGCATGCGCCGCCAAAGAGCTTGGCGTGCAGGCTCCGGCGCCGCCCTCCGGCGGCAACGACCTCACGAATGAGCGCACGAACCGCGACGTTGCCGAAGCGCGGCGACTCGAGATCGCTGCCGGTCCCCGTCGGCAGCAGAAAGTGGTTGATGCCGCCTACGCCCGAGGTCGGGTCCCACAGCCCGACGGCGACGCACGAGCCGAGAATGGTCGTCACCCGGCACGGATCGCGCGACACGACGAGGTGCCCGGCGTGCAGGTACGCCGCCTGCAGACTGCCGGCGGGCGGAAGCGGAGACACACCGCCGCGCGGATACTCCGGCGTCGATATGGCATCGTGGCGCAGACTCACGCGCCGGCTCCGATCACGCCGTCCGCCTCGGCATAGAGGCGGGTGAACAGGAGCGAGCTGGCGGCATGCGCCGCGAGTACGTCGAAGAGATCGAGGTCCACCGAATCGAGCCGTCCCTTGTGCGGCAGCAGCCTGAACACCGCAAGCACGCCAATCACACGGCCGCCAACCTTGAGTGGAATACAGGCGGTCAGCGCCTCGTCTCCGCCCACGGTGAGCGAGCCGCCATCCTGCCGAACGAGGCGCTCACCGGTCGCGGCGGCCCGGCCAATCGCCCCGTCGCCGATGGAGACCTCCTGGTAGGGACCCGGATCGATGCCGGTCGAGGCGAGCAGCGTCAAGCGGCCGTTGGCAGCGTCGGTCTCGAAGATCGCCATCTCCTCACAGCCAATGAGGTTGGTGACGATTTCCTGGACCGAGGACAGCACCGTCGGTCGATCGATGGCGCCATGCACGCTGGTGACGGCGACGTAGAGGCAGGCCAGGTTGGTCACCTTGGCCTCGGCCTCGGCTTTCACGCCGTCGACCTGGCTGCGGAGCCGTTCGTTCTCAGCCAGCAGCCCGTGGACGTATTCCTCGCTATACGCGGACATCGTTTCTCCTACTCACCGATCAGGTTACGGACCTTCGAGAGCAGTTCAGGCCCGTGAATGGGCTTGGTCACGTAGTCGTTGCAGCCGACCTCGAAACCGTTCACCATGTCGTCGCCGCCACCGCGCGTGGTCACCATGATCACGGGAATGGCGCGCGTCGCCTCGAGCCGGCGAATTTCACGGCACGCCTCGAACCCGGTCATGTTCGGCATGACCACGTCGAGGATGATCAGATCGGGCGACTCCTCGATGGCCTGTCGAACCGCCTCGCGACCATCTCTCGCCACGACCACCACATACGCGCTCTTGGCGAGCAGCGTCCGTTCCATCATCAACGCCGTGTTCGAGTCGTCTGCGAGAAGAATCTTCTTGCGTATCATTTCGGCTCCCGAGGGCTAGTTCGACCGAATCAGGACTCGCATCGGCAAGTCGTTGAGCGACACCATGCGGCAGGCCAGCTCATGGCCGGCGCGCGTCTCGACCAGAGGATTCCACTCCGGCGCCATCCGCGTCACCGCGGGCACGCGCAGCTCGAACATGGCGAGATCGCTGAGCTTGCTCAGCCACGCGCCGCAGACCATGTTGGCGAACTCTCCGACGCCGTCGAACATCTGCGGCTCCGGCAGCGTCTGTTCCGTGTCCATGCCCAACAGGGAGGTCACGAGCCAGTTCCCCAGACGCTCGGGCAGCGTGATTTCGACCGCTCCCGCAAAGGCCCCGGCGAAGGTGACCGACACCTTCAGCCATGTGGTCTTCACCTGCTCGACCGCCGTCGCGAACTGCGCGGCGTCGGCGGGCTCGACGAACACGAAGTAGGCGTTCTCGCTGACCTCGATGAGCGCGTGTTGCAGCGCATCGTGCAGGTCAGCAGGCATCAGCGCTGGCGATTTGGCAGAGGACATCGCGCACCACCTCCGGGCGGAATGGTTTTTCCACGTACAGGTTGACGTTGAGCTCGCGCGCTTCATCGCGACGCAGCTTGGAGCCGTCGGTCGAGATGATGATGCGGAGCAGATCTTTCCAGCTGTCGCGCTTGGCCATCTCGCGCAGCAGCTGCATCCCGTTCATCACCGGCATGTTCAAATCGGTGAACACCGCCTGCACGCTGCAGGTCTCGAGAATCTTGAGCGCCTCGAGGCCGTTGGGCGCCTGATAGATCGTGCCGATCGGCAGATCCGCCAGGCCGACCACGCGATGCAGCAGCGCGCGCATCGTGGCTGAATCGTCCACGATGAGAATGTTGAGCGGCTTCATCGCCGCCGCCGGTGGGTTGGTCTGATTCATGTTGACTCCTGCCATAACATCTCCATCCCGCGCCAGTTACTCTTCAACCGCCACGGACAGCTGCCCGTTGGACACGGTCAACGTCGCCCGGCGCGCCTTGGTGCCACCGACTTCCTCGCCGTCGAGCAGAATGCCGCTCCGCCACAACACGCTCCGCGCCGCCAGAAGATTGCGCTTCGCCCATCGATCCGCCTGCTCGCGGTCGGGGATCTCGGCGCCACCCACGAGACGCACCTTGCACCGCCCCTTGGTCGCGCCCATCTGGCTGGCCCGCTGAAGCAGCATCAGCACGCCGGTGTCGGCGAAGATCGCCGGCTCGCTCTCGGCCTGCGCCGGATTGAGCTTCGAGTCGGGCCACAGAAAATGCAGCAGGCCGGCCACGCCTGAGATCGGATCCCACAGGCTGACGGCCACACAGCTGCCCACCGGCGCGCTCGTGGTCAGCACTTCGGCGGCGCCCTTGGAGACGACCACCTCGCCGATCTCCACTTTCAGCCAGCGGGTGTCGTCGGGTAGCGATGGATTACCAGTCATTGTCGGCATCGATGACGTAGACGTCCTGGTCGGATCCGCCGGCGGCGGGGGCGGTCCCGGCAGGCGCGTTCACGATCTCCTGGACCGATGTGGGGTTGTCGAACTCAATCGCCGATTCGTAGCTGAGCGTCCCGTCGCGGTGGATCGTCGAGATGCGGCACCGCACGATGCGGCCCTCGAGCCTGGCGCGCGAACCCTGGATGCGAATGGTGACCGCCGTGCCGACGCCGGGCCGGGCTCTCCCTTCCACGAGCAGACCGGTGTCCGAGATGTTGATGACGTCCACGTCTCCGCCCGGCAGAAGCCGCGCCCGCGACGCCTCGAGCTGAGACCCCGGCACGCGCGGCGACCGGTGGTTGGTCTCACCAGTCGAGGGGGAACCCGGTTCACCAAGCGGCTCCGTTAGAGACATCTCACTTCTCCACTGTCACGAATTGCCGTGTCGCGGGATCGATGGCGAGCGTCAGCCGTGCCTGCGGTCACGCTGTCCGCTCCAGCGCGTCGACGCGCTGCACGCGTGGCAGATAGACCCTGAACGTCAGAGACTCCCCGGCCACACCATCGATCCCCAGTCCTCCCCCGGTGTGTCCGACGGCGCGAGCCGCCGACGAGAAACGTCTGCCGACCTCGTCAACGGTCGGCTCCTGTGTCAGACGGCCGCGCTGCAGCCGCTCGCGAATCTCGGCGTCCATGCCCCACCCGGTCGCGGTAATGGTCAGCACGCTGTAGGCGCCTGGCTCGATCCCTTCGTGGCGCTCAGCGCTCTCGCGATCGATCTCCACGCTCGCGGTCTCGACGTCGATGCGACCGCCAGCGGGCAGCGCGTCGGCGGCGGCGACCGTCAGGTTGACCAGCGCCTCCTCGACGGACGGCTGCGCGGCCTCCACGCGTTCGAGCTGCGGCGCGAGAGTGAGCGTGAGCTCGATGTGCTCGTCAATCAGCCGCCGGAGAACGTCTTCCAGACCACGGACCAGCCCATTGAGATCGAGCGCCGCGGGATCGCGTCCCTCGCGACGTCCGAAGGCGACCAGCTGCCGGCTGAGCGCGAGGGCCTTGGCCGCCGCGCGTTGCATGTCGCTGACATCGCTGGAGTCGGTCACCGAGGCCACGACGTGCGTGAGATCGGCGGCGATGCCGCTCGTAATGCGGGCGACGTCCTCCCACTTGCGGGCACGGCGCAGCTGCATCTCCAGCGCGCGCTGGGCGGTGATGTTCTCGGCGATGACTTCGAGACACTCACCGTCACCCTGCGGGCTCTCGATGACCCGGCCACGCAGACGCAGTGTCAGCGGGGCGCGATTCCGGTGCCGCCACGGCGTCTCGACCGCCGCGCCTTGCGGTCCCTGGCGCCAGAGCTCGACGGCCTGGCTCCACGTTGACTCGTCGGTGAGCGCGCCGATGTACTCGCCCACGGCGATCACATCCGCCGGCGACTCGTAGCCGAGCGTTGACGCGAGCGACGGGTTGACGTCGAGGATCCTGCCGGTGAGCGTCGCGCGGAACACACCGTGGGTCGAGCCCTGCACGAAGGCCTCGTAGAATCGCCAGTGCTCGAGCTCGATCGCTTTCAGCTTGCCGTACTCGTCCGCCTGTCTCGCCAGCGCCACGTCGTGCTGCGCTTCGGCGCCGCGCAGAAGGGTGCCCAGCTCCTCGAAGGTCGCCCGCGCCGATCCGGAGATGCGATGAAGGTCGGCTTCGAGCTCGCGCAGTGGACGGATCTCGGTCGCCGCGGATGTCGCGTCCTCGCGCGCGTCTGGCGCAATGGCTGCGGGCACCGGCGCCTCCAGGACGACGGGCGCAACCGGCAGCGCGATCTCTTCCTCCTCGGGCGCCACGGCCGCCACGGCCGGAGCTTCTGAGAACGCGACGCGTTCGGCCGCGGCCACGAGCTCGGTCGCATGCTGAACGGCGGCTTCGAGCTTCCTGCGATCGCTCACATCACGCAGCACGGTGAACATCGACGGCGTGCGCCCGAACTCCGAGGGCGCGGGCACGGCCGTCGCCGCGATCACGCGGCTCGCGCCATCGAGCGCGGTGATGGTGACTTCAGCCGACCGCGTCTCCCCGGCGCAGACGCGGACGACGAAGTCAGTCCAGGCCTCGCGATCCTCGGCAGTGACCATGACGTCGAACTGTTTGCGCAGCAACTGGGCGGGGTTGGTCGCCCCGAGCAGCGACAGCGCAACGGCATTGCTGGCGAGTATCGTGCCTTCCGGCGAGAGCCGCACGACACAGGCGGGCAGCTTGTCGACCAGCGATCGCAGCCGCGCCTCTTTCACCCGGAGCGAGGCCAGCTCGCGCGTTTGCTGATACCGCGTGCGTGCGGTGCCCAGTCGCATCTGCAGTCGCGTCGGCCAGTCCGCCGTTTTCGCGACGTACTCGTCGACGCCAGCTCCGAAGGTCTCGAAGGCGGCGCGCTCCTCCGCTGGCTCGACGAGCAGAACGAGCGCTACGTCGAGGTTGCGCGCACGCACATCGGCGATCGCCACCGCGGTCTTGTCGCTGTGCTCGATCAGCACGATGTCGAAGGGCGGCGCCGCACCGGGCTGAAGATCGGATTCCTTGAGCGTCTCCGCGAGCGGCACGCATTCGAGCGGCGGTGTCTGACCCTCGAGCGCCGCGTGCAGCACCTGCAGGTCGCCCGCATAGGCCACGCGAACCGGTGTGGTGACGGGTGAGAACGAGCTGGCACCGGATGAGGGCGAGACGGCGACGGGTGCGAATGAGCGTGACGGCGTCCGCGCCGGCCGCTTCTTCAAGGCATCCTCGATGGCGATCGGCAACCGGGCGAGGAAGGAGCCGCCCTTGCGCACGCACTCGTCGGCGCCGGCCTGTCGATAGAGATCGAGCGACTGTTCGGCGGCAGCCACGATGCCCAGCGCGTACCCCTGCTCGCGCACGTGGCCGATGAGCCCGAAGGCATCCTCGCTGGGCACGCTCCACCCGACGACGAGCGTCTCGTAGTTGGCAGCGCTCTGAGCCAGGTAGGCACGTGAGCCCGGAAAGTCCACCGAGAAATCGAAGTCGAGATGCGGATGCGAGTGGCTGAACGCGCCCGTGACGATGCGGGATTCGCGAGGGTCGCCAGTGATGTACAGAACACGCGTGGACTTGGCGGCAGACCCCTGGTCGCCACCCTTCGGCGCCTCGCCGGCGGGCAGACCACGATCCTGAGTCGACACTCGTTCGCTCAGGTCGCCAAGCGTCCCCTTCTTCAACAGCTGCCGAAAGGACATATCTGGCGGAATGTGTCGGCTTGATGACTGCTGTGCATTAGCCGTCAGCCACGTCAGGGAGGCGCGGGTGCACAGACTTCCCGTTACTGCAGCGAGTCTGAGACGCCGGTGCCGCCAGCGCTACAGTCCGATCCGTTCGCGCCGATAAGACCTAGCGTTCGTTGCTCGACGTGACGTTCACCTGGTCCTGGGAGCATGCAGAATGGCGACGGTGATCATCCTCGACAATCAGTTCGCCACGCTCTGGTACCACCCGGACAAACGGATCGTCCATCACCGCATTCACCAGTTCATCAGCGGCAAGACCTTTCGGGATCTGCTGCTCGCCGGCACCGACGTCCTGACCAAGCACCAGGCGCAGAAGTGGCTTTCCGACGATCGCCGGAATGCCGTACTTCGACCCGAAGATGTCGAGTGGAGCCACGAGCATTGGTTCCCGCAGACGGCGCTGGCGGGATGGAAGTACTGGGCCATCGTGCAGCCCGAGAAGACCGTCGGGCAGGTGACGATGAAGAGTCTGGCCTCGACCTACGGGAAGTACGGCATCACCTCGAAGGCGTTCAGCGATCCCGATGATGCCTTGTGGTGGCTCGAGTCTCAATAGAGACTTCGGGTGTGAATACCGGCGCCGGCCCGAGGCCAGCACCGATTTCGTCGACTAGGAACAGGCGACCATGCACTGCGGTTCGGGTTCGGGCTCGGGCTCGGGCTCGGGTATTGGCGTTGGTGTCGGCGCCGGCGTCGTGATCTCGTCGTCAAGGTGGAGAGAGTAGACATCGGACCACTGGCCGAAGCCCCCGCAGTTCATTGTGCGGACCTTGACTTGGTACCTGCCACCCCACGGCCCATACCACTCTGTCCGATGAGCAGGCGCTGGAACTTCCAGATGCTCGATGAGCTCGGAGACGTTGCCCTTGTAGAAGTCGATCGCGATCTCGTACGTGTAGGCACCCGTGATCTCAGAGAACTCGATGTCCATCCGCCTGCCCAGCGAACTGACGCGGATCTGTGGCGCATCAGAGGGGCACGAGATCCCGGGCGGATTGATGGGCGGAAAGTAGGCCTGAGCCGTGACACCGGGGGCAGGCCTGGTGGACGCCGCCAGACCCGGACTCAACCCGGACACCGCATCGGGAGAGAGCGGAGAGTGACTGCCGCAGCCGACCAGGAGGAAGCTGGCCGACACGAGCAGCGCATACGCGTACTTCATTCAGTCACCTTTCGTGTTGTCTGAGGTTGTCGCGAACCGGCCACTCAGGCCGAGGCCGACGAGCAATGGGCGCCGGCACCGAGGGGCAAAGGGGAACATTTGCCCAGTAGAAATCGCAAAACCAGGGCCGCCGGATTGGCGCGGGATTCCGCCGGGCGGCAGGACTCAGTCTCCCTCGAGGAAGACTGAGTCCTGCACTGGCGGGCCTTATCTGAACCTGCACAGGTCGCGCCGCGAGCGCGATGCGGATGCCCTATCTCGTGCGCTGCGCGACAGCGGATGCGACGACGCTGGGCAGCGGGCGCAGCGCGGTGCCTTTCAGCATCGTGAAGAGTGTGGGGTGTCTATGCGGACAGAATGATGCACGGTCGACGTTCGCCGACCGTGCGCTTCACCGGAGGGGAGCGAGTCCGTGCGGAGCTAGCGGGACCTGCGACTCCATCGTCTGGTTGCTGCCAACCCGCTGAGGCCGAAGCCAGCCAGCAGCAGCGTCGATGGCTCCGGGACGGAGACGGGCCGTTCGGGATCGCCGTTGGGATCCGAACCCGGCTCGCCGTCGTTGGGCGTCTCGTCTGAAGGCCCGTTCGACGTTTGATGAATCTCGTCTGAGGGTCCGTTGTTGTTCGGAGTCTGAACCGGATCCTCGTCTGTGTCCTCGTCGTCTTGATCGTCGCCGACGGATCCACCGGGCGGTAACGAGGTGGACGTTGGAGACGGGGTCACTTTCATTTCAGGGCCGTCGCCGCCCGAGCCGCCGGACGCACCGCCGCTTCCACCACTTCCACCTGATGCCCCGCCGCCGTCACGGCCCGAAGGCAGGCGGCCGAACATTCCGCTGGCCCCGGGTGTGGCGATGAAGCCCATGCCAGCCAGCTGGAGCTCGGGCACGTCGAATGTCGCCCATGGCCCGCACGACTCACAGCCGGCAACGAGATCCTCGAAGCCGCCGAAGATCAAAAACTCGTCGACCTGTTCGGCTGGCTCTGACGGGAGATTCAGTCCGTCATAGGCCGAGAGATCGGAGCCCTGGTTCCCGGCCGCCAGCAGTGACGCCAGCGCTTGACGGGCGCGCTCATCGGTCTGACCCGTGGGCGGGTTCGACGTGTGCGAACCCGTCACACCGGTGCCGGCATCAGGAGCCACGGGCTCCTCGATCGCGGCGTTGGCGACATCGGCCACTGCATCGCCAGATGGTGAAGAGCTGTGAAGGTAGTGGTACGCGAGGAACAGCGCGGCGACGCCACCGAGAGCCGCGAGACCAAGAGCACACCTGATAAGGGCAATTCGAAAGCGGTTGAGGAGGAGCATGCGCCTGGTAAATGAGCAATACCGACGCCGCGCGATTGGCGCGGGTTTCTGCCGCCCGCAGGTACTTCAGTCGCCTGTGAGGAAGACAGAGTCCTGAGATACGGGGTCTTCTCTGAGTCGTGAAATCGTGATCGGGAGGCGGATCCGAAGACCCACCTCCACAGGCTCCTACGCGAGCCCGCTGGCCCTGGCCTGCTCCCGTGCGAGCACCGCCTGATCGCGATCGCCGTCGCCGTGCGCGACGGCGCCGAGCAGGCGGTCGTGATAGACGTTGTGGCTGGGCATCGGGACACGTGCCAGATCGGCGGCGGCCGCGATGAGATTCGCATCCTTCAAGCCGACGAGAATCGGCGAGCCGACCTGGTCGAAGCTTTCGTCCACCATCTTCTGGCCGTAGACCTTGTAGGCCGGCGCCGAGAAGAGGCCCTCGGTCATCACATCCTGAAAGACCTGAGGGACCACACCGTACTTGCGCACGAGTGCGAATCCTTCTGCCATCGCTACCATGGCGCACCCCAGCACGGCGTTGTTCGCGAGCTTGATCGCCGTGGCCGATTCGGGCTTCGGCCCGGCGAGGAACGTTCGCCGGCCCATCAGTGCGAAGAGCGGCTCGCAGCGGCGCACCGCTTCGTCCGGCCCCGCTGCCACAATGCCGAGCTGCCCTGACGCAGCCAGGTCGGGCCGTCCCAGCACCGGCCCCGCCACGAGCAGTTGACCGGACTGCGCATGTCTCGCCTCGAGCGTGCGAACCGTGGCCACGCCGTGTGTGCCCATGAGGAGATGAATCGTGCCGGCCGGCATCGATGCACACACGCCTCTGGTCCCCAACGCCACGTCGATGACCGTCGCGTCCTCGACCAACATCGTGATGACGATCTCTGATCCCGCGCAGAGGTCGGCGATCGATGAAGCCACGCGCGCGCCCGCCTCGGCGAGCCCCTTGGCCTGTGCAGGAACGGCATCGTAGACAGCGAGGCTGTGCGCGCCGCCCACGATGCGGCTCGCCATCCCCTGTCCCATCCGGCCGAGACCGATAAAGCCGACGTTCATGAAAGCCCTCGGAAGTGGAAAAGTGGAAATGTTGAAGAAGTGGAAAAGTAAGTGGAAAAGTCGACCCACTTCTTTCACTTTTCCACTTAAACGAGTTGCCCCCTGACCCAGTCGATTTCGCGAGCGACGTATTCGACGATGTCGCCGGTCTTGAGGTGGGGGGGCAGGACGTCCCAGGTATAGGTCTCGATCTCGAGGTGCGTCGAAAGGGGGGTCTGCTTGTGGACGGCCAGAGCCTGCTCGAGGGCGAAACGGGTGGTGCCCAAGGCCCCGAGGTCGTCCAGGAACACGGGGACGTGGAAATGCGTGCGCCATTCGCGTGGACCGGGGTCCTTATACCAGGCCTCGAAGGCGTCCTCGAGGTTCAGGAACCAGGTCGTCTTCCCGTCCTTCATCTGGCAGGTCTGCGAGAGATAGATCGTCTTCGCGAACGACTGCAGCGCGTCCACCGTCTGTTGGGTGACATCCGGCATGTAGACCGCCGCCGCTTCCTGCAGCTTGACGATCGCCACGCCGGCGTCCACGAGCTTCTGGA
>DATDOE010000034.1:0-134893 GCA_035293405.1 Vicinamibacterales bacterium | reverse complement strand
CGGCCCACAGCCGGCGCGCCCGCTCCGTCAACACCGGCGACAAGGCCGCATGTTTGGTCCGCAGCGTGGCCTGATCCATGCCCGCACCGTACCACGCGCCGATCAGGAGTACAAGCTGTTATTTCCTGACAAGCCCTAACGTGAGAACTCCCAACTCCCAATCCGAACCAGAGTCCAACTCCCAAAAGGGACCTCCAACTCCCAAGGTTGGGAGTTGGAAGCAGCTATAGAGGGTTGGGAGTTGGGAGTTGAGTTAGTCGTTGTCGTTGCCCGCCAGGATCAGGCGGGCGCCGTTCCAGAGGCGCGGACCAATCGTGATCCCCTCCCATTTCTCGGCCTGCTTGCCGTTTGGCAGCACGGTGTTCGCCTGCAAATCGATGAACACTGGAGACCGGGCAACGCCACCGCGTGAGACCTAGAAGATGTCTAGGAGCCTGTCGTGAGCGTGCGAGTCGTATACCTGTCGGCCGCTTTGCTCCGCTCGAGAACCGCCACGAAGAGGTTGAGCAGATTCTGATTCCAGATGTCACCGTGATCGGTGACAACGCGAGGATCCACCGTCATGGCCCAGAACGGCGTGTGATTGGTGCCGTTCTTCTTCCGCTGCACCTGATAGCAGACACGCTGCTCGTCCCGGGTCGCCTCGAAGCAGAGCTCCAGGTCGCGTGACGGATCGCACTGGTAGGGCACCGGAGGAGGACAGTCCACCTGGGTGACGACATGCGACTGCAGCCGGCCGGTGAACGCCGCCGCGCGGAGGCGCAGTGGCAGCGGCCCGGCGGGAATGAGGGTGTTGGCGATCGGCAGCAGGTAGCGTGTCGCCAGGTCGCCAGTGGACGACACCGCCACGTACAGCGGCAGCGGCCGGCATTCGGCCCGCCGGTCACCGGCCGGGTCGTCTTTGCATGACTCGACGCTTCCGCCGGGCCCGTAGAACACCACCGACTTGTCTTTCAGGCGCTGGATCGTCTTACCGGAGATCGTGGATTGGGTCGCGGCGTTCACGAACACCACGAGGTCGGCGGGGGGTGCCGGATTGATCGTGCCCGGCGCTCCGAGAGACCGCTGCCACGCGAGCATCGGCCCCTCCGTCGCGTTCTCAGCGTCGAGACCATCCACGGCGTTCTCGAGCACGCGAGCGCCGAAGCTGTGGCCGACCAGGATCAGTCGGCTGCGCGTGTCCCCCGCGGGTTTGGCCGCTTCGACGATGCGCTTCATGGCGTCGAACAAGGCGCTTCGGCCGACGCGCCGGGCCGTGGCGCGACGGGACCACAGCGAGAGCGTCTTCCCTGGTTCGAGGGTGACCGTCGAACCGCGCCATCCGATGTAGATGCCGACCAGCGGCGGGAGACGGTTGTCGTGCTTCAAGTGCGAAACCATCAGCGCCACGCGATTGAGCGCCGTTCTGAATTTTTCGACGTCCTTTCTCGTTCCCGCCGGGGCATCATTCGCGTTGTTCTTCCAGCCGTGCACGTACAGCAGCACCACTGCCGCGCCGTTGTCGGCTTGCGCCCGTTTGATCAGCTCGATGGCGGCCTCGGTCTGCAATGGATCCCAGGCGCTGCCGTCATCCTTGAACTCGGCGAACGCCATCTCCCAGCCCGGACCAGCAACCTGGGCGGGCAGGTTCACGCAGTCAGCAGTGCCACAGGGTTGTCCCGGGAAATAGCGGTAGCGAACATCGCGCACGCAGGTGGCGCTCAGCACACACGAGAGGAGAACGAGAGGAAGGAGATGTCTCATGGCCGTATGGCCGCCGCCACGGCGTCGAAGTTGAAGGTGAACCCAGCGTTCGCCCGGACCTGCTTCTCCTCGATGAGCTCTGTGCGATTGGAGAAGGTGACCGACACCGGCATCTTCACGCCGGCTGCGCCCATGGGCAACGTCACTCGCAGCTGTCCGAGGTAGAGATTTCCGGGTGGCACCGACAGCGTGCGATCGCCGAAGACGACGGTCGCCGATTCCGAGAGCCGCTCGTAGAGGAAGGCGATGGACAGGACGGCGTTGGCGAATGGACCGGTGGACTGTCCGCGGAGGGCAGGATTGCCCAGCGGCCGATCCGCCGCCGCCCCGATCTGGAAGTCACGAAACAGGGATCCGCCGCTCTCGGGCCGGTGGTGATAGCGGGTGTACGCCGCGTTGGCGGTCAGGTCCCAGCGGCCTTTCTGTCCTTCGCCGATGAACCTGTAGGTCGACCAGCCGGCTTCGAGTGTTTGCCGCTGGTGCACGTATTCGACCGATAGCAGGGGGCGCTTCTCGATCGCATCCAGTATTGTGCTCCGCGCACTCAGGAACGCCGAGTACGCCTGGTACGCACTCACCGCGTGGTCCTGAAAGGCGGGCACCTTCTCGTTGGCGATATCGCACAGGAGGTTCAATCGCTTGACGATCGTCCCTTCGAGAAACGGAAGCGGTACTGCCTTGAGCTCACGCACCGAATCGGTGATCCACGCGTCGTACTCGTCGCTGGACAGATCCGCGAGCGCCTCGTCCAGCGCCTCCAGCAGTTGCTGGCCTCGGGTGCTCATCAGCTTTTGCAGGGCGGTCAGGTTGGCCTCGTCGCGCGGATCGCGGCGATTCCGTCCGACGATCGCGCGAGCGCTGTATTGCTCCAATCGCTGGTCGAATTGCTCGACTTGCCGGCGGATCGTGTCGGTGAGACCTGCCGCGTCCGGCGCGGTGTCGGTCGGCTCTGGCGCGGCCTCGGGGTTGGTATTCCTCAGCGTGAACGAGAACGACAACCGCCGCAGGAACCGCGTCACCTTCGCATCCTCGTAGTCCTCGGCGTAGCCTTTGGCATTGAGGGCATCGAAGATGCCGATGAGATTGCCTTGAAACGTCGTCGTGGTGGCGCTCGCGCTCTTCAACAATGCGCCGTTTTCCACGGCGGCGGCGAAGTACGACGGTCCACTGCCCTTTGAGATCAGACTCGAGGAGCCACTCGAGGAGGCCGAGGCGCCGGCCTGGACGTCTGTGCGCGCCTGTTCGACGGCGGATGAATCAGGTGGGCTCGCCGCGGCAATGTCCGCCGGGGTCACGACGATACCCCAGCGATCGCGCAGGATCGCATAGACCAGGAAGAAGCGCTGACGGCGACTGTGAAAGGCGATCTCATTTGCCAGCCGGTCGTCCTGATCGAGCGACGGATTCGCGCGGATCTCCTTGATGGTGGCGGCGAGCCGCTTGATTTCGAGGGCCACATCCGCTGCGGGACTGCCAGCCGCTCGACTGGAAACCGGACAGAAGAGAACGGCGACGACAGTGATGGCGATGGCGATAGCGTGGCGCGGTGTCATACGCCCTCGATCGTCCATGCAATCGTTGGATCGTCGGGCAGCACCGAGCCCAACAAGGCAAGTGAGATGTTCTGACCGTTGACCAGGACTTCGTGAAAGAAGAACTCGCCCTTTGGTGGCTTGGTCGCAAACGGCGCGAGTGCACTCAGCCGCTTGCGTCCGGCGACGACGGTGAACGTGGCTCCAGGCTGGGTCTTGCCCTGGCCGACCGCCACGTCATCGAGCTCCAGTGCCTGCCCGGCATAGCGGAATGCCGGCACGTTCGGGCCCGCTCCATGCGAGAGCGACACGATGGTCACCTCGTCTCCGGTCTGTGCCTGAAAGAAGAATGGCTTCCCTGGAACCGCTGAAAGCATGTGCGCGCTCTCTTTCTACCTGTACTTGGGCTGGCCGACTCCACGGAGAACGTCAGCAGCATACGCCACAGCCGACAACTGGTTTGCCGTAAAGACGGCAGGCACCTCCCGCATCATCGAAGACTTAAACGTCAGACCGGGGAGAAGCGTACTTTCGCGATCTCCGCGTACAATCCCGTCGACAAGGGAGTCCAGCATGCATCTGATCAGACGTTCTCTCGTGCTCGCCATCGTCCTGCTGACCGCACTGCCAGTGTTCGCGCAGAACCGGCGGGGTGAGCAGTGGGTGGCGACGTGGGCAACTGCGCTCGTATCTCGTCCGCTGCCTCAGGGCGGCGCGCGTGGCCAAGGCCCGGGAGCGCCGGCTGCTCCGCAGGCGCCCGCGCCGGCGGCGGCACCCACACCTGCGGCGCCGGCGGCGCCCGCGGCACCCGGTGCGGCCGCACCGGTCGTCGCCCCGGCCCCGCCCGGTGGCGGACGCGGCGGCTTCCTCCCGCCGGCGACGCTGACGAATCAGACGATCCGTCAGATCGTGCGCACGAGCATCGGCGGTAGCCGTGTGCGCGTGGTTTTGAGCAACGCCTTTGGGACGGCGCCGATTGAGGTTGGCGCGGCCCACGTCGCGCCGCGCGACAAAGAGGCGGCGATCCTCACCTCGTCCGCGAAGCCGATGACCGTGAGCGGTGCCTCGACCTTCACTATTCTGGCGGGCGCGACGGTGGTGACCGATCCCGTGGAGCTGACGGTCGCACCGGTGTCCGACCTCGTCGTTGACCTGTTTGTTCCCGGCGACCTCGGTGTCAGCCCATCGCCGGTGACCACGCATAACGGCGCGTCGCAGACGAACTTCGTGTCGGAAACAGGCAATCATTCGGGAGCGGCGTCGCTGCCGGTGAGCGCGCGGACGGGGGCCTGGTTCCTGCTCGCCCGCGTGGAAGTCGCGGCGCCGGCCGGGACGTCCGCGGTCGCGGCATTCGGCGATTCGATTACCGATGGCGCGCGGTCGACGGCGGACATGAACCACCGCTGGCCGGACCATCTGGCCCGCCGGCTCGCCGCGCGGCGTGGTCCTGGAGTCGCGGTGCTGAACGCGGGGATCAGCGGCAATCGCGTGCTGGGCGACGGGGCCGGCGTCAGCGCGCTGGCCCGGTTCGATCGTGATGTGCTGATGCAGACCGGTGTCACGCACGTCGTCGTGATGGAAGGCATCAACGACATCGGGATCGCACGAAGCAACCCGTCGCCGAGCGCGGCGGACCTGATTGCCGGACACAAGCAGTTGATCGCGCGGGCGCACGCGCGCGGGTTGAAGATCTACGGCGCCACGCTGACGCCCTTCGAGGGCGCGGGCTATTGGAGTCCCGAGGGCGAGGCCAAGCGGCAGGCGCTCAACCAGTGGATCAAGACGAGCGGTACCTACGATGGCGTGATCGACTTCGACATGGTGACCCGCGACCCGGCCGCACCGACCAAGTTCCTGCCGGCTTATGACTCGGGCGATCACCTGCATCCGGGCGACGCCGGCTACAAGGCCATGGGAGACGCCGTGGATCTGGCGCTCTTTGGCGGTCGGTCTGGCAGCGATCGATGAAGATCAATGGTCGTCCGGCTAAAGCCGGCTGAAGCCGGACACTACGTGTGCACGATCCGGCTCAAGCCGAACACTTACGTACCCTTTGGCGGTAAGTCGGGAGGCGACCGATGAACGTGAACGATCCGAACGTCCCGAACGACTAAGCTTTCACTAATTTCTTGTCGGGCTGGTGCTCGTGCAGGAACTCGAGCGCCAGTCCGAGCACCCTGTCGGTGAACTGCTCGGCCTGGAGGTTCCCGAACTTGACCTTGAAGGCGGCGATCGGCACCACGGCCTTGGCCATCGCGCGATGGCCGCCGGCGCTGCCGATGTCGTTGAAGTACTTCCGCACGAACTCGCCGGCGTTGCGCGAGTAGCCCAGGTTGCGCACCGAGATGATGAGCGAGTCGTTGACGATCCCCGAGACGATCGTCCACTGCACGTTCTCGAGCTGCAGGTAGAAGTCGGCGACGTAGGGGATGAAGTCCTCGCGCGGCGTGGTGCCGAGGAACGCGCAGAACACCTGCTCCTTCATCACCCCGTGCTGCTTCGCCTTGACGACGAACTCGAGCCGGTCCATCGTGATTTCGGCGCCCTCCATCTTGCGGATCAGCGTGGCATCGGCCAGCGGATAGAGGTACGAGAACGCCTCGATGTCGACGCGGTTGGCCTGGCGGTTGAAGAACAGCGTGTCGGACTTGATGGCGTAGAGCATCGCCGTCGCCACCCGCTCGGAGATGTTCATGTCCACGGCGCGCAGATGTTCGGTCAGGATCGTGGACGTCGAGCCGTAGTCCACGCGGACGTCCTTGTAGACGGCGGTGTAGCCCGGCTGCTCGGGGTGATGATCGATCACCAGGCCCACGCGATCGATGGCGCCGCCGAAATAGTGCGGCTGCACGTCAACCATCGCGATGCGATCGAAGGTCTCGACCTGCTCCAGCGTGAGGATGTCCACGTGGATGTCGAGCAGGTTCATCATCCGCTGGTTCTCGGGCCGCGTGACTCCCTGCAGCGCCGCGATCACCGCCGTCTGCCGGTTGCGGTGCAGCACGGTGCGCAGCGCCAGGCCGCTGGCCATCGCATCGGGGTCCGGGTCGTTGTGCAGGAGGATGAGGACGCGGTCGGCGTCGCTGAAGAACCGCTGATACTGCTGAACCTTGAGGCGGGTAAGGGATCGGCTGAACTCGGTCAGGAGCGGACCCCCGAACAGTTCCGAGAGCGCCAGGTAGTTCAGTTCCGGGAACTGCGCCTTGAGCTCCTCTTCGCGTTCGCTGGTGTGGGAGGTGCCGACGCCCAGGCAATACACGAGCGTTCCGCCCGCATCCCAGATGGCCTCGAGCACCTTTTTGAGGCTCTTGCGACCGTTGTCCTCGACCACGATACACGTGCCGGGGGACAGGTCGGCCTTCACATACGTGTCCATGCGGCGGAGATTGCCGCAGGTCACGTTCATTCCGCCGTCGTGCAACCGACGAGCGAGTGACTTGCTCTCGACCAGGAACTCGACTTCGAAGCTGGGCAACAGGATCTCATCGAGCATCCGGATGGCCAGCTCCGTCTGACAGGCGGCGATGCACCTCATAGGGTGCTTTTCGCGGCTGTCTCAGGCTGAACCCTAGACATAGGCACCAAAGCGCCATTATACGCCTCCCGGCCGTTGCGGGACTATGATCAGTGCCTTCATGGGTTTCCGGACCTCCGGCACGGGCGTCCTGGCGGGTATTGCGGTTGTGGCCTGGTTCGCCCTCGTGGCGGCTCAGCCCTTCGGTGCGCCCGGGTCCGACGCCCAGGGCACGCAGCCGACGTTCCGGGCCGGCACGGAGCTCGTGAGCCTGGGCGTCACTGTCAGCGACCGCCGCGCCAACTTCGTGACCGACCTCACTCGGGATGATCTCGAGATCTTCGAGGACGGCAAGAAACAGACGATCGAATACTTCGCGCGCGGCGATGTGAGCGCGCGCGGCGACAACCCCGACACCGCCCCGGAGCTGCACATCGGCCTGCTGTTCGACACCAGCGGCAGCATGGATGCCGACATCAAGCTGTCGCGATCGGCCGCCGTCAAGTTCCTGAACACCCTCACCGACGCGAAGGACATCACGCTGGTGGACTTCGACACCGAGGTGCGCGTGGCGAAGTACGGGCAGCAGGACTTTCCGCGGCTGGTGGAGCGCATTCGTGCCCGCAAGCCTGGCGGGTTCACCGCGATGTACGATGCTCTTGGCGTGTACTTGGACGGGGCCGCCGAAGCGCAGGGCCGTAAGATCCTGGTGCTCTTCACCGACGGCGGTGACACCCGCAGCACGATTCGGTTCGGCGACGTCCTGACACTGGTGCGCGCCTCGGACGTGACCGTGTACTCGATTGGCTTTCTCGAGAACCAGCCGGGCGGCGCGAAAGGGGAGCAGCGTCTCCGCCTGTCGCAGCTGGCCGCCGAGAGCGGCGGCGAGGCGTTCTTCCCGTACGCGATGAAGGAGATCGACGAGGCCTACGACAAGATCGTGTCGCAGATTCGTGCGCAGTACAGCGTCGGTTACATCTCCACCAACGCGGCCGCCGACGGCACGTGGCGGAAGGTCGAGATCAAAGTGCGCCGGCCCGACTCGAAGGATCTGCGCGTGCAGTCGCGCAAGGGCTACTTCGCACCGTACCGCAAATAGGCAACTCCCAACTCCCAATCCGAACCTGAGTCCAACTCCCAACTTCCAACCACGAACCACGAACCACGAACCAAGAACCACGAACCAAGAACCAAGAACCAGCCAATGTCCCACGACCGTTTCAAGCTCGTCAGCGACTTCGAGATGGCCGGCGACCAGGTTCACGCCGTGCCGGAGCTCGTCGACGGGCTCAATCGCGGCGACGGCCGCCAGGTGCTGCTGGGTGTCACGGGCTCCGGCAAGACCTACACGATGGCGCAGGTGCTGGCCCAGGTGAACCGTCCGGCGCTGGTGATGGCGCACAACAAGACGCTTGCCGCCCAGCTCTATCAGGAGTTCAGGCGCTTCTTCCCTGACAACGCCGTCGAGTATTTCGTCAGCTACTACGACTACTACCAGCCGGAGGCCTACGTCCCGGCCACCGACTCGTACATCGAGAAGGAAGCGACGATCAACGACGAGATCGATCGCATGCGACTGTCGGCGACGCGATCGCTCTTCGAGCGCCGCGACGTCATCATCGTGGCCAGCGTGTCGTGCATCTACGGCCTCGGCTCGCCGGAGGCGTACTACGGCCTGCTGCTGCCGCTCGAGGTCGGGCAGCGCATCGATCGCGATCAGATCCTGCGCAAGCTGGTCGAGATCCAGTACGAGCGCAACGACACCGAGTTCGGCCGTGGCACCTTTCGCGTGCGGGGCGACATCGTCGAAGTGGTGCCGTCGTATGAGGAGCACGCGCTGCGCATCGGCCTGTTCGGCGACGAAGTCGACGAGCTCGCATGGTTCGATCCGCTCACCGGGAAGATCCTCAAGCGCCTCGACAAAATTGCCGTCTACCCGAAGTCGCACTTCGTGACCTCGCGCGATCGGACCAAGCTGGCCGTGGAGTCGATCAAGGAGGAACTGAAGCAGCGGCGCGGCGACCTGGAGTCGGAAGGCAAGCTCCTCGAGGCGCAGCGGCTGCACCAGCGCACGATGTTCGACCTCGAGATGATGCGTGAGATCGGCTATTGCCACGGCATCGAGAACTACGCCAGGCACCTCAATGGCCGTCCCCCGGGTGCGCCGCCGCCGACGCTCCTCGACTATCTGCCCGAGGACGCGATCGTGATCGTGGACGAGAGTCACCAGACCGTGCCACAGGTCAGGGGCATGTATTTCGGCGACCGGTCGCGGAAGGAAGTGCTGGTCTCCTACGGCTTCCGGCTGCCGTCAGCACTCGACAACCGGCCGCTCAACTTCGAGGAGTGGGAGCAGCGGGTCAAGCAGGTGGTCTTCGTGTCCGCGACGCCGGGTCCCTACGAGCTGGCGAAAGCCGGCGGCGTGGTGGTGGAGCAGGTGATTCGCCCGACGGGCCTGATGGACCCGCCGATCGAGGTGCGGCCAGTGCGCGGCCAGGTCGACGACCTGCTCAAGGAAATCCGCGAGCGGGCCGAGCGCAAGGAGCGTGTCCTCGTCACGACGCTCACCAAACGCATGGCGGAGGACCTGACGACGTATTACCAGGAGCTGGGCGTGAAGGTCCGCTATTTACATTCGGACATCGAGACGCTGGAGCGGGTCGAGATTCTGCGCGACCTCAGGCGTGGAGTCTTCGACGTCCTCGTCGGCATCAACCTCCTGCGTGAAGGCCTCGATCTGCCGGAAGTGTCGCTGGTCGCGATCCTCGACGCCGACAAAGAAGGGTTCCTGCGTTCGGCCGGCTCACTGATTCAGACCTCCGGTCGCGCGGCCCGAAACGTGCGTGGTTGCGTCATCATGTACGCTGACAACATGACCGCCTCCATGAAGTCGGCGATCAGCGAGACAGAGCGGCGCCGCGCGCTTCAGCACGCCTACAACACGGAGCATGGCATCACACCCGAATCCGTGGTCCGGTCGATTGATGAGGTGTTGTCGAGCGTGTACGAGCGGGACTATATGACGCCCGTGACGAGAGACCCGATCGACGCATTCCGCACCCAGGCCGAGGTCGATGCGGAAATTGCGCGCCTCGAAGTCGAGATGAAGTCGGCGGCGGCCAACCTCGATTTCGAGCGTGCGGCAGCGCTGCGCGACTCCCTGAAGGCGCTTCGCACGCGCGAGCTGGGCCTCACGAGCTTGAACACTGGCGGCCGGTAGCCCGTGTTCAGTCTGATCGACAACTGGCTCAAAGGCGCCGTCGTCGAGGTGCAGGACTATATGCGCCTGCAGGGCCAGACGATCCGCGCCGCCACGTCGCGCCCCTTCTACGTTCGCGACATCGTGGAGCAGTTCGAGGAGATCGGCGTCGGGTCGCTCACGGTTGTCGTCCTGACCGGATTCTTCACCGGCGCGGTGCTCGCGCTGCAGTCCGGGGCCACGCTCGACCAGTTCGGCGCCCGCCCGTTCGTCGGACGTCTGGTCAGCGCCTCGATGGTCAAGGAACTGGGGCCGGTGCTGACGGGCCTGATGCTCGCCGGCCGCATCGGGTCGGGCATTGCCGCCGAACTTGGCTCGATGGTGGTGACCGATCAGATCAACGCGCTGCGTGCGCTCGGCACGGACCCGGTGCGCAAACTGGTGGTGCCGCGGGTGCTGGCCGGCTTCTTCATGGCGCCGGTCCTCACCGTGATCGCCGACACCGTCGGCATCCTCGGCGGCTGGCTGATTGCCGTGTTTCAGCTGCGTGTGGCGTCGAGCGTCTATTGGAATTCAGTTGTCGACGGGCTGTATCTGAACGATGCGTGGATGGGACTCGTCAAGCCGTTCTGCCTGGGCTATGTGATCGTCACAATCGGATGCTACGTCGGCCTGAACGCACGCGGGGGAACTCAAGGAGTCGGCCGCGCGACGACCAACGCGGTCGTCGCCTCGTCGGTGGCGGTGATCGCCGTCGACTTCTTCGTGACGAGGTTGTTGATTTCGTTGTTGTACTAGGGCCGCCTGAAGGCGGCCCCTACGATTGCGATCGTGGGGGCCGGCTTTAGCCGGCCCGGAGTCTCGATGCCAATACAGGACGCATCCATCGTGCTCGACAAGGTCTCGCTGGCCTTCGACGACAAGGTCGTACTGAAGGAGGTGAGCTTCCAGCTGCTGCCGGGTCACACGAAAGTGATCCTTGGCGCGAGCGGGTCGGGGAAGTCCACCATCCTCAAGCTGATTCTCGGGCTCTGGAAGCCGGATGGCGGCGGGATCTGGGTCAACAAGAAGCGTATCGATACGATGACCGAGCCGGAGCTCATGGACGTGCGCGGCGACATCGGCATGGTGTTTCAAGAGGGCGCGCTGTTCGATTCGCTGACCGTTGAAGAGAATGTCGGCTACAAGCTGTACGAGGAGAGCGACACGCCGCTCGACGAGGCGCGTCGCCGCGTCGAAGAGGTGCTCGGCTTCGTCGGCCTGCACGACTTCGTGGAGCGCATGCCGTCGGAGCTGTCGGGCGGACAGCGCCGGCGCGTCGCCATTGCCCGCGCGATGGCGGCCAAGCCGGGAATCCTGCTCTACGACGAAGCCACCACTGGACTCGATCCGATCACGGCGATGACGGTGGACCACGAGATTGTCAAGCTGCGCGACCTGGAAGGTGCGACGTCGGTGGTGGTGACCCACCAGCTTCGCGATGCCTTCTTCGTCGCCACGCACGAGGCGGCCCGCGAAGGCGAGACGGTCCGCATCACCCAGGCCGACGAGCAGAAGGCGGACGAAGCCGAGTTCATCATGCTGAAGGACGGCCTCGTGTGCTTCGAGGGCAATGCGAGTGAGCTTCGCGCCTCGACGGATCCGTACATCAGAGAGTTTCTTTCGTAGAGGGACCGATTCATGCCACGCACGCGCTCGCTGGCCTGGGCCGAGCTCAAGATCGGGCTCGTATCGATCTTCGCCGTGTTCATGGCGACGTTCCTGATCTTCCTGCTCAGCGGCTCCGGCGGCTTCTTCTGGCAGCGGTATTCCATCAAGACCATGCTGCCGGACGTCTCGGGCCTGAAGGAAGGCGCGCCGGTGCGCGTCGCCGGCGTCGAAGTGGGCTCGGTCACCGACGTCGACTTCATCGGCGATCGCGTGGAAGTGCTGATGGAGGTGAGCAAAGAGAGTCGCCCCCGCATCACGGACACGTCGGTCGCGACGCTTGGATCGGTGTCGCTCCTTGGCGAGGCGGCGATCGACATCACGGCGTCGAGCGAGGGCACTCCGATTCCGGATTGGGGATACGTACGGGCGGGGCGCACCGCCGGATCGCTCGGTCAAGTGGCGGAGCAGGCGAGCGCAGGCCTCGAGGCGGCGACGGAACTGGTGAAGGAGCTCCGTGCCGGCCGCGGCACGATGGGCAAGCTCTTTACCGATGACGCCTTGTACACGGAGCTCACGACGCTGGTGTCGTCGGCCGAGCAAGTGGCCAACAGCATCAACAGCGGGCGCGGGACCCTCGGCCGGCTCGCCACCGACCCGGCGGCGGCGCGGGCGCTCGAACGGTCGCTCGAGAACCTGCAGGCCATGACCGAGCGGATCCGGGCGGGTGAGGGCAGCCTCGGAAAGTTGATGAACGACGATGCCCTCGCGACGTCGCTGAAGTCGGCGACGGCCAATCTCGACGCGGTGACCGGCCGGCTCAGTCGCGGGGAGGGCACACTGGGCAAGCTCGCGACTGACCAGGAGCTCTACAACAGGCTGAACTCGACGACCGAGCGGCTGGATAAGATCGTGGCGGCGTTGCAGCAGGGAGAAGGCACGGCCGGACAGCTACTGCGTGACAAGCAGTTGTATGAGAACATGAACGGAACGATGGTGGAGTTGCGCAATCTCATTGCCAACATCCGCAAGGACCCGAAGAAATTCTTGAACGTCAAGGTCAGTCTGTTTTGACGCCCCCTCGACGTGGCTCGGGGCGGCCCTGAGCGCAGCCGAAGGGCGTGGAGTACGAGATGTCCAATCAACAGGGAATCGGAGCCGGCGGCGTGTTGTTCGCCTTCATGACCGGCGCGGCGGTGGGCGCGGCGGTGGCGCTGCTGTTTGCGCCGGCGAAGGGCGAAGAGACGCGGGAGTACCTGGGTCAGCGTGCGCGTGAAGGCCGCGAGCGCGCCACCGAGGCTGCGCGACAGGGGCGCGAGATCGTCAACCGCTCGCGTGACAATCTGACCACCGCCTTCGACCGTGCGAAGGAGCAGTTCCAGGCGGCGACGCGCGAGACAGGGCCCGACGCGTGACCGACGTCTTCCTCGGCGTCATCGCGGGGTCGGTCCTGGTGATGGCGATTCTCCAGCTGACCGCGGCCGTCGTGGCCTTGCGGACCGCCCGTCAGGTCGGAAGTGCGCTCGGCCGCATCGAGGAGAACGTGCGTCCGATCGTCGCCAACGTGCAGGAGATCTCGGCCAAAGTGCATCAGATCTCCACCGACGCGGCGCGGGCCACCGCGATCGCCACGGCGCAGGTCGAGCGCGCCGCCGTTGTCATGGACGACGTCGCGCAGCGCGTGGACGAGACCTTGACGACAGTGCAGGACACCATCCTCGGGCCGGCGCGCAACGGCATGGCGATCTTCCAAGGTCTGAAGGCGGCGTTCGGGTCGTTCTTCGAACGCGACCGGCGGCCACGCCGGCACGGTCCGTCGCCCGACGTCGGCGAAGACGACGCCTCGTTCATCGGCTGATCATCTACGTGCAGAACGCGGGCATGCGACATGCCGCGCCGGCCGTGATGGAGACGCTGCTGAAGGGCGACGCCGTCGATCCGTCCCTGGTCTCGATTGTATTGACCTGCGACGGGTCAGGTGATACAAGTGCAATCCCTGCTATCCGCGAGGACTTCCGGGAGGAGCACTGTGACGCGCGCCGTTCATCGCTTCCGTGTCGTAGTCGTCGCCTTCGCACTGATGGTCCCATCGGTTGCGCGTGCTCAGGAATCCAAGTCCGCCCTCATCGCCACCGAGTTGACGCGTCTGCTCGACGCGATGAAGCTTGACAGCATCGCCGCGCGCCAGGAGTCGGCCGACCAGTACGTCGGCGCGCTGTATATCGCCGGCAGCCAGCTGCTCGTGGTGAGCGCGAAGTATTCGATGCCGTTGCGGATGGACTACCTCCTCGGGCAGAAGAAGTATCAGGACGCCTACGCGGATCTGAGCAGCGCGTCAGAGCAGCAGTCGAAGGTCTTCGTGATGGACCTGGGCGCCAACGGCCTGCGGTTCAAGCGGGAGAACAACCAGCCGTTCGACACCGCCGACGTCTCGGGGAAGAGCGTCGTGTTCGACGGCAACTGGGGCAAGGCCAAGATTACCGAGGCGGAGTATCGCAAAGCGTTCGAGGCCACCGATGCGCAGTACGCGCAGATGCTGCAGGCCCTCGTCGCCGCGCTCAAGAAGTCCTCGTAGCCGGCGCCCAGGCGCCAACGTGCGAGGCAGCAAGAAGGGTAGCCCTCGGGTTGCCCTTCTTGCGTGTACGGGCTACGCGATTTCTCGATACACGCAACGTGCCTATTTGTGACGCAGCGCCTCGAGCGGATGTAAATGCGCGGCGCGGCGCGCGGGCAGCCAGCAGGCCGCCAGGCCCACGAGGCCGATGATCGCCATGACGACTCCGAAGACGATCGGGTCCTGCGGGGAGACGCCGAACAGCAGCTCACGCATGAGGCGCGTGACCGCGAGCGCCGCGGCAAGACCGAGGACGAGGCCGGCGGCAAGCTGCTTCACACCGCGGCCGACGACCAGTCCGAGGATGCTGCCTGAGGTCGCGCCCATAGCCATCCGGATGCCGATCTCGCGCGTGCGGCGGACCGTCGCCTGTGCCACGACCGCGTAGATCCCGATGGAGGCGAGCAGGAGCGCGCCGGCGGCGAAGATCACGAACGCAGATCCGAACACGCGCAGATACCAGCCCTGCTGCGCCACGCGCTCGCCGAGCGTCGCGACGTTCGCCAGCGCACGATCGGGGTCGAGACGTTGGACGGCGGCGCGGAGAGGAGCAACGAGGGAGTGCGGATCGCCCGTCGATCGCAGGACCACCGCCATCGCCGGAGAGCTGCCGGGAGCGTAAGGGACGAACAACAGAGGCAAGGGACTGAGTTCGTATGGACGCTGCTCGAGATCTCCGGACACGCCGACCACCATCAGCCAGGGACCTGGCTGAGCGGGTGGCGCGGCGGCCTGCCCGGCACCCGAGGGATTGGGCGGCGGCGACGGATAAAGGCGGAGGCGCTTGCCGAGCGGCGACTGGCTGGGCCAGACACGAGCGGCGAAGTCGCTGGTGACGACAATCGAATCGCGGCCGGCGAAACCATCCCGATCGTCGAGCTGCCGGCCGGCAATGATCGGCACGTCGATCGCCGACAAGTAGCCGGGTGAAGCGGCGACACGCAAGGCGCTGGGCCGTGCTCCACGTGCAGCCTCCGGCTGGCCCTCGAGCTGGTAGTCCACCGTCTCGGCGCCCTCGCCGGGCAGGTTCGTGACGCTCTCGGCCCGCCTGACTCCGGGCGTGGCTCGAAGGTTGGTGAGCAGCTGGTCGTAGAACCGGAAACGCGACTCGTCGTCCTTGTGGCGGTCTGCCGGAAGCAGGACGCGCGCAGTCAGCAGTTGATCGAGAGGCAGTGCGTTCATGACGGCGCGCTGCTCCAGCAAGCCGCGCACGAACATGCCGGCTGCGGAGAGCAGGACCAGCGCGAGCATGAACTGCACGACGACCAGAGAGCCGGAGAGGATGCCGCGACGTTTCGAACCGGAGTCCCGTGACCCTTCCTTGAGCGTGGAGTTCAAGTCCACGCGCGACGCCTGCAGCGCGGGGACCAGCCCGAACAGCAGGCCGGTGAGCAGGCACGCCGCCGCGAAGTACGCGAACACGGTGTAGTCCATCTCGAACAATATCCACGTCGGCTTGCCGACGTCGGCCACAGCGGCGTCGAATGCGCGGACGGCGTACCGCGCGATCACGAGGCCGAAGGCGCCGCCGATGAAACTGAGGAGAACCGACTCGACGAGCAGCTGACGCAGCAGCCGCCAGCGCGAGGCACCCATCGCCGCGCGAACCGACATCTCGCGCGTCCGGCCGAGCGCTCGGCTCAGCATCAGATTGGCCACGTTGGCGCACGCGATGAGCAGCACGAAACCGGCGGCGCCCTGCATCATGACGAACACCAAGAAGATGGGTCCGCTGTTCTGCCGAACATGAAACGTCAGGACGTCCACGCCGATGCCGCGGTTGTCGGTCGGATATTCGGCGGCAAGCCGCTGCGCAATCACGCCAAGGTCGGCACGTGCCTGGTCCATCGAGATGCCCGGCTTGCGCACACCGACCAGCATCAGGTTGCGCTGCGATCGTTGATGGATCTCCGGCGTATCCACCAGAGGCATCCACAGCTGATGGTTGTCGGGGAAACCGAAACCCTTCGGCATGACGCCGACAATGGTGGCCCTCTGCTCGCCCACGCGGACGGCCTTCCCCACGACATCGGTCGCCAACCCGTACCGATCGCGCCAGACGTTGTAGCCGATGAGAACCGCCGCGTCGGCGCCGGCGGACGCGTCCGCGGGACGCAGTCCGCGGCCCGCGATCGGCTGGACGCCAAGCATCTCGAGAAAGCCCGGTGTGACCCGCGCCATCGTGTACAGTTCCGGCGGGTTCCCGCGCTCGCTCAGCGGCACCGGCGTTGTCCAGACGGCTTCCAGCGACTCAAACGTGGAGGCCTGCGCACGGTATTCGAGGTAGTCGGGGTAGGAGATGGGAGTGCGCCCCTGTCCCTGGGCGGGGCTGCTGTGGAATACCGCGACGATGCGATCCCCACCGCGGAACGGAAGCGGCTTGAAGAGCACCGCGTTGACGAGCGTGAAGACGGCCGTGTTGGCCCCGATGCCGAGGGCCAGCGCCGCGACGACGGCAGCCGAGAACCCGGGGTGCATCCGCATGACGCGCAGCGCGAAGCTGATCTCGTGGCGCATGCCTAAGCCTACGGCACGGAAAATGAGAAGTTCCTCTGTGAATCGGAAGAATGAGAGCTACTCGAAGGTTGGCCTGCCAACCGCAGCTCTCTTAATCGCTCAGCGAGGCCCGCCGTCGCGCTTCGCGCTATGGCGGGCAACCTCCGCCGGGACACGAGAGCGGAGGTTGGTGGCCCTAACTGGCGCCAGTTGGAACCAGATCGTCCCTTGGCTGCAACGAATCGATCAATTCCGCTGCGCTGCCGAACTCTGCTATTCGCGTGAACAGCATCGCGAGTGACGGCCGCCCGCCACGCGGGCGGGCGATAAAGGCCAGCAGGCCACGCGCCGGCGCGGCCGGGTCCAGGGGCGCCGCCGCGCAACGCGCGGTAGCCCTGGACGCGGATCCGCGCGCGTGGCTTCTTCCGGAACCCCGGCATACCCGCGTCGGTTCCTATCCCGTAACGAAGCTCGAATTGTCGAAAGATTCTGTGGTTCGCAATCCGTAACGGTCGGTTTCTGTGCAGCACTCGCAACGGGGTGACGTGTCACCGCGTTACCAGCCGGCGCGCAGCGCCGCCGACTGTGGTGCCGACGGTTCAGGTCAGGGGATCTCGCTGAATCAAATGCTCCTCCCGACAGTCAGCGTTCGTCCGCGGACACCGTTGTCCCACGATCGCACGTTTGCACCCGCGGCTTCTCGTCGACAGACGCGGTAAGTTGTTGGCATTTAACGCGTTAGCATTTTCATCTGCTGGCACAGCGATTGAAACTGTGCAGGACCCGCGACGTGCGAAACGCGGCTACGCGAGAGGGTAACGCATGGAACGGCTCACTCAGGAACTCCGGCACGCGGCGCGCAGGCTGCTGCGCGCTCCATCCTTCACAGTGGCCACCGTAATCACCCTGGCACTCGCCATCGGCGCAACCGCATCGATCTTCGCCGTCGTCCAGCGCGTCGTCCTCAACCCTTTGCCGTATCCCGATTCTGGCCGGCTGATCCAGCTTGTTCACGCTGGAGGGATTGGCATGGGGGCTGACCTCTACGCTCACTACGCCGGGCGCGCTCGCACGCTGGAAAGCGTGGCGATATGGGATGACACGGAGGTCACGCTTACCGGTGACCGTGAGCCGGAACGTCTCCGGATTGCCCGGGTGACGCCGTCGCTAGCCTCGGTGCTACGCGTCGTGCCGATCCATGGCCGTTGGGTTCGTGAAACGGAAGGGGTCACCGACGCCCAGACGGCCGTGTTGTCATACGGATTGTGGATGCGCCGTTACGGCGGCGACACGGCCGTCATTGGCAGGTCCATCACTGTGAACGGCGTGCCGATGGAAGTCATTGGGGTTATGCCGGCGGGTTTCGCCTATCCGGACCCGGACATTGGCATTTGGATTAATGACGAACGCCTCAGGCGACTCGCGGGATTGGGGTTCATCACCCACACAGGTGTAGCGCGACTGCGCGAAGGCGTCACGATCGATGACGCGCGCACTGAGCTGACGCGTCTCATTGCCGATCTGCCAAACGCCTACCCAGAGTCCCCGCGCGTTGCAAACCTCGCAAGCACGTTGAAGGTAGCGACTCCGATATCGCTCAAAGAAGCCACGATCGGCAACGTCGCGCGTGCTCTCTGGATCCTGCTCGCCTCCGTCAGTCTGGTGCTGCTTGTGGCCTGCGCCAACGTGGCTAACCTGTTTCTCGTCCGGTCAGAGGCGCGTCAAGCAGAAGTGGCCGTTCGTCTGGCGCTCGGCGCGGCCCGCAGGGGGATCGCACGCTACTTCTTGACTGAGAGTCTGATCCTCTCGCTCGCCGGCGCGGGTATCGGCCTGGGACTCGCGTGGGCTGCCGTGCAGTTTCTTGTCGCAGCCGGACCCGCTACGTTGCCACGGTTGCACGAGATCCGGTTGGACGGATACGCGGTGACATTCACCATCGCGGTCAGCATTGCAGCAGGCTTGGCATTCGGGACGATTCCGCTCCTGCGACAGGCGCCCCGACCCGCGTTGCTCCGCGACGCAGGGCGCGGCACGACGGGTGGCGCCGGACGCTTCGGCACTCGTCAGCTCCTGATGGGTGCGCAAATTGCCTTTGCACTGGTGCTTCTTGCCGCGGCCGGTCTTATGGTCCGCAGCTTTCAGAACTTGAGATCGATAGACGCTGGATTCGATCCGACCTCCACCCTGACGTTCCGGCTCGGACTGCCAGCAAGCCAGTATCCCGATCATGATCGAGTGGTCAGAGCACATCGCGCGATAACTGAGCGCCTGTCCACACTTCCGGGCGTGCTGGCCGCGTCCGCGGCGAACTGCTTACCACTGGAGAACGAACGGTGCGTCAGCAGCCCTTTGCGCGTCGATGGCCGACCGCTTCCCGAGGGTGCGTCGGCCCCGGGCGTCTGGCTGCACGGGGTAACCGACGGGTATTTCGAGGCGATCGGCATGCGGGTGCAGCGCGGCCGTGGTATCGACCGAGATGATGTCGAGAGGCGTCGACTGGTCGTCGTCGTCAACCAGGCGCTCGTGGATGCGTATTTTCCTGGACAGGACCCAATCGGCCAACGCGTCACGTCGGGGTCGGACGACGTCTGGGGAACGATCGTCGGTGTGGCGTCGAACACGCCGACGGCAGCGCTTAACGAAAGCAGCCGGGCGCCAAAGTTGTATATGCCGATGTCTGTGACCGGCCCCGACGGCCTAGGCGGGCCAAACCCGGCAAACGTGAGCTACATCGTTCGTTCGGCAACGCCGCCTCTGGGGCTTCTCCAATCTGTACGCCGCGCGATCGGTTCCGTCGATCCGGACCTCGCCGTCGCCCAACCGCGTACGTTGCAGGATATCTTCGACCGCGCGTCAGCTCAGATGGCGTTCACGATGGTCCTGCTGGCGATTGCCGCCGTTGTCGCCCTGACGCTTGGCGTCGTCGGAATATACGGCGCGATGTCATACATCGTGAGTCAGCGCGCAGGCGAGATCGGCGTTCGGGTCGCCCTCGGCGCGAAGCCGTCTAACGTCGCCGGTATGATCGTGTGGCAAGGCGGGATCGTCGCTGTCGTCGGGATCGGGATTGGACTGGGTGTGGCACTTGGCACGAGCCGGTTCATCGAATCGCTGCTATTCGACGTTAGCCCCAGTGATCCGGCCATTTTCGCGGCAATTGTCGCTCTGCTGTTTGGCATCTCTCTGCTCGCCTGCTGGTTGCCGGCTCGCCGCGCCTCGCGGCTCAATCCGGTTGACGCACTGCGCGCAAACTGAGGGGAATCAGCGGTCACGATACTTGAGGGCCCGATCAGATCGCGCGACCCGACTGCGGTGTCCCCAGGTTTCACTCCCTCTCCTGGTTAGCCTGGCTTGAACGCACGTCGAAGTGAGTCGAGAAGGGGACAGGAAATGAGTACAAGATCCAAGGCGAGTTCCCCTTCGTGCTCGATATCGTTGCGCTGTGGTGGAAGAGACACGGGAAGACGCGCCGTGACGTAAAATCGAGCGTGTGCGGCTTCGCTATTACATCGATCCGGCAACGGGTGAACCGCACATTTACCGGCACAACGTTCAGGAGAACGAGATCGAAGAAGTTCTCTCCAAACCGATTGAAGATCGAGCGGGTACTGAAGGCTCGCGAATCGCGATTGGCCAGACGGAGGCGGGTCGTTATCTGAGGGTGATCTACGTGCCCGATCCAGAACCAGAATCAGCTTTCGTTATCACTGGTTATGACCTGGGTCCGAAGGCACTGAAGGCGCTCCGGCGCCGCAGAAAGAAATGAAGCAGCCAAAATTTCCGCCTGGTTGGGACGAACAGCGAGTGCGTCGCGTTCTGGATCAATATGAGTCACAGACGGACGAAGAAGCGGTAGCCGAGGACGAAGCGGCCTACGAATCGACGACGCACACCGCGATGGAGATTCCCGTTGAATTGGTTCCAGAAGTGCGGGAACTTCTCGCCAAGAAACGGGCTGCGGGTTAACTGGTTCGTTCGGCAGCCGATCACGATGACTTCTCGTTACGAGGCTTCATCGATCGTGCGGCCGCCACTCACCGGTAGTCTCAGGCTCAGCTTGCCGAGTTCGCTCGATAGCGGTATCTGTAATTGCAGCAGCTCCTGGCCGGCTGTCGGCTCCGCGTCATCACACTGACGCGCTCTTGAGCCCGGGATTCCGCCGACGTCGCCACGACGCGACGGACGTTCCCATTCATGGCCACCGGTACACCTGCCACGGCCCATGTCCCTGGCAGCGCCTGCCGATAGAGCCTCACGCCACATCGCCTGAGAGCCAATCCGACCGCTGAAGAGCGACGCACGTCCGCCCGCGCTGGGCGAAGGAGTGGCCATGGATTTCGACCCACGCGATTACAGTGACGAACGCGATCCGCGGGATTCGCGCGACCGAGACGACCGTGATCGGGATTTGGATCACGATGCGCTGTCACCGGGACGCGGCCCGACTTCCTCACGGGTAGAGGAACGTGACCACCGCGACCGTGATGATGACCGTCACGAGGCACGTGAGCGCGCCGACCATCGCGATCGCGAGGACGCCCGCTGGCCGGACCGCGACCGCGATCCCAGGGACCGCGACACCGACCCGCGCGATGTGTTCACGCGCGGCCTCAATTTGCCTCATGGACGCGACCGGGAGATTGTCTACGACTCCCGCGACCGCGCATACACGTTGCGAGGCTCAGAAAGCCGGTCGCTGGCCACGGTGGGGGCCTTCCGGGTCGTGCCCGCCCGAGACCTCTGCGACCGCGACGACCGGCCCGGCGATCCGCGTAAGGGCGACCTTCGACACCTCCGGGAACAGGGGCTCATCGAGACCGTTCGTGTCCCCGGCTACCGCGAACAAGCGGTGGTCCTGACCGACCGGGGCCGGGATGTTCTGGAAGCGAATCGCGACCGCGATCGCGATACGGGTCAGGCCTTCTACTCAGGACTGAAATGCGAGCGCCAGCTGGAACATGACGTCCAGATCCATCGTGCCTACGAACGGGATGCGGCGAAGCTCGAGGAACGCGGTTTAGAGATCGAGCGCGTCCGCTTGGATTACGAGCTGAAGCGGGAGTACCAGCAGTGGCTGCATGAGCGCGAGCGGGACCGCCCGGACGCGACGGGACGGCCGGATCGGGACGCCCGCGAGATCGAGGAATGGGCCCGCGAGCACGATCTGCCGTACCGCGACGGCCATGTGCAGTTCCCCGACTGCCAGATCGAGTATCGCGACATCGACGGCCGTGAGGAGCACGTGAATGTCGAGGTGACGACCGAGCACTACCGCGGCGCGCATGGTGCCGCAGTGGCGAGCGCGGGATTCTCCTGTCATCGGGGAAGCAGCGCGAGGATTGGCGGGCGTGGCGGCGGCAGCTGCGGCGGAGGCACTGAGCACGGTGGGCTTGCGGAGGAGCTGTGGGAATGACGAACCACGAACGCGTCCAGGCCATCTCCGATTACGGCTTCACCGACCGTCAGGCGCGGTTCCTCGTGCTCGTCATGCGGCACGCCGGCCTGTGCGTCAAACGGCAGTACGCGGCCTTCGCCGGCATCAAGCCGGGCGGCGAGAAGTGCAATGCATTTTTCGCCAAGCTGGTGCGGCGCGGATACGCTGTGACGGCCGACTGTATCCACAACCGCGCGCAGCTCTTTCACGTGCACCACAAGCCGCTGTATCACGCCATCGGCGATCCCGAGAGCCGGTATCGTCGCCCGGTGCCGGCGGGCCGCGCGAAGGAGCGGCTGATGCGATTGGACGCGGCCCTGATCAGCCCTGACCTCGACTGGCTCACGACGAAAGCCGAGAAGCTGGCGTACATGGAGGCGAGGACCGCCGAAAGGGCAGCCGACGCACCTGCGGCAACGTCGCCTGAGAATCCGCCGGACCTCCTGACAGGGACCTTCCCAATCGGTCTGGATCCGGCAGGAGGTGCGGTCCTTCTGTACGTCGCGGCCGTACCTTGGACCGACGACCTCCGGTCGTTCCTGGTCGGACATCTCGCGTTGCTGGCAGCGACGCCGCGCTGGACCGTGCGGATCGTGTTTCCGCCGACCCTCCAGCGCTACGTGCCGGACTACGAACGGGCCGTCTATGAGGAGTTGGAGAAGCGGCTGGATCCGGCCGCGCTCAACGAACTCCGTTGGTACTTTTTCCATTGCAAGCGCGCCACGGACTGGAAGACGGACTACCAGCGAACGGACGTGGTCAGGGCGCGATTCGGTCGGTGCGCGCAGTTGTTCGCCGGACCGCGATTCACGCGCCTGTACCGACGTTGGGTGAAGGAGGGCGACTCGGTGCTGACGCCGGTCCCGACTGCCGTCTCGGAGGCGTTCGCGTCGGGTCGGGCGGGCCTCGATCTGCAGGTCTTGCCGCACACGTACGACCATCTCGCTCCCCTGGTCAGCCGTCGCGGTGTACGCCGCAGACGCCTTACTGCTGACGCCACCGAGGGGGCCGGACGGCCGCGCGTCCTTAACCCCCACTCTTAACCCGGGTCCTTAACTCCCTGCGCAGCGCGATCATCGTCTCGTCCCGCGTATGGCCCTCGACGGCGGCGTAGACGGCAACGTGCGCAGCGCAGAAGGACTTACGGTCATCCGCGGCGGTTCCAAAAGGGGCGGCGTTCTATGCCGCCCCGTTCGGGCGCGCTGGGGATTGTTATCGACAGGCACCAAGGCGTGAACGACCCCGGTGCCGTCCCGGCTTCGCCGGCTGCGCCCGCGCAGGGGTCGTTCACGCCTTGGTGCCTGCTGCCCGTGTCATGCGCCCGAGAGGGCGACGAATCAGGTCGAAGAATCCCCGCCGGGTGCGACGCACATCTGCGCGCGGATCGGGAACGGGATGGGCGAGCATGCCGGTCACACACGGCAAGAGGTTCGGGTCGACGTTGGCGCCCCTCTTTCGGCCATCACGTCGATCAGGATGGCGCCGTGCTCACGGCCGTCAATGCCTCGGCGCGATGCGCCGACCGCGAACGCGAATGCGCGCGGCTTCGGGCATTGACCGCCGCTCCGCGCGGCGCGCAATTTGGCTCTTACGTGATGCCCGTCGAATGGATGACGTTGACGCCGAATTTCCCGCGGGCGTATCCTACGGATATCTCGCTGGTGTCCTTCACTGACACCTCCTCCGTATTGCCCAATGCGGAGCGCGCCGCGGTCAGCGTCCCATTGACCCCTGATCGGGCGCCACTTTCACAACGGACTTGCGGCGTGAACGTTCGATACATTCCAACGTTCTCGCCGCCAGCGATCGTGTCGCCGCACGCGCGTCCCATGGACCCGCGTGTGACCATGCGCACCCGCTCCTGACCGATTCGCGACCCAGGTCCCGAATCCGTTCAGGACTTTCTGCACATACGTCGGTGGTGACCGGTGAGCCCGGAGCCACCACACCGGACGCCGATCGCATCCGGTGATCGATGTCGGCAGATCGCCCACATCCGCGCGATGACCGCCAGTGCGTCGGCCCGATCCGCCGGGCGCCCTGGGCGCGCGCATCCCCCACAGCCATTTCGTCGATTTGCCGGGTTGATGTGGAGCGGTTATGGATCGCGAACACGAGGTCATCTCCGAGCCGATGTCGATCGCGCGATGTCGCGAAGTACTCGGGCAGGAGGCGGACGGGCTCTCCGATCGGGAGGTCGATCGGATTCGGCGACATGCCGATGCACTCGCTCACGTGATTATCGACATGTTTCTGCGCCAGCGTTCGACGTCGGAGCCCTGAGACATGGGACGCGTACGCACCACCTTGATTGCGTCGTCGAATGGGCTTACTCTGCCACGCATGACTGGTGCCGTGATCTACATCCGCGTCAGCACGAAAGAGCAGACGGAGAACCTGAGTCTGTCGACACAGCTCCGATCGTGCGAAGAGTATTGCCAGCGGCAGGGATACCAGGTCCTGGAACGCTTCAAGGAAGAAGGCGAAAGCGCCAAGACGGCCGACCGCACCGAACTCCAGAACCTGTTGAAGTACTGCCGCACCAACAAGGGCAAGGTCCACTTCGTCGTCGTGTACAACTTGACGCGATTCGCGCGCGAGAAGTACGACCACTTCGCCCTGCGTGCGCTGCTCAAGTCCCTGGGCATCTCGTTGCGCTCGGCCACTGAACCGATCGACGACACCTCCACCGGCAAATTGATGGAGGGTGTGCTCGCAGCCTTCGCGCAATTCGACAACGATGTCCGCTCCGATCGCACCCGGGCCGGCATGCGTGCAGCGCTGGAATTGGGACGGTGGACGTTCCGTGCGCCGCTCGGGTACTTGAACGCGCCGAAGTGGTCCGACAAGACGCTCATGCCGGACCCGGATCGCGCGGCGTTGGTCACGCGCGCCTTCGAGGAATTCGCGACGGGTCGCTATACGAAGCAAGAAGTGCTGGCACTGATCACGGACCTGGGATTACGGACGCGGCGCGGGCAGCCGCTCAACCACCAGAGTTTCTCGCTCATCTTGCGGAATCCGCTGTACATCGGCACGGTGACGAGCCCTGGATCGGGCATCTCCGGCCGGGGCAAGTTCGATCCGTTAATCAGTGAAGAAACGTTCTATCGCGTGCAGGCGATCCTGAGTGGGCGCGTCGTGGTCAGTGGTCCGCGGCAGCGCAATCATCCGGACTTCCCGCTGCGCGTGTTTGTGCACTGCGACACATGCGGCCGACCGTTGACGGGCAGCTGGTCGAAGGGGCGCAACGGCCATTACGCGTACTACCACTGCCAGCCCCGATGTCGAGCGGTCTACGTCAGCAAAGACAAGCTCGAAGGCGCGTTCGTCGACGAACTGCGGGCGTTGCAACCCTCAGCGGGCTACATGCGATTGGTGAAGGACCGCATCATCCTCGCCTGGCGCGAGCTCCGCGACGACGCGCGAGCGCGTGTGGCAGAGGTCGAGCGCCGACTCGCCACGATTCAGCAGAAGCTCGACCGGCTGGACGAGGCGTTCCTGTACGAGCAGTCGATCGAGATCGATACCTATGACCGGCAGAAAGACAGGCTCAAGGAGCAGCAAACGCTCGCGCGGATCGACCGCCACTCCACACAACTCGAAGAAATCGACGTAGAGGGCATCCTGGGCTTCGCAGAACGGATTTTACCGAGGGCCGCAGACCTCTGGGTGCAGGCCTCCCTCGATCAGAAGCAGCGTCTCCAGCAGCTGTTCTACCCGGAAGGCATCGCGTTCGACGGAAATCGGTTTAATCGAACCGCCGCAACCGCACCACTTTTCAAGTACTTGGAAGCCGGCGAGAGTGCTGAAGAAAGTTTGGTGGGCGCGGGTGGAATCGAACCACCGACCCCTCGCGTGTGAAGCGAATGCTCTACCGCTGAGCCACGCGCCCGACCAGAGTGTCAGTCTAACTCGACGGCTCGCGACTCGACAACCACACGCGCAGGCGGGTCTGAAGACCCGCCTCTACGATCGCGCTTCTCGCACGGTCCGGCTGAAGCCGGACCCTACGTACCTGGGGTTGGCTTGACTCAAAGAGTCCCGTAGAGTCGATCGCCAAAGTCGCCGAGGCCCGGCACGATGAACTTGTGCGCGTTCAGCTCGCGATCGACGACGGGGGTGTAGACGGCGACGTCGGGGTGATGGCGCTCGAGCAGTTGCACACCTTCCGGAGCCGAGACGATGCAGATCATGCTGATCGCCTTCGCGCCGGCAGCCTTGATCAAGTCGATGGCCGCCACCGCGCTGCCGCCCGTGGCCAGCATCGGGTCGATCATGAGCACGTGGCTCGCTGACAATTGTGGTGGGAGCTTCGAGTAGTACTTCGACGCGATCGCCGTGGCCTCGTCCCGTTGCAGGCCGATGTGCCCCACACGCGCGGCGGGAAGCAGTTCGAGCACCGCGTCGAGCATCCCAAGTCCCGCCCGGAGTACCGGGACAACGACGACATCTGTAAGTACGACCCGGCCCTCGGCCGGTCCGAGCGGCGTGGTGACCGTCGCCGGTGACGAGGGAAGGTCCCGCAACGCCTCCGCGGCCAGGAGGACGCTGATGCGATTGGCCGCCCGCCGGAAGGCGGGAGGCGCCGTGCGCACGTCGCGCAGCTCCATGAGCGCGTCGTGCACAAGAGGATGCGTAATGACGTGAAGAGGCACGGGGGAATAGTACTAAAATCCCTCTTATGCGAATCCGGTTTCTTGCCGTGGCCACCGGCGTCGTCCTGGTCCTGGCCGCGGTGTCGGCCCAGAACGCACCGAGACTGGTCTCGCTGCTGGTGACCGGCGGAACGGTGGTCACGGTGGATGCGGCGAACCGCGTGCTGCCGAATGGCGCCGTGGCCATCGATGGCACCGAGATCGTCGCCGTGGACACCGCCGAGAACATTGCCCGTCAATTTCGCGGCCGCGAAACGATTGACGCGACGGGGCAGCTCATTCTCCCCGGCCTGATCAACACGCACACGCACGCGGCCATGGTGCTGTTTCGTGGTCTGGCCGACGACCTCGCGCTGGCTGAGTGGCTGAACAAGTACATCTTTCCCGCGGAGGGCACGCTGGTCTCGCCGGCGTTCGTGCGCGCCGGCACCAGGCTCGCCGCCCTCGAGATGATTCAGTCCGGCACGACGACCTTCACGGACATGTACTACTTCGAGGAGGAAGTCGCCAACCAGACGAAGGCGGCTGGTCTGCGCGGCATCCTCGGCCAGACGATTATTCAGTTCCCGGTGGCCGACGCCAAGACGCCGGCCGATGCGCTCGTGCGCGCCGACGCCTTCATCACCGCGTTCAAGGGTGACCCGCTCGTCACGCCCGCGGTGGCACCGCACGCGCTGTACACGCTCGACGGTCCGACGCTGAAAGCGGCCCGCGACCTCTCTCGTCGGCACAACGTGCCGACGCTCATTCATCTCGCCGAGACGCGCGATGAGGTGCAGTCGGCACAGGAGCGCTTCAGGTCGTCGCCGGTCGCGTATCTCGACAGCCTCGGCTTCCTCGGGCCCGGCGTGCTCGGGGCTCACGGCATCTGGGTGTCGGACGCCGACATCGCCGTGCTCAAGATGCGCGGGGTCGGCGTGTCGCACAATCCTGAGAGCAACATGAAGCTGGCGAGCGGAGCCGCCCCCGTGCCGGCCTACATTCGCGCCGACGTCAACATCGGTCTCGGTACCGACGGCGCCGCCAGCAACAACGATCTCGACATGTTCGAGGCGATGCGTGTGGCGGCGTTCCTGCACAAACACGTCACGGTGGACCCACGCGTCTTGAGCGCGCGCACGGTGCTCGAGATGGCGACGATTCGCGGCGCCCGCGCCCTCGGGCAGGACAAGGTCATCGGGTCGCTCGAGCCGAAGAAGCACGCGGATCTCATCACGGTGTCGGTCACCGGCGCCCGCCAGACCCCGATGTACGATCCGATTTCACACCTGGCGTACGTCATCAAGGGCGACGACGTGCAGAACACGATTGTCAACGGCAAGATCCTGATGCGCGGGCGTAAGATGATGACGCTCGACGAGGCGGCGATCATCCGCGAAGCGCAAAGCTGGGTGGACAAGGTGCGTGCGGCGATCAAATAGGGAGGGCCGGTATGTACGTGCGCGTAGTGGTTGGCCTCTTAGCCGTCAGCGTGCTGTCTTCGACAGCCGCGACTCCCCAGGAAGGCAAGTTGAACGAGCTGCTGGCTCGGGCCTCTGCCTACGTGGGGCAGTTCGTCGACCAGTTCTCGAACGTCGTGGCCGAGGAAACACTGCTTCAGGAAATCACCGTGCCGCGCCGGAAGCGCGAGATCCGGTCGGACTTCCTCCTCGTGCGATTCCCCGGCGACACGCAGTGGCTGTCGTTTCGCGACGTGGCCGAAGTGGACGGCAAGCCGGTTCGCGACAAGGAGGAGCGGCTGACGAAGCTCTTCCTCGAGCCGTCGAGGGACGCCGTGAGACGCGCGGCCGACATCTCGCGCGCCGGCGCGCGCTACAACCTGCTGGACATCGGCACGCTCAACAACCCCTTGCTCGTCCTGGCATTCCTCCAGGACTACTACCAGGTGCGCTTTCGCTTCAACCTCGCCGGCATCGAGAAGAAGCTCGGCCCCAGGGTCAGGACGGTGCAGTTTCAGGAGTTCAAGACGCCGACGCTCATCAAGGGCAACAGCAACGCCGACATCATGTCGCGGGGGCTGGTGTGGATCGACGAGGAGACCGGCCGCGTCGTGAAGACCGAGCTGCGGCTTGGCCGCCAGTCGGCCCCCATCTCGATCATCACGCTCTTCAAGTTCGACGAAGATCTCGGGATCAACGTCCCGGTTGAGATGCGCGACTGGTATCCGGATGGCACGGGCGAGATCCGTGGCGTGGCCACCTACGGACGGTTTCGCCGCTTCCAGGTGAAGACGGACGAGGAGATAGGGCAGAAGTGAAAAGTGTGAAGTTCAAAGTGTGAAGTAACGAATATGCGCGTGCGAGCTGTCTGCCTGCTTGTTGCTCTGACGGTGACGGTCGCCAGGCCGTCGGCGCAGTCACCGCCGATCGACGCGCTGATGGAGCGCGTGGCGGTCTACGTCCATCGCTTCGTGGAGCAGTTCTCGAACGTCGTCGCCGAGGAGCAGTTCGTGCCGGAGCGCCTCCTCGGCGACCGCCGCCATCTGCGGTCGGACTATCTGCTCGTGCGGTACCCGGGATCGAACAGCACCTTCCTGACGTTCCGCGACGTTGTTCAAATAAACGGCGTTGCGGTGGGCGATCAGCAGGACCAGTTGTCCAAGCTCTTCCTGCAGTCATTCGAGAGCGCGGTTCAGCAGGCGAACGCCATCACCAGGCACAGTGCGAAGTACCTCTCACCCATGAGCGATCCGCTCCTGGGCATCGCATTCCTGCAGCGTGACTACCAGCCGCGATTCCGTTACACCCTTGGCGACAAGGACGCGAGCGTCGGTCCCGGTGTCAGACGTATTCGACTTGATGAGACCCATTCACCGACGATCCTCCGGCGTGCGAACCCGGATCGCGATCTCGTCTCACATGGATCGGCGTGGGTGGTGGAGAGCACGGGACGCGTCGTCAAGACGGAGATGGAGGTCGGCCGCGCCCCGACCACGACCCTCACCACGACGTTCAGGTTCGACGAGGCGCTGCAGATTGACGTGCCGGCGCAGATGGTGGAGTCCTATCGCGACCAGGTTGGCATCCGGCTCAGGGCCGTGGCTACTTACACGCGCTTTCGGCGCTTCGCCGTGCGGACCGAGGAAGCGATCGAGAGCCCGTCACGGTAGCCACGAACATCACGACGAGCAGGGAAGTGCTTACCAGCACGCGACGCCAGCCGCCGTAAGAGACAGGCCCGCCCTCGTACGAGAGCGGGCCCAAGGTGTCTGTCTTTATCAGAAATCGATCTGCGCGCTGATCCTGGCGTAACGTGCCGGCACAACGGCCGTCGGCGTCAACCACGAGCCACCCGGTACGAACCCGAAGTTGTAGTTCGTGACCGTGTCGGCGTTCAGCAGGTTGAAGACATCGACGCCAACCTGCGTCCGCGTCGTCCCGAAGCGGAGAACCTTCGCGACGCGCAAATCGACGTTGTTGCGGCGCGCGCCCCACAGCGTGGCCGGCGCGATCAGGTTCACCTGGTTCAAGCCTCCAGTGAGTGGCCGACCGAGCGGCTGCGGACCGGCAGCGATCCAATCATTGGTCAGTGTGAAGTCCGCCCGCAGGGAGTCGCCGGGGATGCTCGCCCACGTCGCCGCCACCTGCACGTCCACTTTCGGGATGAGATACGTCGCGAGTCCCCGCAAGTCCGTGCGGTAGGGTTCGGCGATGCGGCAGTAGGGATTGTTCACCGAGAGGGAGTACGCGCCGCCCCCAAGGGCATTGACGTTCGCCGTCACGGAGCTATTTGTCGCGAACCCCGTCGGGCCTGGGGCTGGGCTGGTGCCGAGCTCCGGCAATGTGGCCCGCACGTCGCAGCCGTCTGCGAGCCTCCGCCCAGTGCTCGTGCCCCCCTGCACCGTGAGCCCATTCTGCAGCCGCGCCACGACCGAGAGATCCACGCCCTGCCAGTTTTCCGTCTGATCCCCGAAGTTCTTGTAGGATTGGGCGAGCTCGTCCACGAACCCCACCCTGGTCGGCACAAGGTTGTACAGGCCCCCGATCGTCTGGCCCCCTCCGCCCGGCAGCCGCGAGTCGAGCGGCGCCCGGACGCTGTATGGTGTGTAGTCGGCAAGGCTTGACGCCCGGTTGTCCACGACGTACCAGTTGCCCCACCAGTTGCGGTTATAGGAAACGGTTACCGAGACGCGCGGTACCACTTCGTGCTGCACCGACAGGCCCAGCGCCCAGTTGTACGGCCGGCTGCCGAAGCCACCGACGAAGTCGGGGTCGAAGGACCGGGTGAACACGGGCTTACCCAGGTTCTGGTTGTCCATCCTCGCACATTCGCCGTTGAGCGCCGGGTCGTTGAGATTGCAGTCCGGCACGTAGTTTCCGCGACGGGGGTCGCCAACCGGATAGAACAAATCGTCCCATCCGCGGGTCGTGGTCGTCGCCGTGCGAATCAGCGGGTTCATGTCCAGATCGTTGTTGCTCGCCGTGATGGCTTCGAGATACTTGCCCAGGTTGAACTTGACGGCCGTCTTCCCGTTCCCGAACAGATCGTAGGCGAGGCCCACCCGTGGCGTGAGATC
Organism: Vicinamibacterales bacterium; assembly: GCA_035293405.1. Taxonomy (GTDB): domain Bacteria; phylum Acidobacteriota; class Vicinamibacteria; order Vicinamibacterales; family UBA2999; genus Gp6-AA40. The sequence continues at coordinate 103,540 of DATDOE010000034.1, read as the reverse complement.
CTTCCACTCATATCCGGGCGTCGACCGGCTCGGAAAGAAGAGCTCCTCAGGGGCGAACGGCCAGCCGGCGCCGCCAATGCGCTGGTCCGGATAGCTCGAGGTCAGGGAGTCGTACCGCACGCCGCCCTGGACGGTCAGCCGGTTGAGCGTCCACTGGTCCTGCGCGTAGAAATTCATTGGAACGAGATTGCGGATGTACTTGGTGTCGGGGCCCACAGAGAGTGTCTGCGTCAACTGGTTCGGCAGTCCGCCCCTGGTCCGGATCTGCACGACCTGTGTGTAGTTCTGATAGGTCTGGGACGGGTTGCCGAATCCACCCTGATAGCCGAATTTCATGTTGTGCGAGCCGGTGACATACGTCAGCGACGCCCGCAGGCTGGCCAGGTTCCCAATCAGCGAATGCGTGAAGCCGCCTTGCCCGGGGGCTCGTGGCATCCGTGAGATCAAGTTCGGGATCTCGCCGATTTGCTCCAACTGCTGGATCATCTGCCGAGTGGACGTGCCGTCGTTGCGGGGCGCGAAGCGGTACCGCGCCTGATACATGCCCCAGCCGGCCTCTGCCAGCAACCGGCCCGTGATCGGTGATTGCCACGTGGCGTTGGGTTGACGGGACGGGATGTAGAGCACGCGCGTCGTCGCCTCGGGTGTCGCGGTCGCGGTACCCCCGCCCAGGCCGTAGTTGGCGTCGTTGTACTGCTCGGACCAGTGGAAGTTGAACTTGTTGCGCGGCGTCGCCTGCCACGTGAGCCGGATCGTGGCTTGACGCTCCAGGTTGTTGTTGAATGCCTGCTTGGACCTGTCGAAGTCCACTGTCCAGGCGTTCGGGTTGCCGGCGTTCTTGTTCATGAACATGCCCGGCACCGTCCGCTCACCCCCGACCTGACGGTAGACACCGTAGAACCACAGCTTGTCTCGTTTGATCCGGCCGCCGTACATGGCACTGACGTCGTACACGTTGATGAGCTCGAACGGGGCCCGAAGGCCCGCGGCTTGGAGCGCCTGCGTGTAGTTGCTGCCTTGCAGGTCGCCATTCGACCCGCTGTAATTGAACTGGCCCGTAAAGACGTTCGACCCCTCCCGCGGGACGGCGTTGAAGGTCAGTCCCCCCGTTTCGGCTTCGCCGAGCCCGCCCGAAACGGTCATCACGATTTCCTGCGCGGCGGCCACCTGCGGCATCTGTCCTCCGCCGCCGCCCGTGCCGGCCCAACCCATGTTGATGCCATCCGCATAGATCCGCGAATCGTTCGCGCGCCCGCCGTGAATCGCGGCCGCCCCGCCCTGCATCGACCCGCCGATGCCGCCGTCATCCCCGGCGGTGGTCATCCCGGGAATGATCGCCTGGATGCCGTTGATGTTCCGCGAGGAGGGAATCGCGGCGATCACATCCCTGTCGATGATCGACTGCGTCCGCGTGCTCTGCACGTCGACGATCGGCGACTCGCCGGTCACCGTGACCGTTTCCTCGAGCTGGCCGACCCTCAGGTTGGCCTCCACGGTCGCCACGAAGTTCCCCGACAGCTCGATGCCTTCGCGCTTGAGCGTGGCAAAGCCGGGCAGCGAGAAGGTCACCGAGTAGGTGCCGGGCCGCAGGTCCACGATGCGGTACTGACCGGAGGCGTCGGAGACGACGGATCGGACTTTTTCAATCAGTACGGGGCTGGCGGCTTCCACGGTCGCGCCCGGTAACACGCCGCCCGAGGCGTCCTTGACGACGCCGGTGATCGCGGCCTGGGCATAGGCCGCCGACGGCACGAGCAACAACGCCAACGCGACCACCAGATACTTCAAGGGTCGCTGGATCAGTTTCAGCATCGCGGTTCTCCTCACCTGTCCTTGCTCTCGACGAGCATCTAGAAGTACACGCCATCCCCCGCCCTTGCCTTCGAAGCACGAGTCTTTCCCTGCACTTATGAGGACGCCAGCGGAATGAAGTCGAAGATGAGGATGAAATACGAGCCGAAACGACTCGTATCTACCACTGTGGGTGCGTCATGTCAAGGCAGATCTTTACCTAAGGGCTGCGTTTCGAGGCACTTACAATCCGCGATTCTTCACGTCCAGGACGGCCGCGATCAGGTCGCCGAGTTGACCCGTGGTGAATTGGTTACCGTCGATATTGGCCAACACGATCCCGTGCCGGTCGATGATCGCGGTATGGAGCGAGTGGTTCATCAGGCCTTCGTCTGGAAAGAAGTCCACTCCGAACAGGTGACAGACGCGCTGCACGTCGCGGGCGGGCCCGGTGAGGAAGTGCCAGGTCGCCGGATCGGCGTCCCACCGGCTGGCGTACTGCGCGAGCACCTCCGGCGTATCGTGGACAGGGTCGAACGTCACCGTCAGGAGTACAAGATCGCGTCCGAGCTGCGCCGTGAAACGCTTCTGGAGGACGCCGAAGCTGTTGGCGATGCGCAGACAGAAATTCGGCAGCGCACAACTGGTGTAGACGAAGTTGATGGCCACGACTTTCCCGCGCAGGTCGGAGAGCGCTACGGGCCGGCGCCTCTGGTTGGTCAACCTGAAATCAGGCACGGTCTCTCCAACCGCCAGCACTCTTCGTGGAACCGCGCCTGCGATCTGCGTCAGTAGCTTCAGACGGCTGGCCGCCAACGGGTCCTGCTCGACGCTCTGGTACCGGACGATACGAATGCGCTCGGCATAGGACGACTTCTGGTGGACGACGAGCGTGAATTCCACGGCGGCTCCTGGTATCACGCCGTCAAGGTCTTTCCTCTGACGAACCTCGAACGGCATGGCCATCGCGGGCATGAAGCCGGGGATCGCCTGGATCGAAGCGGTGAAGGTGTTGAGGGAGCGATCGACCGTGAGAACCATGCCGGTCACCGGATAGTCCTGTGCGACGACGGAAGCCTGGACCGCCAGAGACAGGAGCGCGCTGCAGACGAGGAGACGTCTCATTGGACCTTTCTCGTTCCGCCCAACGTGATCGGACGCCGTTCGATCACGGTGTAGCTCCGCGTCAGCTCGGTGATCTCCACCGACTGATTCTTCCCAAGGCCCGTCACGCGCTGGCGAGTGTTACTGCCAGGCCACCGGACCTCGAGCTCGACGATCCGCGCCGATTTGCCCAGGCCGACGTGCTGCTCCAGGGGCGAAGCGCCGAAGGACCCGCCACTCCCGACGGACCGATGGATGGCGCGGGTTTCGCCTCCTTCGTGCTCAACGGTCAGCTTGACTCGAGCGCCGATCGCCGCCCGGTTGGACTTTACACCCACGAGCCTGAGGTTGATCCAATCGTTTCCGTGACCAGGGTTTTCGAACAGTCGCAGTGGATGACTATCTCCCGGTGTCGCGCCGCCGATTTCAGCGACGATCTCCTCGTCGCCGTCATTGTCGAGATCAGCAAAGGCGATACCGTGCCCCTTGTGCAGCTCGCCGGTGCCAGAGGATCCAGTGACGTCCACGAACGACGTCCCTCCGTTGTTGCGAAGGAGCACATTGGGAAGCAACGACGCGTAGGACGGATTTCCAGTGCCGAGATGGATGTCGAGAAATCCGTCGTTGTCGATGTCCCCGAAATTCGCGCCCATGGGCATGAACACCTTGTCGAGGCCCACGTCCATCGTCACATCCCGGAAGCGTCCATCTCCCTGGTTCCTGTAGAGCTTCAATGTCGCCGCGTTGTGGGCAAGGCCGAGGTATGTACGAACGGATTCGTCAACCGACGTGAAGTAGCTCGTCGCGAAAAGGTCCGACCAGCCGTCATTGTCGTAGTCGAAGAACCAGGTCGCAAACCCGTAGCCGGGCCCAGGCACCCCCGCCGCTCGCGCCATCTCTGTGAACGTGTTGTCGTGATTGTTCCGATAGAGGAAGTTGCTCCCCTTGAAATTCGAGACGTAGAGATCCACGAATCCGTCGTTGTCATAGTCCGCGGCGCTCACACCCTTGGTGAACGCCGCGCGATCGACGCCGGCGGAGCGTGAGATCTCTTCGAAGTACGTACCACCCTTGTTCAGGAACAGCTGTGAGCCGCGATCCTCGTTGCCGACAAACAGATCGAGCAGTCCATCGTTGTTGATATCCGCCCACGCCGCGGTTTGCGAGCTCGTCGCGGGGTCCGCCAGTCCGCTTGCGGCGGTGACGTCGGTGAAGGTGCCGTCGCAGTTGTTTCGCAGCAGCGAGTTGCGCTGCGGCATCTGCCACCCGCCGCGCAGCACCAGGATGTCCTTGCAGCCGTCGTTGTTGTAGTCGGTCTGAATCATGTTCAGCCCGCCCAATTGGCCGTCGAGCCCCGCCGCCGACGTCCGTTCGGTGAACGTGCCGTCTCCGTTGTTCCGGAAGTAGTGCATCGGGCCGCAGCTGTCGAAGTTGGACGTGACGACGTCGAAGCGCCCATTGCCGGCGAAATCGTCCACGATGACGCCGCCCGCCGTCGCGACGACGTTCAGTCCGGCCCGGGGAGCCACGTCGCGGAAACGCCCGACGTCTTCCGTGGACGGGAACGCTGCCGGTGGAATCAGATATGCGGGCGGAACCCCGGACGGATACCGGCCGATGGTCATGTACGCGAGGTTGAGAAGCCATCGCACCTCGAGGTCGTCGGGCTTCTGCGTCAGGAACTCGAGGAAGTGCTCGATGGCCCTTTCGGAGTCTTCGGTCCTGGCGTACGACTGATCGGGCCGCCACGGAAACAGACAGATGTCACCGGGCGCCCGATGGGCGCCGTTCTCCATTCCGGACCTGTGCAGATACGCGACGCCAAGAGCTTCCTCCATCCGCAGCGCAGCGGCGGGCACACCAGCGCGAGCGGTTTCGTACGCGCGCCGATACTGATCGAGCGCGCGATCCATGTGGCCGTGATAGGCATGGAGTTGAGCCAGGGCGAAGTGGGCTTGCATGACGTCGAAGGGCGCCCGCACGGCGCGGACGACCTGTCTCTCTGGCGACAGGAAGTCCTCGAGGGACCTCTGCGACGACGCCAAAGATTGGCGACGCATCTGACAGATCGTGCGGGGATCCTGGTTCCAGTCGGCCGGTTTGGGGAACGCCTGCAGGACCGCCTCCGCCTCGATGAGCCCGCTGACATCGATGACGTATCTGACCCCCGCCTGCGTCGCCAGCGTGGCGGGACTGGCCGCGTTCATGTTCCGACTTGCCGGATCGGTGTCATCCACCACTTTCAACACGGCAAATCCAGTGGGGATGTGAACCACCGGACTCAGCTGTCCGGGGACGACGTTCACGAGCGCGTCTTTCAACACCGCGGGGAGCGTCGACAGGGTCACCTTGCCCAGAAGGCCGCCCGCAGTCGCGGTCGGATCGATCGATTCGGCCTGCGCCAGGGCGATGAAGTCTTCGCCGCCATCCAGCCGGGTGACGATACGCTGTGCCTTCTCCGCCGAGTCGACGACAATGACTCGCAGGGTCACTTCATCGGCACGCGTGACCTGTGTGGGTCCGCCAGTGAGCTGATGGGTGCGCGGTCGAATTTCGGAAGCCGCCAGCGCGCCGAGGGCGATCAGCCAGACCGCGCGCTTCGCTCTGATGTTCATCGCGAATCTCTCTGCCTACCGCCTACCGCCTACCGCCTACTGCTTACCGCCTACTGCTTACCGCTGACTACTTCAGAACTCGATGGGCTCGTCGGCTCGCCACGGCGAGCGGCAAGGGCGGCCGGTCTGGTAACGCTTCAGGTTGTCAGCGAGCCGATCGACCACATCTCGGCGGCCCGCCCGTTCCGCGGCCTCGATGGCTTCACGCTGCGACCGCACGGCGTCAGTGTACTGGCCCAACTCGGCCGACGCCATCGCCATCGTTTCGGCCAGCTCGATGGTTCGCGGCTGCCGGCCCAACAGTCTGTGCACAATGTCCAGCGCGCGACGGGCATCACGAACGCGATCGTCCGGCGCAGCAGCGAACAGGCGAGCGGCCGCGCGCGCAAACGACAGCTCGTTCGGATACAGAGCCATCCCCTCGGCCAAGCGAGCACCGGCCTCTCGATATCGGTTCATGCGGATGAGCGCCGCCGCATGGCCGAACCGCGCCTTCACGGCACCGGCATCAATTCTCACGACGCGTTCGTACTCCAACAGCGATGGTGCGAGACGTCCACTTCGTCTCAGTGCGTCGGCCAGCCCAAGACGTGCATCGACATGGGCGGGCTCGGATTCGACAGCCGCCGAGAAGGACTGGATCGCCTGCGCATGTTCGCTGGCCTCCTCGTGGATCACGCCGATGGCATAATGCGCCGCGGCGAAGGCCGGCGACAACCGCACGGCCTCCGTGAACTGGTCGAGCGCGCCGCGTCGGTCGCGCAGGTAGAACAGCGCCGTGCCCAGTTTGTGGCGCGGCGACGCCCGGGTTGGCGCCAAGGCCACCGCCTTCCTGAGATACGCTGCGGCGTCGGCCCACTCGGCTCTGTTGCCGGCGACGTCCGCGTTCTTTTCGTAGGTCAGCGCGCTGTGGAGCAGCTCGTCGAGCGCCTTTCTCAACGGGTCGGGCTGGATCTGCAGCGGGCCGCGTTGCTGCAGGTGCGATTCCGCTCGGCGATGGTCGCCCAAGCCGCGGTACGCCATCGCCAGCGAATAGTGGACGATCGATGCCTTGTCGTCGAGCGCCAGGGCCTGCTCGAGGCTCTGCGTGGCTCGCGCATAGTCCTTGTTGGCGAGCGCCGTGCGTCCGAGCCCGTACTGCGCCGCGGCCGAGCGAGGCTGAAGCGTCAGCGCCTTCGTGAAGAGCGGTTCCGCGGCATCGGGTCGTCCCCGATCGAGGGCCGCCTCTGCGAGCCAGATCATCGTCGGCACGTCGCTCGGCGACGAGCGCAGCGCCCGCTCGAAGGCGGCCATCGCCTTCGGGATTTCCCCTTTCGTCCGGTACAGGTGCCCGAGATAGTACGGCCAGCGCATCTCGTCGGTCGCGAGTGCCTGTGCGTTGAGGAGCGCGGCTTCCGCCGCATCGTAGAATTCGGCCGCCAGCAGCAGCGTGCCCATCTCGCCGTATTCCCTCGCGAGATCGGCGAGAGGCTTTGCTGGATCCGTGTGTGTTGTCGTGAGGGCCGCGTGGCGCTCGCGCAGCTGCGCCTGGACCGATTCCTCGAGACGCGAGAGATCCGGCAGCGCCACTGCGTGCAGGCCCGGCCGTTGGTCGGTCTTCGGCTCGGGGCTCGATGTGCAGCTACTGGCCACTAACACCACCGCGCCCAGGGAGAGGGCGGCTCTCACCGGCCTTCGCCTTCCTTCAGGGTCGTGTATCGATCGACAGGCACATCGGTCCACTCGTCGGCGTTCCCGCCTGGCCATTCGACGCGGACCCTACTGATTCTTGCCGTGTCGCCGAGACCGACGAGCACTCTCGGATCGTTGGCGGACGCGTAGCTGCCATCCGCACGGGCTCGACGCCAGAGCATGGGACCGCTCGGCCGGACAATACCCACCCGCGCGCCAACGACGTCGCGGCGTTGACGCCCCAACACTCTCACCCCCAGCCAATGTCTGCCGCTGCCGACGTTGTTGATCAGCAACCTGATCGGTCCGCTGTCATTCGCCACGACGACATCCGTATCGCCGTCGTTATCGATATCGCCGAACGCGGCGCCGCGACTGACGTCGGGATTCTTCAAGGCCGAGCCAGCGTGTTCGGTGACGTCTGCGAACTGTCCGTTGCCGAGATTGCGGAACAACTGCTTCGGCTGCTTCAATGAAAACGTCTCGTTTCGCGTGAGCGCTTCGACCGTATGCCTGACCGCTCCGTTGACGGTCAGGATATCCAACCAGCCATCATTGTCGAAGTCGAACCACGCCGCGCCGAAGCCCGTATTCGGCAGGCTTGGAACCCTGAGGCCCGCCCGGGCGGCCCGTTCTTCGAAGACGCCGGACCCGTCGTTCACGTAGAGATCGTGTCCCTCTCGGGCGAGCTCGGTGACGAACAGGTCTTCGTCGCCGTCGTGATCGAAATCGGCCGCGTCAGCGCCCATGCTCCCTTTGGCCTCGCCGTCAGCACCGAGCGCCGCGCCCGCGAGCAGCGCCGTGTTCACGAACGTGCCGTCGCGCCGGTTGATCCACAGCTGGTTCGGCGCACCATCATTGGCGACGTAGATGTCGATCCAGCCGTCGCCGTTGAAGTCGGCGGTCGCGACGCCGAGCGCCGGGCCGAACTCACGTCCCATGCCCGCGGCGGCGGTGACGTCGGTGAACGTCCCGTCGCGGTTGTTGTGATAGAGGTGATCAGGTTGCGCACGGTACACGCTGGGTGGGCAGTAGTCACGGACGCTCCCGACGGAGTGGAGGCAGGGCTTGTCCCCGTCGACACTGTAGTACACGTAATTTCCCACGAACAGATCGAGCCACCCGTCTCTGTCGTAATCGACGAACGCGGCCGAGACGCTCCAGCCGCGATTCTCTGCCCCACTGACGATCGACACGTCGGTGAAGCCTCCGTCGCAGTCGTTGCGGAACAGTTGGCTCCTGTCGAGGTGGGTCACGTACAGATCGACGCAGCCGTCGTTGTTGAAGTCCCCGGTTGCGGCGCCCATGGCATATCCCCGCACCACGAGACCACTGGCCCCTGTGACGTCGGTAAAGCGCAGCGTGCGCGTCCCGTCCGCATGCAGGTCGAGCTCGTTGCGGTACAGGCGACTCATGAGCGGGGCCTGCGGCGGGTACGTCGCCTCGCTGAGCGCCCGCGCGCCGAGCAGCTGTCCCTGCGCCACGAACACGTCGAGATCGCCGTCGTCGTCGTAGTCGAGCAGGGCGACGCCCGGCGGGATCACTTCGGGAAAACGAAACTGGCCCGTCATGCCGTTGAAGTGGACGAAGTCGAGGCCTGATTCGCGCGCGCGGTCGGTGAACCACTCCTCGCCCCCGGCCTGCTTCTGGCGATCGTGTTCAGCCCCGACAGACGCCGGCCGATCGGAGCATGAGACGGTGAACACAAGACTGACGCTCGTCATGCACAATGCAAGATTCACAATGCGAAGCCGTTCACGAGCGCCCCGACGCATTCTCGCATTTTGCATTTTGAATCTTGCACTACGCGTTTCTATGTCTCAATTCGCGGGCGCCTTGTACCAGACGATGAAATCGCGAATGTTCTCGTTGACCGTGCGGGCGTAGAGCGTGGTCGTCGTTTCGACCGGACGCATCGTGACCGAGGTGAGATTCGGCGCCGAGATGTTCGCCAACAGAAACGCGCCGGGCTTCAGCATGGCTTCGACGTTGGACATCGCCAGCGCCTGCTCGAGGATGTCGTAGTAGATGAACACGTTCGTGGCAATCACCAGATCGAATGCTTCCCCGTCGAGGCGATCGGTGACGATGTTCACATTCAGCACCGACATCCGCTGAACCGCAGATGGCCTGACCCGAACGGCGCGCAACTCGGCCAGGTCAGTCGTCGCCTTCGACGTCGGCGCCTGGGCGGGCGCGCCAATCCGATCGCCGAACGCCTGCCAGTAGGCGCGAACCTCTGGGAGCCACGGGGTTTTCCTGGGGAGTGGAAGGTTCAGCGTGTAGCCAATGTTCTTGACGGCCCGTGCGCGCGCCCGCGTCACGTGATCGACGATCCGCGGGCTGATGTCGAGAAGCACGATCTCCGGGTCACCTGGCGAAGGCGCAAGACCCAGCCGCTCGAGCGAGTCAAGAACAGCAAAGGGTTGCAGCGTTTGTTGAGGATAGACGTCGAATCCGACGTCCTTGTCCGCGAAATCGAGTCCCGGACCGACGATCGCCACGCGTCTCACGGCCCCGGGCTTCAGCAGCCCACGCGCCTTCATCGCCGCCAGCGCCTGCTCGACCGAGTAGTTGGCGACGAGCGACGTGTCGAGCGACAGGCCGCGGGCGCGGAACAACCGGGACCGCTGGACGAACTCGGTGATGGGGTCGCCGGCGCTGGTCGCGGCAAGTTCTTCATCGATCTGGTCCTGCTCACTTGCGACGCGCACGACCGCGGCGCGCAGATACTCCCGCGCAGCGTCCATGTCCGCAGCGGTCGCAAGACGAAGCCCTTTCCGCTGAAGAAAAGCGCGGGTGAACAGCCGGCGCTCGTCAGTGCCCGGGGTGGACAACGCCTTGAGAAGATCGTCGAGGCGCGCCGAGATCAACTCGATGGTTCGGCGCAGCACCAGCTCTCGATCCCCACCCGCTCCCGATTCCACTGCGCCGAGCACCGCGCGTGGCCTCGAGGTAAACGAGGTGCCGAACAACATCCAGTTGACGATCGTGTCTTCGTCGCCCCGCTCGAGCCGCGCGCGGACCTCGCGATCGTGTCGCTCGATCCACCCGGGCCAGGCGGTCTCCATCTGGGCGGGGGCCAGCGCGTTGAGCTCGGGCGGAAGGCTGTTCGCCAGCTCGGTGAGAATCGGGCGGGCTTCGCGAAGACGAACGAATCGGGCCGGAGCGACGGCAGCGGCCGCGCCTGTCGAAATAAGCAGAACGCCGACAATCCGGAGGAGGGCTCGAGGAATGGCTCGATCCTATCAGTGGACGAGGTCCTCTGCCGAGACGAATGGCTTCAGCGCACGGTGGCTGATGGCATGCGAGCTCATGTGCGCTACTCGGCTCGAAGCATCGTGACCGGATCGACCCGGCCAGCCTGTCGCGTCGGGATATAGAGCGCGATTCCGGCGACCACCATCAGGAGTCCCATCGCAGACGCAAGGGCGATTGGATCAAGTGGTTGAACCTCGTAGAGCAGCCCCCGCAGCGCCCGCGTCGTGACGAGCGCCAGCGTCAGTCCGACCATGGCCCCGAGGCCAACCAACCGCGCGCCCTCACCCAATACGAGGCGGCGCACGTCGCGGGCCGTTGCCCCGACTGCAATCCGGACGCCGATCTCACGGCGTCGCTGTCGTACGGAGGCGGCCATCGCGGCGTAGAGTCCGAGCGCCGCCAGTCCCAAGCCCGCCGCACCGAACACGGCGATGAGCGCGGAGTTGAATCGCGGCCGAGCCAATGGTTCGTCGAGGAGATCCGAGAATGGCCTCGGCGGCATCACTTGAACCGCAGGGTCCAGGGCGCGGACTCGACTGGCGACGAGCTGTGTCACGAGAGAGAGCGGAGCAGACGTGCGCAGCACCACGTCGCGCGCCGCGCCGAGCATTTGCGCTGCTGGAAGGTAGAGCGTGGCTCGTGGCTCGCGGAGCTCGCGGTACCGCGTTGGTGCAGTGACGCCCACGACGGTCCGCCACGGGTCCGGCGAGTCAGGTGGACCCATTTTCAGGCGCTTGCCAATTGGATCTTCGCCTGGCCACGTGCGTCTGGCCGCGTCGTCGCTCACGATGGCCACCAGTGTGGTGCCCTCGCGATCGAACTCGGTGAACGCGCGGCCGCGCACGAGCGCGACCTCGAATGTGTCGAAGTAGTTGGGATGGATTTCCTCCAGGTTCAAGGTTGGATTCGTCCGGGCGCGCTCCGCTGCCTGCCCTTCTGCCGTGAAGGTCGGCACATCCCAACCGATGCCTGTGAAGGGCACCACGTTGATGGGAGTGGCAGCCTCGATCGCGGGAATCGTCTCGAGCTGGCTGACAAGGTCCGTGATGAATCGCTGTTGACGGTCCCGATCGGCGTACGTGGCCGGCAGAGCGAGTGGCACATAGACGAGCCGATCTGACGCGAGCCGGACGCCAACGTCCTGCAGGCGCAGAAGGCTGCGCGTAAGCAGTCCGGCCGCAGAGACGAGGGTCACGGCAAGAGCGACCTGCGCGACAATGAGTACACGACGGCCCCGTCGTGTGCCGGACCCGGTGCTGCCTCGACTCGTATCCCGCAGAGATGAGGTCAGGTCGAGACGCGCTGACGCAAACGCAGGCGTCAGGCCGGCGAGGCTCGCGACGAGCAGCCCAAGCAGCACGCTGAACAGCACCACGCCGGTGTCGACGTGGATGGCTTCCAGTCGCGGGAGCCCATCCGGCGCCACTCGCAAGAGAAGAGGCAGGACCAACCTCGTTGACGCCACAGCGACTACGCTCGCGGCCAGCACCAATACGCTGCTCTCTGTGAGGAGTTGGCGCACGAGACGCCTGCGACCCGCGCCGAGTGCGGCGCGCACGGCGAACTCGGACTTCCTCGACTCGCCGCGCACGAGCAGCAGATTGGCCACGTTCGCGCTGGCGATGAGCAGCACCAGCCCGACCGCTCCGAACAGGGTGAGCAGCGCGAGACGCACGTCGCCGACGGCGAATTCTTCGAAGGACTGCAGGATGGGGATCGTGCCGCGGAAGTCGCCAGGGTCCCGCAGTGCATCGAGCTGGGGCGCCAACGCCCGCAACTCCGCACCCGCTTGAGCCGCTGTCACGCCCGGCCGCAATCGAGCCAGCAGGTTGAGCTCCGAGGCCATGGCGTTCTTCCACGTGGGATTCTCCGTGGTCGTCTGCATGGCGGCAACCGTCATCCAGGCTTCGACCTGATGCGGATGATCCACGTCCGGTGGCATGACGCCGACGACCGTGAAGGGTTGCTCGTTGATCAAGACTCGGCGCCCGAGCACGTCGCGGGTTCCGCCATGTCGGCGTTGCCAGAGGCCATGCGCGAGCACCAGTACGTTCTCCGCGCCGGAGACGTCGTCCCGCGGTGTCAGCCGACGACCGAGCAACGGCTGAACCCCAAGCACGTCGAAGAACTCGCCGGTCACGCGAGCCGATCGTAAGTAGGCGGCGGCGCCGCCCTCCGACACGACGACCGCGCCCGGGTCGTTATACCCGACGCCAGCCACGCCTTCGAGCAGACGACTCTCGTTCCTGAGGAGAGCCAGATCCGTCGTCTTGAACGGCCAGTGCCGGGCACCAGCTTCGGGCAACGCCCGCCACCCGACAAAGAGACGTGCCTGGTCTCGAACCGGGAGAGGACGAAGCAGGACGCCCTCGACGAGCGCGAACATCGAGATCAATCCCGTCATGCCCACGGCCAGCGTGAGCACAGCGGCAACCGCGAAGCCTGGAGCGCGACTCAGCCCACGGCACGCCAGTCGGAGATCGCGCCACAACGTGTCGAGCATCATGTGCACTCCTTGCCGGCCACGACCTGTCTGCGCTCGAGCGGTGGCTCGAGCGGTGGCCCCACTCAGTCGCCGACGACGGCGATATACGGCAGGTTTCGGTGCTTCTCGCTGAAGTCGAGTCCGTATCCGACCACGAACTTGTCCTCGATCGTGAAGCCGACGTAGTCGACCGCGACCTCAGTCTGCCGCCGCGACGGCTTGCTCAACAGGCATGCGGTGCGAAGCGTGCGCGGTGCGCGGGCGCGGAGGATGTCCTGCAGGTAGGTGAGCGTGAGGCCGGTGTCCACGATGTCCTCGACGATGACGACGTCGCGGCCCTCGATGCCGATGCCAAGATCCTTGAGCAGCTGTACCTGGCCCGACGAGCGAGTGCTGTTGCCGTAGCTCGAGAGCGCCATGAAGTCGAGCGTGACGTCTCCCTCGATGGCCCGCGCCAGGTCGGCGAGGAACATGAAGGCACCCTTGAGCACGCATACCAGGTGGACGCCATCTGGATGATCGCGGGCGATGTCGGCCGCCAGCTCGCGCACGCGCTGGTGAATCTGTTCGGCGGCGATGAAGGTCTGCATCAGTTGGCCGTCCGTGCGCCGCAAGGGTAACATAGCGACGCTCGTGAAACGGTTTCAGATGGTCACCGAAGCGGACGCGCGTGTGCTGGAGTACGGGAGCACGATCGTCCTGGTGGGCGGCGGCCATATCACGCCGCTGGCGCAGGACACGCTGTCGGCGCGGCGCATCTCAGTGGTTCGCGAAGGCGCCGATCCCGACCTCGCCTCGCTGGCGCCCGTCGCAGAGATCCGGACCGTGGCCATCGCCGGCGATCACTCTTCAGTCGCCTTGAAGGCCGCGCTCGTGCAGCACTTGAGAAGCCGCGGCGTGGCCGTTCACGACCTCGGCACAGCGACGAGCGAGCCGGTGGATTATCCCGACACCGCCGCGGCCGCCGCACTCGCCGTGTCGAGAGGCGAGGCGGACGCGGCCATTGTCATCGACGGAGCGGGCCTCGGCTCTACGATTGCGGCAAACAAGGTTCCCGGCGCACGCGCGGCAATGTGCACGACCGAAACGCTGGCGCGCTACGCCCGTCAGCACAACGGCGCGAACGTGCTGGCGCTCGGCGCCACGCTGATCAGTCGCGACGAAGCCGTGGCGATCGTGAACACCTTTCTCGACACGCCGATGCGTGAGGCCCGATACATCCGGCGGCTCGCCAAGATCCGCGATCTGGAAACGCACCCGCGGCGTTGATGCAGAACGTCGATCTCCATCGTCTCATTCAGATCATCGTCGAGGAGATGGCCGCGACGACAGCCGTGGCCTCACCGGCGCGCTGTCAGTGCCACTCGGTGCTGTACGAATGCTGTCCGGATCGGATTCGCGGCGTCCTCGAAGCCGGCGCGACCCGGCTCGGGCTGCATGCGTCAGGCGGCGTTGCAGGTACTGTCGCCGAGATGATCGACCACACGCTGTTGAAACCCGACGCGACGCGGACCGATGTCGAGGCGCTGTGCCGCGAGGCTGCCGAGTACAAGTTCGCCAGCGTGTGCGTGAATCCGACGTGGGTATCGACGTGCGCGCAATCCCTCAAAGGGACGAGCGTGGTCGTCTGTTCGGTGGTCGGGTTCCCGCTGGGCGCGGCGACGCCAGACACCAAGCACTACGAGACGCGGCGGGCCATCTTCGACGGCGCCCGCGAGATCGACATGGTGATCAACGTCGGCGCGCTGAAGTCCGGCGATCTGCGGCTGGTCGAGCGCGACATCGAGGCCGTGACGACGCCGTGCCGGGAATTCGGTGCGTTGAGCAAGGTCATCATCGAGGCGGCGCTGCTGACCGATGACGAAAAGGTCACCGCGTGCACGCTGGCGAAAGCCGCCGCGGCGGACTTCGTGAAGACCTCCACGGGTTTCGGTCCAGGCGGGGCCACCGCTGCGGACGTCGCGCTGATGCGACGTGTCGTGGGACGCGAGATGGGCGTGAAGGCGGCGGGCGGCGTGCGCGATCTCGAGGGACTCAAGGCGATGGTCGCGGCGGGCGCGACGCGCATCGGCGCCAGCGCCGGTGTGCGCATCGTTCAGGAGTCGAAGGGGCAGCAACCCACGGCAGTCGCGAAAGGGTATTGAGTCATGCGTCACCTGGCGATGGTGGTGTTCATCGTCGTGTGCTCGACATCGGCGGCGGGGCAATCACCGTCGGCAACGCTGGCGCCCACGGGAACACTCCGCGCGGTGTTCCTGGGCGGCAACCCCGTTCAAGGGCGAGTGGATGCGAAAACCGGCGTGGCCAGCGGCCCGGTGCCGGACCTTGTCCGGGAGCTGGCCCGCACCGTAGGCGTGCCATCCGCGATCATCTCATCGCCTGACGCCGCGGGTGTGATTGCGGCGCTGAAGAACGGGTCGGCCGACATCGGCTTCCTGGCCTACGACGAGTCGCGCGCGCGTGAGGTGGACTTCGGCGCGGCGTTCATCGTGATGCTCAACAGCTATCTGGTGCCCGCGAAGTCCCCTATCCAGAAAAGCAGTGACGTCGATCGCGCCGGCATCACCGTGGGTGCGGTGAAGGGACAGACGCAGGAGTTGTTCGTCAGCAGCCGCCTGAAGAACGCCCGAGTGCGGCTGTTCGCCACCACACCGCCGCAGGCCGAGCTGGAGAAGCTGCTGACCGTCGGCGGTCTGGACGCCTTCGCCATTAACCGGCAGCGGTCGCTCGAGGCGGAAGCCGCGTCGCGCTCGACGCTGCGCGCGCTTCCAGACAGCTTCCTGGAGGTCGATCAGTCTGTCGTCGTCGAGAAAGGCAACGCGGCGAAGCTGGCCGTGATCCAACGATTCGTCGCTGACATGCGCGCGTCCGGCTTCGTCAAGGCATCGATCGACCGCGCCAGGCTCACCGGCGTCGCTCCTGCAAAGTAGGGCCAGTGATAGATACGTCACAGGGAAGTCGTTGATCCCGTCCAGCCGCCGTCTGGCCCTCTGGCTCGGGCTGGCCGGCGTGCTTCTGGGTTCGCGGGTCAGCGCGCAGATACTGGCGCCAGGCCCGCCAGGTCCCTTCGTGATCGACGTCAGGGGCGCGACCAGCGGCATTCCCGCATCGCCTGGGTTGTATCCCACGCGTACGGAGACCTTCACCGTCCCCGCACGCGGCTATGGCATCGATGTCGGCGGGCATGTCTATCCGCTCAGTCTGGGCCCGGCGCGTCTGGGCATCGGGGTCAACCTCACCTACGTCCGTGGAACGTCCGTCGATGCCGCCACCACGATCCGGACCATCGATCCCCAGATCTCGTTCAACTTCGGGACGGCGAACGGGTGGAGCTACTTGAGCGCTGGCCTCGGAACTGCGCGCGTCAACGCGGGAACCTCCGTCTCAGTGCAGGCGATCAATGCCGGCGGCGGCGCGCGATGGTTCCTCACCCGCCACACGGCGGTCAGCTTCGACATCCGCCTGCACAAGCTGTCGGCCGAGGGAGCGACGATGCCAGCCTCGACGCTGGTGTCGGCGTCGGTGGGCTTGTCGTTGAAGTAAGGCGGTCGGTCCACCTTCGCGCTACGCGCTACGGTGGACAACCTTCGCGTGGCTTGCCAACCGTAGCTCACGCATTCATTGGCAAGCGTGAGCGAAGGTTGGAGCGGGAGACGAGGCTCGAACTCGCGACATCCAGCTTGGGAAGCTGGCGCTCTACCAACTGAGCTACTCCCGCTTTCAGTGCATCATTCTAATTCAAAATGCAAAATGCAGAATTCAGACAGTGTCTGCATTCTGATTTCTGCATTCTGAATTACCCGCGTATCACCTCGAGCACCTCGTCCCGCTTTTTCTCCATCAGCTCCGGCGTCGCCGCCTCCAGGTTGAGGCGCAGCAGCGGCTCGGTGTTGGAGCCCCGCACATTGAAGTGCCAGTCAGGGTAGTCCACCGACACGCCGTCCATCTTCGCGATCTGCGCGTCCTTGTGGCGTGCCTCGATGGCGGCCAGCTTCTTCGGCACTTCGTCAATGCTCGCCAGCGTGGTGTTGATCTCACCTGAGATGAAGTAGCGCTCCCGGAGCGGGCGCAGGAGCTCGTGGAGCGACTGGTTCTTCTTCGACATCAGCTCGAGGATGAGCAGCGCCGGGATGAAGCCGTTGTCCGCGTAGTAGAAGTCGCGGAAGTAGTAATGGCCGGTCACTTCACCCGCGAAGATGCCGTCCTCCTGGCGCATGCGCTGCTTGATGAACGCATGGCCGACGCGGTTCATCAGCGCCCGGCCGCCGTATTTCGCGACCGTGTCTCTGACGGCGTGGCTGGCGCGGAGGTCGTAGATGACGGTGGAAGGGCCGTACTTCAGGAGGAAGGCCTCGGCCAGCAGCGCGGTGATGAAGTCACCGGCGATGAACTCGCCGCTGCCGTCGATGAAGAAGCAGCGATCGGCGTCTCCGTCCCAGGCGATCCCGACGTCCGCCTTCTGGCGCAGGACTTCGGCGACGATGTCCTGGCGGTTTTCCTCGATGAGCGGATTGGCCTCGTGATTGGGGAACGTGCCGTCGATCTCGAAGCACAGCCTGGTCGCACGGCAGGGCATCCGATCGAACAGCTTGGGAGCGACGAGGCCGGCCATGCCGCTGCCGGCGTCGAGGACGACGGAGAACGGCTTGATGATCGACGGGTCGATGAACGACATGACCTTCTCGAGATAGCCGGGAAGCACGTCGCGAGTGGTGAGTCCGCCGGGCGGCCGCGCCGGTGCCGGCAGGCGATCGCTCGCGATCGTGTCGCGGATGTCGCCGATCCCGGCGTCGCCGCTGAGCGGCAGCGCCTCCGCCCGGACCAGCTTGATACCGTTGTACTTCCCCGGGTTGTGCGAGGCGGTGATCTGCGCGCCGCCTTCGAGGCGGTCGGTGACGGTCGCGAAGTACAGCACGTCGGTCGGGAGCATCCCGTAGTCGATCACGTTCGCGCCCTGCTGCCGGGCGCCCTCGATGAACGCGGCGGCAATCGCCGGCGACGACACGCGCATGTCGCGCGAGACGCCGATCTGCGTCGCCTGCAGATACGCCACGAACCCGCGCCCGATCTGATGGGCGACGGTCTCGTTGATTTCGCCTGGGTACAGGCCGCGGATGTCGTAGGCCTTGAAGATCGCTGGATTTATCTGCATGGTTTCTACAGTAGGGGCCGCCTTCAGGCGGCCCTGGCTCCGGGCCGGCTAAAGCCGGCCCCCACACGCGAGTGGCTACGCTCGCGAGAAGTCGGTCAGCGTCGTCTTGTCGCCGAGTACGGCGCCGCCGTTGACCGAGACGTTGCGTCCGACGTGGCAGTTGCGGCCGATGATGGCGTCCTGAATGGTGGCGTGGCCGCCGACGCGGCAGTTCGGCCAGATGATCGCCCGCTCGACCGACGCCTCCTCGTCGATCTGTGTCTGGCGGCCGATCACGGAGTAGGGGCCGACGCGGGCGCCGGCCTTGATCAGCGCGCCGTCATCGATGAAGCAGGGCCCCTCGATGATCGCGCCGTCCTCGACCCGCGCGCCCGGGGACACGGCGGTTCGTGGCGCGGGCAGATCGGCAAACGGCGCCGCCAGAAACCGGCCGTCCATGATGTCGCCGTGGACCTGCGTGTATTTCTCGGGCGTCCCGATGTCGATCCAGTAGCCGTCGTACACGTAGCCCACGAAGGTCTCCCGCCGCTCGACGAGCGACGGAAAGTAGCTGCGTTCGATCGACCACGTCACGTCGCTGGGGATGCGATCGAAGGTTTCGGGCTCCAGGATGTAGATCCCGGCGTTGATGTTGTTGGTCGTGATCTCGGCCGCCTTCGGCTTCTCGAGGAAGCGGCGGATGTTGCCCTCCGCGTCGGTCTCGACCAGCCCGTATGCGGTGGGATCCTCAACCGGGGTCAGGACGATCGTGGCACGCGCTTTCCGCTCCCGGTGCATGCGGATGACGGCGCCCAGGTCGAGCTGCGTGAGGATGTCGCCGTTGAAGACGACGACCGACTCGGTGAGCTTGTCGCCGGCATACTTCACGGCCCCCGCGGTGCCGAGGGGAGCCGGCTCCACGACGTACCGGATCTTGATGCCCGCGTCCAATCCGTCGCCGAAGACTTCTTCGATCCGCCTCGGCTGGTAGTTGAGACTCAGGATGACTTCGTCGATCTCGGGTACCTGCTTCAACAGGTCGAGCTGGTAGTGGAGAAACGGCCGGTTGAAGATGGGCACGATCGGTTTCGGCGTGTGGATGGTGAGCGGCCGGAGTCGCGTGCCCTTGCCCCCGGCGAGGAGGATCGCCTTCATGACAATCTCCAATCTTACACGATGGTAGAATGCGGCATCCACCGATGAACCTGCCGAACGCGCTCACGCTCGTGCGCATGTTTCTCGTGCCCCTGCTCGTCGTCGTGCTGTTGACGGAGTTCGACGGGAGCCAGATTCTCGGGATGCCGAAAGAGTTGGTTGGCGCCACGATTTTCGGGCTGGCGTCGTTGACCGACTGGCTCGACGGCTATCTGGCCCGCCGCCGGCGGCAGGTCACCTGGCTTGGGCAGATGCTCGATCCGATTGCCGACAAGCTCCTGACGTCGGCGGCGTTCATCTCGCTCGTGCAGTTGGGTCTGGCTCCGGCCTGGATGGTGGCGCTCATCATCGGCCGCGAATTCGCCATCACCGCGCTCCGCAGCCTGGCCTATACCAAAGGGATCACCATCCCGGCGTCACCCCTCGGCAAGATCAAGATGGCCTCGCAAGTCACGGCGATTCTGCTGCTGATTCTGGGGTGGGGTCCGATGCCGTGGCTGGCCCAGGTGGGATATATCGCGCTGTGGGCCGTGATGCTGCTGGCGGTCGCGTCCGCGGTGGACTACTACCGCCGTTTCCAGCGCCTGCTCAACGCCCGCGTGGCCGACGTGAACATCGCGCGCGAGCGCCGCGTCGGTTAGCGCCGCGTCAGTTCGCGCCGCGGCGCAAACTCCCAACTCCCAACTCCCAAGTTCCAACTCCCATGGAGCGCGCCGTTTTGGGCGTTGGGCTTTTGGGCGTTGGGAATTGACGAGCCCGGCCTACGGTTTGGCCTCGCGCCGCAGCGCGACGTAGTCGCCTTCGATAATCCCATCCAGGGAGACGGTCACCAGCACGGTCGTCATCTCGGATTTCACGTCAACCGCGACCGCCTCGCCGATCTCGTAGAGGAAGTTCTTCGCCTGCTTCTTGTCGCGATACAGCACGAACTGCGAGCCCATCTCGACGCCGTGGTCGCTGCCGCGGTCGATCACGAAGTAGTCGCCCTTGCCAAAGCTGGCGCGACGGTCGGCGCCGACCAGCACGCGGCCGTAGTGATCGCGCTGCGCCTTGGGACGATCCTTGGAGATGGTCGGCACGGTCGGCAGCACGAAGGGCTCGAGGTAGTCGTCGATCTCGATCGTGTCGCACGCGTGCGTCACCGTGGCCAGGGACAGATCCTCATCGACTGCGTATACGCGAATCCAGCCGCTGGTGTGGATCGTGGCGGGTGTCGCGCGGGTGATCGGCTCGCGGCGTGCGGTCTGGAGACGCCGGGAGTAGAACTCCTGTCCGACCTCGATGCCGTTCTTCGACCCCGCGTTGATGGTGACCAGGTCGCCGGGCGCATGGATGCGGCGCACGAAGGAATCCTGACCGCCGGTGATCCGGAGCGGCATCGGCGGCGGCTCCAGCGCCCCGTGCGGCGAGCAGGCCAGGGACAAGACCTCGGCTGAAAGGTGCGTGGCGGCCGCGGCGGGCGCGCGCTGCGCCCCGGCAGCCGCGGCTGAAAGCAGAAGCCCGGCGCCCAGCAGGGCCCCGGCGGTCAATCTCGGCGTCATCGGTCTCTCTCCCTGGGGCGGGCGGACCGTGTCCGCCAACCTATTGAACCTTCAACTCTTCCAGGCGCTTCCGCGCGTCTTCGACGTACTCGCTCTGGCCGTATTCGGTCAGCAGCCGATCGAAGTACGGGATCGCCTCCGCTTTGGTGTTATCGGCCCGAGAGAGGCACTCGGCCAGATAGAAGTACACGCCATCCTTGCCGCTGAATTCCGGGTCTTCCTTGAGCACTGCGCGGAACCGTGCAATCGCCCCCGGGCACCAGCGCGATCGGAAATAGTGGACACCCACGCGAAATTCTGCGGCGCTCAACCGGTCGCGGGCTTCGCGCCACTTCATGCGCACCTCCGGCATCAGCGCGCTGTTCGGGTAGCGATCGAAGAAGACCTGGAACTCCTTCAAGGCCGCAGTGGTTTCCGTCTGATCGCGCTCCGGTGCACGCATCTGCTGGAAATGGCTCATGGCAAGCTTGTACTGCGCATAGTCGGCGCGCGCGTTCGTCGGATAGAACGTCAGGAACTCGCGATACTCGTTGGCGGCGAGCACCAGCGACTCCGCCGTCTTCTCACCGAGGAAGGCGTCGCCGATCCCCAGCTTGGCGTCGGGACGCAGCGGGCTCTGCGGATAGTTGTCGACCACCTGCCGGAAGTAGTCGCGCGCGTTCAGCCACTTGCGTTCCTTGAGCTCCTCGGTGGCACGGTCGTAGAGAAACCGATCGGGGTTCGCCGTGTTGGCGGGCAACCCCGACTTCTTCCCTCCGCACGCAGCGGCCACGGCGAGGGCGAGGCACACGGCGACAGTGCGCAGAGGAGTATGCGTGCGAGTCGTGTATTCAGTCATGCACCAGCTTCAGCCATCCACTCATGTTGGGCGCGCAGCCCCTGCTCGAGCGTCACGGTCGGGGTGAATCCCAGATCGTGGCACGCCCGGCGTGTATCCGCGTACGTGTCGCGCATGTCGCCGCGCTGCGCCTCGAGCCGGTCGACCCGCAGCGGCCGGCCCGTAATGCGCGCGATGCGCTCGAACACCTCGAGCAGCCCGACCCGCGAACCCCCTCCAATATTGTAGACAGCCCCGGGGGTGGCGCGTGAGGCTGCGGCCAGCGTGGCCGATACCGCATCGTCAACGAAGGTGAAGTCGCGGGTCTGCCGGCCGTCCCCGTAGAGCGGCAGGGGCTCATTCCGCATCGAGGCGGCGAGAAAACGCCGGAATCCCATGTCCGGCCGCTGCCGGGGCCCATAGACCGTGAAATACCGCAGCGCGACGGTGGGCAGGCCGCAGTTGACGTGGTAGAGCAGGCACAGTTGTTCGGCCGCCAGCTTCGTGACGCCATACGGAGAAATCGGCTGCGGCGTGGCATCTTCCCGCATCGGCAGCGCGACGGTGTCTCCGTACACCGACGAACTCGAGGCGAACACGAATCGCTCGAGCGTCCGTCCCACGCACGCCTCGAGGAGCGTTTGCGTGGCGTCGATGTTGTTGATGGTATAGACGCCGAACTCCCGTCCCCAGCTTTTGCGGACTCCAGCCTGGGCCGCCAGGTGGAACACGTGGGTCACCCCATCGAGCAGCCGGGAGAAGTCGGCTTCCATCAACGACGACTCGACGAGCGTGAAGCCCGCGCTTCTGTTGAGGCCCTCGAGGTTTCGCTCCTTCTGCGCGCGGGGGTAGTAGTCGGTGAACGCGTCGATCCCGATCACCTGGGCGCCGTCTCGGACCAGACGCTCGGCCAGATGCGACCCCACGAACCCGGCCACGCCGGTCACGAGCGCCTTCACTTGAGGATCTCGAGCACGCGGGAGGGGAGCGCCGGCTGCCGGTACTCGCAGTGCGCCTCGATGACGGGTAACGAGACGCCGCCTTCCTCGATCTCGCGGTAGCTCCAGCCGGCGTCGCGCAGCCATTCGGTTCTGCCGACCTCGAACCACACCAGGTAGTTCGCGTGATAGACGATACCCATCCGATCGGTATCGGCATAGCGCACCCGTACGCGCGTGCGCCGTGCCCGCGATCCACTATCCACCCGTCGTCCTGTTGGCCGCCGCGCGTAGGGCGCGTGTGGCCCCCTCCGGGTCCGCGGTCCCGAAAATCGCCTGGCCCGCCACGAGGATGTTCGCGCCGGCGGCCACGATATCGGTCACGTTCAACAGGTCCACGCCGCCGTCAACTTCGATCGGCGCGGATGACCCGGCTGCCGTCAGGACCGCGCGCACGCGCCGCAGCTTCTTCAGCGTATTGGGAATGAACGATTGCCCGCCAAAGCCCGGATTGACCGACATCACGAGCACGAAGTCGACGTCGCCAGCGACGTCTTCGAGGAGCGAGGCCGGGGAAGACGGGTTGAGGACGACGCCCGCCTTGGCGCCGAGCGTCTTGATGTGCGCCACGGAGCGGTGGAGATGCGGCACCGCCTCGACGTGGACCGAGACCATGCTGGCGCCGGCGGCGATGAACTCGCCGATATAGCGATCGGGCTCTTCGATCATCAGGTGCACGTCGAGCGGCCGTGTGGCGATGCGCTTGATCGCACGCACCACGAGCGGACCGATGGTGATATTCGGGACGAAATGCCCGTCCATGACGTCCACGTGGATCAGATCGGCGCCGCCACGTTCCGCGGCCGAGATGTCGCGGCCCAGTGCGGCGAAGTCGGCAGACAGGATCGATGGGGCCACCTGCACGTGAGCGGTCTTCGACGAGCCGCTCACCGGCTCACCTCGATCGAGATCGCGTCGGCGGCGCTCACCTTGAAGCCACCGGACGGCTGCTGCCGGATGATGGTGCCCGCGGGCATGCCAGGAGCGGGTTGCGTTCCTACGATGCTCACGCGGAAGCCGCGGCTGCGCAGCGCCTCGGCGGCCCGTTCGCCGTCCATGCCAATCACGTCGGGCATCACGAAGGTGGTGGCCTGCTCGCCGCGATTGAGCAGCATCGACACCTGTGGCGCGCGTGAGGCCGGGGCTGGATTCTGCGACACGACGGCATCGGCGGGGTAGTCGGCGGATCGGAATTCAGAGATGGAGCCGATCTGCACGCCGTCCTGCTCGAGGCGAATCCGCGCCGTCCGTTCTGTTTGGCCGATGAGCGCGGGCACGGTGGTGACACGCGGCCCTGAACTGATCCAGACGCGAATGGTTCGCTGCCGCCGGGCCTGCACACCAGCCGCAGGGTCTTGTTGCATCACGCGGCCCGGTGGCACTTTGGGATCCGAACGGCGATTCTCATCGACGCGAAGGCCCAGACCGACGTCGCCGAGCGCCTGTGTGGCTTCGTTGACCGTGTGCCCCACCAGTTCAGGGATCTCGACCTGGCCGGATCGAAGCGCCACGCGCATGGAGATGCCGAAAAACAGGAGGAACGTGGCGCCGAGGGCGCCGACCAGCAGGAAGAACTTGCCAACGCCCAAGACACGAGTACTGAGCCGCATCAATCCTTCATCGTACCATGACGGCTGCAAAGAATGCTTCGAGCCCATGCGCGAAGGGAAGGGTCCGAAGCATCCCGCGATCGTCGAGCAGCGGCTGAAGATCGTCAGGGCCGGACTGACGGAGATCGACCGCATGGAATGCGGACTGCTCGAGAAACGCATCGACGAGAGCCTCGTTCTCCTCGGGCTCGCTCGAACACGTGGCGTAGACCAGACGGCCTCCAGGCCGCACGACGGCGGCCGCACGCGTCAGGAGCTCCAGTTGCTGGCGGGCCAGGACGACCAGCTCCGATTCGCGCCGCCGCCAGCGGATCTCAGGATCCCGGCGAAGGGTACCGAGACCCGAACACGGCGCGTCCACGAGCACGCAGTCGAACACAGGTTCGAACGGCAACGGCTCCGTCGTGCCGACGTGGACGATGTGCACGTGATGTGCGCCGCTCGGCGCCAGCGTGTCGCGCATCAGGGAGACACGCTTGGCGCGCACATCGCACGCGACGAGAACCCCGGAGTCCCTCATGCTGCCGGCCATCGCCACGGTCTTGCCGCCGGGGGAGGCGCAGAGATCCAGAATCCGCTCGCCCGGCTGGGCATCGACGGCCAGCGGCACCAGCTGCGACGCCTCGTCCTGGACGAGGAACGATCCGTCGGTGCGCGTTCGAAGCGGATTCCCCGCGGTGACGATCAGGCCGTCCGGTGCGTATCGAGTGGGCGCGGTGTCCACGCCATCGGCAGCAAGCTTCGCTCGCAGCTGATCGCGCTCGAGGCGTAGTCGATTCGTCCTCAACGTGAGCGGGGCGGCGTCATTGTTGAACCGTACCCACTGCTCGGCGCGATCGAGCCCGTATCGATCCAGCCATCGCGCGACGAGCCACTCCGGATGGGAGTGGGTGATGCCGAGATAGGCGAGGGCCTGCTCGCGTGACTGATCATCCTGAGGACGAGGGGGCAACGGCAGCTGATTCCGCTGACGCAACGTGGAACGCAGCACCGCGTTCACAAAACCGGCGGCGCTGGTTTTTCTGGCCGCCCTCGTCATGTTGACGGCATCGTCCACGACCGCCGCCGCTGGAACGCGATCGAGGTGGAGAAGCTGGTAGAGGCTGAGCCGGAGGACGACGAGAACGTTGGGATCGAGCTTCGCGAGCGGACGCCGTGCGAAGTGCTCGATGAGGTGATCCAGCGTGCGCTGCCAGCGCACCGTGCCGGTGACGATCGCCGCGGTCAGCGCGCGGTCGCGCTCATCGGAGAGGAGCGCGCGGCTGTGAGCGAGCGTGGACGGAAGGTCGGCCCGCTCCGCGGCGATGGCGACGAGCGCCTGAAACGCCGCCGTGCGAGCCGGCGCCGTCATCGGCCGGTGAACGTCACGCCGGCGGGAATGGCGTGGCCAGCCAGAAAATCGCGGGCCTGCATGGCCCGCCGCCCTTCGGGCTGCAGCTCGATGAGCGCCAGGCGCTCGCCGTGTCCGGTCGCCACGTGGATGCCGTCGCCCGAGGTGTCAATCACCGTCCCGGGCGCCTCGATCGTCGCGCCCTCTTCGACCCGGCTCTTCAGCACGATGAGGCGGGCTCCGTTCAGATAGGTGTAGGCGTGCGGCCAGGGGTGTAGTCCGCGAACGCGGTTGTGGATCGACACGGCCGGCAGTGCCCAGTCGATCAGCCCTTCGTCCTTGGTCAGGCGGGTCGCGTACGTGGACTGCGAGTCGTCCTGGGGTTCGTCATCGACCGGTCCCTCGGCGAGCCGATCGACGACAGCGAGAAGCAGTGGAACGGCCAGCATGGAGAGGCCGCGCTCGACTTCCTCACTGGTCTCATCGGGACCGATGCGACGCACCACCTTGGCCAGCATGGCCCCGGCGTCGAGTGCGGCCACCATGCGCATGATGGTCACGCCAGTTTCCGTCATGCCGTCGATGACCGCGCGATGCACGGGCGCGGCGCCGCGATACTTCGGCAGGAGCGAGGTATGGACGTTGATCATGCCGAGCCGCGGCTGGCGCAGCATGTCCTCGGGGATCAGCTTGCCGTACGCAGCGACCACGCCGAGATCGGGGGCCCAGGCCGCGAGCGTCTCGGTGACACCGGGCTCGCGCAGCCGGTTCGGCTGGATGACGGGGAGTCCGTCTTCAAGCGCCGCCGCTTTCACCGGCGAGTCCGTGACATGCTGACCGCGGCCGCGAGGGCGGTCAGGCTGCGTGACGACGCCCACGACGGTGTGCGGCGACGCGACAAGGCCTCGCAAGGCAGGCACGGAGAATTCCGGTGTGCCGAAGAACACAATTCGCATCCCGCGCTCCGAGCGAGGCGCCGGGCTCGCTACCACTTACCGGCTTTGGACAGTTTCCTGATCTTTCGGACGATGAGGTCCTTCTGCAGACCGCGGAGACGGTCGACGAACAGGGTGCCGTCGAGGTGATCCATCTCGTGCTGGAAGCAGCGGGCGAGCAGGCCGCTGGCGTCGACGGTGTGTTCCTCTCCGTTCCGATCGAGACCCTTGAGCACCGCATGTGCCGGGCGCGCGACCGTGGCGTTGAAGCCCGGCACGCTCAGGCAGCCCTCTTCTTCGAGCTGCATGCCGTCGCGCTCGACGAACTGTGGATTGATGAACACCAGGAGATCGGTGGGATTCCTGCCCACCGAGATGTCGCAGACGAAGATGCGCGCGCCGACGCCGACCTGTGGCGCCGCCAGGCCGATCCCCGGTGCGCCGTACATCGTCTGGATCATGTCGTCGACGAGCGCCTCGATTTCGGGAGTAATGTCCGTCACCGGGGCGGCGGGGCGATGCAGCACCTCCGCGCCATGCCGGACAATCGGACGAAGCATCGGGCGATGGAGATTCAGCGCTACTCCGTCGCGGCAGCCCCGGCGGCCGAGAAGCGGCGAGCGACCTGATCGGCCGTAGCCGCGCGGTGCCTTTCGATCTCGTCGATCGAATCGCCACCGCACTTTTCCAGAAAGGCGTCCGCGAGCACGAACGACACCATCGCCTCGCCGACCACCGCCGCGGCCGGCACCGCGCAGACATCGCTGCGCTCGATCGCCGCCGGTGCTTCCTGAAGCGTCGTCAGATCCACTGAACGCAGTGGTTTCATCAGCGTCGCGATCGGCTTCATGAAGCCGCTGACGCGCACGTCCTGGCCGTTGGTGACGCCGCCTTCGAGGCCGCCGGCGTTGTTGGACGGCCGCTCGGGCGCGCCCTCGTGGCCGCGCGGCGGCAGGATCTCGTCGTGCACTTTCGAGCCGGGGCGGAACGCGACCTCAGGCCCGATGCCGACGCCCACGGCTTTGATGGCGTGGATGCACATCATCGCCTGCGCGAGCCGGCCATCGAGCTTGCGATCCCATTGCACGTAGGATCCAAGCCCCGGCGGCAGGCCGGTGGCGATGACTTCAAAGGCCCCGCCAAGCGTGTCACCCGCGTCCTTGGCTGCATCGATGGCCGCGATCATGCGCTGCTGGACGTCGGCATCGACACAGCGGAGAGGCGCATCATCGGGCAGCGACTGCGCGTCGGCGAAGGAGACAGTTCGCGTCGGGCTCACGACCACGTCGCCGATCGCCGTGACGTGGCTCGCGATGCGCACGCCGAAGCGGCCCAGCAGCTGCCGGGCCAGCGAGCCGGCGGCTACGCGTGCGGCCGTCTCGCGGGCGCTGGCCCGTTCGAGCACGTCGCGAATGTCGGTATGTCCGTACTTGATCGCGCCGGCCAGGTCCGCGTGGCCGGGGCGCGGGCGCGTGACGTCGGGGCGATTGGCGCCCGTCGCGCCCTCGGGCATCTCCGCCTCGACGTACATCGTCTGCTGCCAGTTGACCCAGTCGCGATTGCGGATGAGGAGCGCGATCGGCGCGCCGGTCGTGACGCCGTGACGGACGCCGGCGATGATCTCCGCGCGGTCGCTTTCGATCTGCATCCGGCGCCCGCGGCCGTAGCCGCCCTGGCGCCGCCGCAGCTGCGCGTTGAGCGCATCGATATCGAGCTGAAGGCCCGCCGGCATGCCGTCCACGGTCACCACGAGCGCCTGGCCATGGGACTCGCCAGCCGTCAGAAATCGCAGCATTCCTGGTCATTCTATACGAACGACTTCGATCGGCTTTCGCCACGGAGATCCCTGGTGCTGGCCGGCGGCCGTGGAAGCTGCCGTCGTGGTGTCCGGCTTCAGACGGACTATTCGTAAGGGGATCGTGGTGTCCCGTTTCGCCGGACCGTCAGATGCAGTCGGCGGGCGTATCTCGCTTCCGCCTCCGCGCGCAACGCGCGCTACGGCGGGACCACGCCGAAGCGGCTTCCGCGAAGGCGGGCCGCGAAGCTCTCGGCATGCCGGAAAGCGTTCGGACGGCTACCCATGACCGCTCGTCGCTCGGGTCGCGTGTGCTCACGCACCCGCTCAACCTCGCTGAGGCCCTCGGCCGCCTCACGCTTTCGCCCCTGACGCCTGTCGGCAAGCCTCGAATTGCTTCGCTCCGCGAGACACGCCCACCGACTGCCGACGCGTTCCGGAGATCGCTTGTGCTGGTCGCCGGCCGCGTAAGCAAGGCCGACGCGCGGCGAAGCCGGAACGCGGGCGGAGCGATTCATCGCGTCGACTTCCGCCATCGCGTTCTGGTTGTGACGAAGTACGACTGTCGCTTTGAGCCGCGCAACGGATGCCGTGACGAGTCAGCTGATAGTCGACGCGGGACCGAAGGTACGAGCGCAGGCCGGGTTCCCGGCCGCAGCTTCCGCGGCCGCCGGCCAGCACAAGGGATCTCCGGAAATCAGCTAAACCCAGAGGCCCAAGCTTGAGGCCAAAGCCCCGTGCCAAGGGTCAGCGCTCAGAGCAGAATCCGCCGCGTTCGGCGAGTCCGCGGTCTGAAGAAACTGCGCACTCTGAGGCGGGCTGTCCCAATTCACTGAGGGAACCGCGCCGCACCCGCAGTTGCATAGAGAGCGGACATGACGCGACTCCTCCATGACCGCTACTACGCCTACGCGGCCGAGCACGCATGGGACCTGGCCACAGGTGACACCGTCCGCATGGGTGACATCAATGTGAACGACGCCGACGAGCCCGCCCCCGCGCCCCTCATCGAAGTCCTGGACCACGGACGCGAAGGCGAGCCGCGGTGGTTGGTGGCGGACACGAGCGCTGGACCGCGATCGCCGGTCGTGGCTCGACGCGCAGCCGCGGCCGCGCGCGTCCGCGGCTTTGTTCCGATCGCCGCCGACGTCTATCTCCGCCTCCGCGACGCCCTCGAGGCGGAGTTGCAGCATCGCGCCCTCCTCCTCATCGTCCATCCAGGTACGGCCGTTGACGTCGGACGGGCCGCACTGGTCGAGGCCGCTGCGCGCTGGCCGCGTCCGCACGTGTTGCTGACGTTCAGCTCGTCCCGTCTGTCGGGGCTGGCCGGAGGCCACAGTCTCGTGCGTGAGGCACGCGCCTTGTACGGATCCAGGCCGACTCGCCCGGCCGTTTCACCAGTTCTCTCCGACGATGTGCTGCGTCATGTCGCGCGAGGGGCGAGGGCCACGGAGTTCAGTCACTCGGGGCGGCACGCGGCCGCGGAGCGGCTGTTGCGCGACGTCGCGTCCGCGCTGATCAGGCGTCAGGCGCTGGTGCCTGCCGCGCAGGCATTGATCTCGCTCGGGCGTCTCACACTCGAGCGCGGTCGCGCGGTTCACGCCGAGACAGTCTTTGGTGAGGCGGCCGCTCATGCACAGACAGCCAGGGACGAGCCTCTTTCGCTGACCGCACGCATCTGGCAGGCCGCGGCACGTACCGACTCCGGGCAGTTGACGGCCGGCGAATCACTGTGTCGAGCCACGCTGCTGGCAAACGTACTCGGAGGGGACGAGCGCGCCCGGGCCGAGGCCACGCTGGCTCGGATTCTCATGTGGCAGGGAAGGCTCGAAGAGGCAGCGAATCTGGAGTTGCGATGCTCCGACGTTGACCACGAGACGGTCGCGTTCGTGACCGGCACCGCAGTTCGCGTGCTGCTATCGAGCGGAGACGTGTTTCAGGCCGGCCAGCGCGTACGCGAGCTGCTCGATGTCGCCGAATCGTCAAGCCGTCCTCTTGCACGTGTGCTGGCGCTGGCCGCGCACGTGAGAGCACTGGTGGCAATGGGGGACCTTGCCGCCGTGGAGCAGCGGATGCGTGACCTGCATCGCGCGACGCAGGATGCGCGCACGCCCTTGCGTTTGACCCGAATGCGCCTCCTCCTCTGCGAGGCCTATCACCGCGCAGGCCGCACCCACGACGCGGACCGCGAGCGTGCGTACCTGCGCCGGGTGCAGCCGGCCGCTCCGCCGCTGTTGAGAGAGGCCATCGATCGTGTGCTGCGCGGCGTTGCCGATCCCCCGGCGCGCCGGCCGCCGCAGCCGCCTCGACGACACCTGGTCACCTCCATCGTGGCGATCGCGCAGGAGCACGAACAGGATCGCGATGCCGTCAGCCGGGTGATCGCGTTCGTCGCCGAGTCGCTGCAGGCGAGCCGCCTCGAGCTGTGCTCCGCGGATGCGGGTCCGGCCACAGCGGTGCTGAGTGCAGGTTCGGGACTTGTCACGCAACTGGGTCCTCGGATTCTCGAGGTCGGCATTGCGATCGGGTTGCGAGGTGAGGGGCCCGGCGGCGAGTGCGGCGTTCCCGTACGCCTTGGCCCACGACTCTTAGGAGCGCTGTGCGCCAGATGGCCCGTCGATCGGACGCCTCCGAGCCAGTCAGGGGACATCCTCGAGGTGACGGCGGCGATCATCGCGCCACGCGTTGATGCGATGCAATCCGTGGCTCGCGACGTGGCCATCGCCTCGACCGCCATTCCGGAACTGGTTGGCGTGAGCGAGGCGATCGCCGACGTACGGCGCGCGGTGACTCGCGCGGCGGCGGCGCCCTTTGCGGTGTTGATTGAAGGGGAAAGCGGTGTGGGCAAGGAGCTGGTGGCTCGCGCCATTCATCACCTGAGCCCTCGGCGCGAGCGGCGGTTCTGCGATCTCAATTGTGCCGCGCTGCCTGACGAGCTGCTCGAGTCGGAGCTGTTCGGCCACGCCCGCGGTGCGTTCACGGGCGCAATTACCGAACGTGCCGGCCTCGTGGAGGACGCCGACGGCGGCACGCTGTTCCTGGACGAGGTGCCCGATCTCTCGCCGCGCGCGCAGGCCAAGCTGCTCCGTGTGCTTCAACAGCAGGAGGTGCGGCGCGTAGGGGAGTCGTTCAGCCGGAAGGTGGACCTACGCATCGTCAGCGCGGTGAACCGGGACATGCGGGTCGAAGCCGCCGCCGGGCGGTTCCGGCAGGACCTTCTTTATCGACTCGACGTGATCCGGATCCGCGTCCCTCCTCTTCGCGAACGGCCCGAGGACGTGCCAGTGCTGGCGCAGCACTTCTGGCAGGCGGCCGCACCACGCGTCGGGACGCGGGCCGTGCTGACGCATGCCGCGGTGACGGCGCTGGCGCGGTATCACTGGCCGGGCAACGTGCGCGAGCTGCAGAACGTGATGTCGGCGCTGGCTGTGGCCGCCCCAGCCAGCGGACAGGTCCGGCCTTCACTACTTCCTCGCGTGATCACGGGCGCGACGGTCGTGACGGCGACACGTCTGTCAGAGGCGCGAGATCAGTTCGAGCGACGGTTCATCGAGGTGGCGCTGGCTCGTACGGGCGGGCGCCGTGCGCGCGCGGCCCGTGAAATGGGCCTGTCACGACAGGGCCTGATGAAGATGCTGGTGCGGCTCGGCCTCGATTCGCGCGTTGAGCCGGGGTAAACCTTGCCAGCGCCCGGGGCCACGTAGCGCACAAAGGATCGGCCACAAAGGACACGAAGATCACAAAGGTTGCGTCGCACGCAGGGCCGCGAACGCGCTTCACGTCAGGCGGACTCGGGGATATTCTACGGGCCACGGCGCGGGGCGACCATTGGCAAGCCTCTGCGCGAGGTAGTCAGAGTATGAGACTGTTCACGTCTCTCACGTGTGCCTTGGCATGTGCGGCGCTGCTCCATGCGCAGCAGGCGTCGATGGATGCTGCCACATGCGAGCGGTTGGCCGCGTCGCTCCATCTCCAGAACGCAAAGGTGACGTTGGCGCAGCCGGTCACTTCGGGCCGGTTTGTACCTTCCGCGGCGCCTGGCGCGAGCGCTCCGTCTGCGGCGGTCGTGGACTTACCCGCGTTCTGTCGTGTCACTTTGACACTGACGCCGTCATCAGACTCCGAGATCAAATCTGAAGTCTGGCTGCCGCTTGCGGGATGGAGCGGCAAGTTCCAGCAGGTGGGCAATGGTGGGTGGGGCGGATCCATTCAGTACGCAGCGCTCGCAACCGCACTTCGTCGTGGATATGCCGCCTCGTCTACTGATACCGGACATGTCGGTGATACTGCGCAGTTCGCCCTGGGCCATCCCGAAAAACTGATCGACTTTGGCTACCGTGCCGTTCACGAAACGGCCGTGCAGAGCAAGGCGGTGATTGCCACCGCCTACGGTACGTCGCCGCCCCTGTCGTACTTCGTTGGCTGTTCCGGCGGCGGGCGGCAGGCCTTCATGGAAGCCCAACGCTATCCACAGGATTTCGATGGCATCGTGGCCGGCGCACCTGGATACAACCGAACGGACCAGAGCTTCCAGCTCATATCGGCGTCGCAGGCGACGCACCGGGATGCGGCAAGCTTCATTCCGCCGGCAAAGCTCGCCGTGCTGCACCGGGCCGCGCTCGAGGCGTGCGATGGGCGTGACGGCCTGCGCGACGGACTCATCAGCGATCCGCTGCGATGCACATTCGACCCGGCTGTCATCGCCTGCCGTGGCGCCGATGGTCCCGACTGCTTCACGCGAGCGCAGGTGGAGGCTGCGGCGACGATCTATGCGCCGGTCATCAACCCGAGCACCGGCGAAGAAGTGTTTCCGGGCGTCGAGCCCGGCAGCGAGCCGCGCTGGACCGTGAATGCGGGAGGACCGAGGCCACTCGGGATGTCCGATGACCTCTTCAAGTACGTGGTGTTCAAGGATGCGAGCTGGGACTTCCGCACCCTCGACGTCGCGAAGCATTTGCAGGTTGCGCGACAAGCCGACGGCGGAACGGTGAATGCCACATCTCCAGAGATCGGGCCGTTCGTGGAGCGCGGCGGAAAGCTGCTCATCTATCACGGCTGGGGCGACACCAACGTTCCGCCTCGATCATCGGTGAACTATTACACGCGTCTGGTGGACACGCTCGGAGCCCGCGAGGTCGATCGATCGGTCCGTCTGTATATGGCGCCAGGAATGGGTCACTGCGGAGGTGGAGAAGGTCCCAACGTGTTCGATGCGCTGTCGGCCGTCGAAGAATGGCGCGAAAAGGGGAAGGCACCGGCCGAGATCCTGGCGTCGAAAGTCACCGACGAGCATGTGGTCCGGACTCGACCACTCTGCGCCTATCCGCAGCAGGCCCACTACAAGGGATCGGGCAGCATCGATGAGGCACAGAACTTCGTCTGCCGAGCTCAGTAGATCGAGGGGCTAGACCACCGCTGGAGGCAGTTTCTCTTTCCTCATCGAGTGGACTGGTGAATAGGTTCGCAGCACCCTTGCTTCGAGCGCAGCCCGTCCGGCCGCCGGTGCTGCCGCAATTCGCCCGCGCAGCTTGTTCCGCTTTTTCGCCCGATGTTGCCGCAGATGTATGTCGGTGGGCCGATGGCTTGCGCTCATGATCACGCTCCTCTGAACAAGTGTATCTCGCCGATGTCCCCGTCAGCTGCTCACAAGTGCACACTCGATTTCAAACTCCGCCGCGACCTGATCCCGTCAAGCGTGCTTCTCGTTGGGAGTTGGCTCGCGCTCGGGTTGGGAGTTCGGGTTTGGCAGTTGGGTTCAGGCTCGGGTTGGGAGTTGGGTGTTGGGTGTTGGGTCTTGCCTGAGCCAGAGTCTTCGTGGCGATTCGTCCTATA
Source organism: Vicinamibacterales bacterium (assembly GCA_035293405.1). Taxonomy (GTDB): domain Bacteria; phylum Acidobacteriota; class Vicinamibacteria; order Vicinamibacterales; family UBA2999; genus Gp6-AA40. Next base: position 69,469 of record DATDOE010000034.1, on the reverse strand, counting down.
ATCCGCCCGGACAACAGGGCTCAGGTCGAGCTTCGAGAAGAGAGGCCGTCACATGACACGCATATTCGCGCTCACGCTTGCACTGGTGCTCATCGGGTTCGCAGGCCTTCAGCCGGCGTACAGAACGTTGGGTCAGGCCGGTGGCTGGACGACCATTCTGGATGGATCGAGCATGAAGGGCTGGGACGTCGTTGGAAACGCGAACTGGTCGGTGGCCGACGGCGCCGTCCAGGCGTCGATGGGCACGGGTTTCCTGGTGACGCCGATGTCGTACACCGATTTTCAGATCACCGCCGACTTCTGGGTCACTGACGATGCCAATAGCGGCATCTTCATCCGCCTCTCGGATCCGAAGACGATCACGGCCGCAAACTCGTACGAAGTCAACATCTACGACAAGCGCCCCGATCAGAGTTACCGCACGGGTGGCATCGTCGACGTCGCCAAGCCGGCGAGCGTCGTCATGACCGGCGGGAAGTGGAACACCATCGACATCACCGCGAAAGGGCCGAAGATGACCGTGCTGATCAACGGCATGAAGATGGTGGACGTCGAGGACAAGAAGCACCCGCGGGGACCGATTGCGCTGCAGTACGGCGCCGGGACCGTGAAGTTCAAGAACGTGAAAATCAGGACGCTGTAACGCCTCACGGGCCGGCTACAGCCGGTCCTGGCGTGGATTCGTCCCACGCCCGCGTCAGCGCCTGGCTGAACACGTCCGTGCGTTGCGCGCCGGAAACGCCGAGCTGCCCGCCAATCACGAAGAACGGGACGCCGCTGACGCCGAGACGCCTCGCCTCGCTGAGATCGGCCGAGACGGCGTCCACGTAGGCATCACGCTCGAGTACTTGCCGGGCCTCCTCTGGATCGAGGCCCGCCTCCGCCACCACCGTCACAAGAGACTCACGATCGAACACCGATCGCTGCTCGGTGAAGTAGGCGCGGTACAGACGATCGAGGACCGCGTCCTGGATCCCCCGGGCCTTCGCGAGCTGGACCAGTTGATGCGCGTCGAGCGTGTTGCCGGTCAGGCCCGCGTCGGTCAGGTGGTACTCGAGGCCCTCGGCTGCGGCCATCCGCTCCATCTTGGTGTCCATCTCCTGGACCTGCGCATCGGTGAGGTGATACTTCGCCTTGAGCATCGTGCGGCGGCTCGATGTCTGATGCCGCGGCTTCGAGGGGTCAAGCTGAAACGACCGATGTTCAATCCGCACATCGTCGCGCTGCGCGAACGTCTCGAGCGCCTGCTCGAAGCGACGTTTGCCAAGGTAGCACCACGGGCAGACGATGTCGGACCAGATGTCGACTTCCATGTTTTTTCCGGCGGGTCTAAAACGCAAGACCCGCCCTACATTACCGGCTACCGGCTACCGGCTACCGGCTACCAGCTAGAAAGTTGAGACATCCGCAGAGATGATCCCCTGGCATGACGTGCAGACGATCGCGCGGCCGCCGCGCGGCAGTGGGGAGGTGAAGCTGACTTGGGTGCGCTTCAAACGGAGCACGCGCAGGCTGCGAACCAGTTCCTTGCAGTGCGGGCAGCGTGCGGGGAGCTCCAGGGTGTAGACGGCTCCGCCTTCCCATTCCTCGGGAATCGCCGCGGTCGCGGACGACAGGTCGTAGACGTCCTCATCTTCCGGAACCGCGACCAGGCAGACTGGGCATTTCGTGGCGCCGTTCGGGAGATTCTCGCCGCACGCGCTGCACGTCCGCATGCCGGTGATTGTATCGCGCGCGTCCTTGCAATGGCTCCAGCGGTCAGAAAACAATGGCGCGGTGCTGCGCTATCTTGCACGCCGCGTTGCGCTGACGATCCCGGTCCTCATCGGGGTCGCCACACTCGTGTTCTCGTTGATTCATCTCATTCCCGGCGATCCCGCCCAAGCCATGCTCGGTGAGACGGCACCGCAGTCGGATGTCGACGATCTGCGCCGGCAACTTGGGCTCGATCGGCCGCTCCTCGAGCAGTACCGATCGTTTCTCGCGGGACTGGCGGTGGGCAACCTCGGGACCTCGCTGCGGACCGGGACGCCGGTGACCGCGCAGATCGCGGAGCGTCTCCCAGCCACGTTCGAGTTGGCGGCCGCGGCGATGCTGGTGGCCATCGGCTTTGCGATCCCGCTGGGCATCGTGGCTGCGGTGTGGCGAGGCACGCGCATCGATCACGCGGCGATGACGCTGGCTCTCACGGGCCTGTCGATCCCCAACTTCTGGCTGGGACCGCTGCTGGCGATCGTCTTCGCCGTGGAGTTGGGATGGCTGCCGGTGTCAGGGCGACGGGGGCTCGAGTCGCTGGTGCTGCCGGCGGTATCGCTTGGCGCCGCGCTGGCCGCCATTCTCGCGCGCATGACGCGGGCGACCCTCCTCGAGGAACTGCGCGAGCCCTACGTGCAGGCGGCGCGCGCGCGAGGCGTCTCGCGCCTGGGCGCTGTCGTCCGCCATGCATTCAGGAACAGCCTGATTCCCCTCGTCACCATCGCCGGGTTGCAGTTCGGGGCCGTGCTCACCGGCGCCGTGATTACCGAAACGATCTTCGCGTGGCCCGGCATCGGGCGTCTGCTGATCCAGTCGATCGGGTTCCGGGACTATCCCCTGGTCCAGGGCTGCATCCTGCTGATCGCCGTCACGTACGTGATGGTGAATCTGCTGACCGACCTGATGTACGGCGTCCTCGATCCTCGGATTCGGTACGAATGACCAAGGTTGGTGCGGTCATCGTCCTCACTGCGGTTGTGGCCGCGATCGTCGGGCCGATGATCGGGAGTCTCGATCCGGCTGCGCAAGACCTGGCGTTGCGGCTCGAGGGTCCGACGTGGCTTCACTGGTTTGGTCTCGACGAGCTGGGCCGCGACATCTTCGCGCGCGTGCTGTCCGGCGCCCGCATCTCGCTGCTGGTCGGCGTCGTGGTGGTTGGTGTGTCGGCCAGCGTCGGCACGCTGCTCGGCTCGATCGCCGGCTACTTCGGAGGGCTGATCGATGAAGCGATCAGCCGTCTCATCGACATCCTGATGGCGTTCCCTGGTCTACTCCTCGCCATCGCACTGGTAGCCGTCTTCGGTCCAAGTCTGACCAGCGTGGTCTTTGCGCTCACCCTGATCGGCTGGGTGGGATACGCGCGCGTCGTGCGCGGTCAGGTGCTCCGGGCGCGCGAGTTCGAGTACGTGCAGGCAGCGAAAGCCATCGGCGCGGCGACACCGCGAATTCTCGCCCGCCACATCGTGCCCAGCGCGCTTCCCGCGGTGACCGTGCAGGCGACGCTCGGCATGGGCGGCGCCATCCTGGCCGAAGCCTCATTGAGCTTTCTCGGACTCGGCGTGCAGCCGCCCACGCCAAGCTGGGGGACGATGCTGAGCTACGGCCGTGCACATCTGCTCGACGCACCGCACCTGACGATCTTCCCCGGCCTCGCGATCGCTGTGCTTGTGCTCGGTTTCAATTTTCTTGGTGATGGTCTCCGCGACGCGCTGGATCCCGCAGCCAAGCCGTGACGTTTCACTTACTCGGTTTTACGTGCACGTCCCATCCTGCCGCGCGGCGTGTCGCAAGCCCGCGCGACGCGACAGATGGCCAACGGCCTCGCAGGCGATGCGAGCCGCGGGGGAGAAGCGATAGCGTCAGGCCCTCGCGACGGCGGAGCGGCGACGGACCGGAAGGCGAGCGCCGGAGAGACCGTTGGCCGGGCGCCGCGACCCGACGCGCGGCAGGATGGGATGCGCACGTGAAACCGGTCTGTGCTGAAAGTTGTCTTAGAGCGCGGGAGCTGTCAGCGCCGCGTACTTGGTTGCGGCATCCCGGGCGATGCTCGAGTGACCAAGCCGCCGGGCGACATCGGAGAGGTACCGGTAAGCCAGCGGATCGACCGGCAGCTTCGTGACCGCCTGCAGCAGCGTCCGCTCGGCGGCCACGGCGTTGCCGGACAACGACAGCGCGCGCCCATACAGCGTCAGCGTCTCGCTGGCAGCACCGGCCAGGGCCGCGGCCGGCTGCAGTGCCTCGATCGCCTTTCCCAACGCAACGGGATCGCGCTGCCCATCGGCGGACTCGAGCCAGACTCTGCCGAGCGCCGTGTAGACCACCGAAGCATCCGGGTGACGTTCCGCCGCCTGTCCCAGCGTCAGCACGGCCGTGTCCCGTCTTCCGAACCGGGCCTGCGCCAGACCCACGTTGACGAGGCGTTCCGGCCGTGCCGGTTCGAGCGCCGCGAGCGCCTGGAGTTGTTCGATCGCCTCCTGATAGCGGCCCATGTCTTCGTACATGCGAGCCATCTCCTCGCGCGCGGCGGCGAACGAGCCATTGACCTCAACCGCGTGCGTCAGCGCACGCAGCGCCTGCTCGCGATCGTGATCGCGAAGACAGAGGCCCATCAGGTAATGCGCTTCGGCAAACCGATCGTCGAGCGCCACGGCCTTGCGCAGCGGATCGATAGATCGCGTCGCGAGACCGCCGCGGTAATAGGCGAGGGCCAGCTTGTAGAGCACAGGCGATGCGCGATCGTCGAGGGCGAGGTAGCGCTGGTAGTCGCCGGCCGCGGTCTCGTAGCGGCCCATTGCCGCGTGCACGTCGCCCAGAAGCTCGATCGGCTGCGGCGCCCCGGCGTCGAGCGCGGCCGCCTGATTCAGATCGCGCAACGCGGCGGTGAATTCACCGCGCCGCCGGTAGGTGTCGCCTCGTTTCAGGTGCGCCAGCATCGACTCGGGCTTGAGCGCCAGCGCGCCGCTGAACGCCTCAATCGCGTCGAAGGTCTGACCACGTGTGAGCGCGGCGTCGCCGACGACAATGAGCCGGCGGAACTCCCGTTCCTGCCGGGCATCGACCCAGGCGAGCACCGCGGCGGCAATAAGGGTGGCCACACCGACGGCGACGATGACTGGGCGTTTCATGGAGCAAATCGATGGTACACCCACCCTGGGGAACCTACGGACCCTTCTGGGGTCCAATACTCCGAGGACGGTGGTAAACTTCATGCAGACGCCAATTTCCGGAGGCCTGGTGAAGAACGCTGGCGCAATAGGTTGGTCGGAAGTCGACTCCCAGGAGGCTGCGCTCATCGAGCGCTGTACGACGGGGGACGAAAACGCCTGCGCTGACCTTGTCTCGACCCACCAGCGGATGGTCTATTCACTGGCGCTGCACCTGTTGCAGGACCGCGACGAGGCCATGGATCTCTCTCAGGAGGTCTTCCTGCGGGTCTTCCGCACGCTCTCGAGCTTTCGAGGGCAGTCCGCGCTCCGCACATGGATCTACCGCATCGTCATCAACCAGGCGCGGAATCGTCAGCGCTGGTGGCGGCGGCGCCATCGATCGAGCCAGGTGTCGCTCGACGAGCATCTGCAGCAGTTTGGCGATGTGGAGTCGAAAAGCGATGTCCTCCCCGATCGGCTGCTGTCGAGCAAGGAAACCGCCACGCGCATCTGGCAGGCGCTCGACCGTCTGCCGTTCGATCAGCGCACGGCGCTGATTCTCCGCGAGGTTGACGGCCTGCGCTACGACGAGATCGCGTTCTCGCTGGGAGTCGCGGTCGGCACCGTGAAGTCACGGCTCACCCGCGCGCGCCAGACGCTGCGCGCCGAGCTGTTGGGGCTGCGCACATGATCCCGTACGTCGGATGCGAGTACACACGCGAGCGGCTCGACGGCTTCGTCGACGACGAGCTGCAGGTGGACGAGCAGGTCGCGGTGGAGTCGCATCTGCGGTGGTGTCAGACGTGCGCCGCACGGGTCGAGGATCTGCAGCTGATTGGCTCGTCCATTCGGCTGGGCTCGCCGGCGCCGCAAGACTCGGACGATGAGGCGAGGGCGGTCGGCACGCTGCACGCCAACGTACTCATCCGCGTGCGCACCGAAGAGGAGCAGTCCTTCGGCACTCGATTCCGCGACATGTTCACCGACATGCGCCTGCTCTGGCCGGCGCTCGGCGCCACTCTCGCCGTGACGATCTGCCTGGGTGTGGCGCTCAGCGTCCTGCAGGCGGCGTCGCTGGAGCGGCCGGAATCGCTGGCCACCATGCTCGATACGCTCGCCAATCCCGGGGCCGAGCGGAACCCGCTCAAACCGGGCAACAACGCCCGCGTCGATCGGTATTTCCTGAAGTATGTGGACAGCGACCGGGCCGGCGGCATCTCCATGCCCCGTGTGCTGGATAGCGGTGCGGTGTTCGAGGGGATTCCCGATCAGGAGGCGATGTTCGCCGTCGCCACCGTCGTCAGCCGTGAAGGACGAATCGCCAACTACGAGCTGCTGAAGTCCGAGCGGACGGGGCAGCGAGTGGGGCAGAAGGACCGGGCGCTCCACGCCACCGACGTCGAGGCCGTGCTGGATGCCGTGCGCCAGTCGCGGTTTGCGCCGGCACAGACTCCAGTGGGCCGCGCTGTCGCGGTCAACATGGTGTGGCTGATTGTGGTGACGACAGTGCAGGAGCCGCGGGCGACTACGACCGTTCGTGTCGCGCCGGTGGTCGCGCCCGTGGTACCGATCCCGCCGGTTGAGTCCATCGACGCACCGCCGCTCAAGCGCTCTGACCGTCTCCTGACGTCAACGACGGCCTGAGGGCTGATCGGGCGCCTCGCCCCGCGTACTCGACACGTTGTTCAACGCATCGGTGGCGCGGAGGATCACGCCTCGCGCGTTTGCGTCCCCCTCGAGCGTCAGCTCGAATTGCTCCGACCGCGAATCAGCAATGCCGTCCTTCGGATAGATGGTCTGCCAGCGGTCTCCATCGAGCGAGTAGTCCGCTTTCTGAATCGCCGAGCTCGCGTCCTTCACGTCGAAGGCAATGATGGTGCGCGTGCCGTCCCGGCGCACCGCCGTGACGGTGATTGCAGGCGGCGTGTTGTCGATGTCGAACGCCGTGCTCTCCATCGCCCCGCTCAGCGCCGTCGCCGGGGAGTTCGAGGACCCATCGGACGCGACGATGCGCGCGAAGTACCGGCCATTGGGGACCGACGAGGTATCCCACACCAGAATCGCTTCGGTCATGCCGCGCTTGAGCGGCTTCCAGGACGTTTCACCCTCGCGGCGATACAGCACTTCGTAGGTGAGGTCATCCCGGTTGTCGTCCTCGGCCCGCCACACGAACGTCAGCAGGCCCTTTTGATACGAGCGGCGGCCAAGGCTCGGCGGCGATGCTGTGCCAATCCCTTGCGCCGCCGCCGCACGGCGTTCCGGGAGATCACCTTCGAAACCGGCGATCTCCGGGTCGGTGGGGAACGGCCGTTGAAATACGGTGCCAGGCGGATGGATCGTGATCGACGTCACCCGCGGACGCAGGTTCCTGGGCAGATACGCGGCCGTCACCGACGTCAGCAGCGGCGAATCGCCGCGTGTGGCGATGAGGATGGCGCGCCACTGAAGATAGCGGGCGCGAGGGCTGCTGATCGGGCTGCCGTCGCGATCCGTGTACGCCGCGGCCCAGTCGCTCCACGTGTCGTCCGGCGTGCGCGTGTTGCCCGAGCGCGTGGACATCTCCACGCGGCCGCCTCCCGGTCCTTCCTGCCACTTGATCGTGCCCCACGCGGCGACGGTCTGCGCGTCGCGCACATCGGACGTGTACGTACCGCGATCGGCGCGTGCGGCAGACAGCCTGAGCAGCCGGCCTGGGTTCGAGGTCGCCACGAGCATGCGGCCTTCGCGCTCTGGCAAGAGGCTCGTCACCTGTTGCGCGTTGGCCCGCGCCACCAGCGTCGGCTGGTACGGGTCGCCGGCCAGGCGGTAGATCTTGCCCTTGTTGCCCGTGGCGATGAGCAGCGTGCCGCCGGGTTCGAACGCCACGTCGTAGGGGAGATCCTCGCGTGAGTCCCAGATCAGATCCGAGGCGCCATCCGGAAGGATTCTGAAGAGCGCGCCCGCGGAAGGGCCGCGCGCCGGCGACGACTGCCCGGGCTGCGAGGCCGACACCGGCGTATCGGCGATGGCGACGACGGTGATTTCTGTCGAGACGCTCGGCGTCAGGGCCTGAGCCGACGGTTCCGGCGCCGGTAACGCCGGCGATCGATCAGGCGCTCCGCCGGCGCGGCCGCTGACTGCCGCCACGTAGATGTTCCCGTTCGCGTCCACGCGGAGCGCGCGGATCTCGTTGTAGCTCGAGTCGAGGAGGACGAAGGGCTTCCCCGACGCGTCGATGCGGAACACGCGGCCGGGCGATTCCGTGCCGGCCAGCAGACGGCCGTCGCGATCGAAGGCCAGCGTCATCGCATGGGTGGCTTTGGTCTCGTAGAACGGTGCGCCCTTGCCGTCCGGCGTGATCTTGTAGATCACACCTTTGTCGCCGGTGGCGGCGAAGACGTTGCCAGAGCGATCGACGACGAGGCTCCAGATGTATCGGTCACCCGGATCGAAGAAGACGGAACCCTTGCCGCTGGCGTCCACCTTGTAGACCTTGCCGTCCGGCGATGTACCGACAAAGACGCCGCCGCCGGGGGCCGGCGCGATGGCGTGTACTTCGAGCTCCTCGGTGTCGAAGAACACCGCGCCCTTGCCGGCGGGATCGATCCTGTAGACCTGTCCTTCGTTCCCGCTGCCGGCGTAGATCGATCCGTCCGGCGCACTCACGACGGTCCAGAGAAACGGCGCGCTGGCGTCGTAGACCGTCGTCGATGTGGGTCCGAGTGTCAGGCGGCCGAACGAGTCGATGGCCAGGTTCTCGACCTCACCGCGCAGCAGTTCCGCTTCGGTCGAGACTTGCCAGAACGTCGGCAGCGCGGCATGAACGGCAGCGACCGAACAGCCGATGAGGAGGACCGCCAATAGAAGAAGGTTTCGCCGCGCACTAGGCATTGTTTGAGTTTTGTGTTTTGAGTCTTGAGTTACACAGCGCAGCTACTCTTCGAGCGGCAGCGTCAACGTCCGGGACCCGGTCACGGCGAGCCCGGGCGTGATCTCCCATTGGCCGGCGAGCGCGCTTCGCAGCGGGCGGAAGCTCCCACCATTGCGATCGGACTCCAGCACCGCGAGGATGGACCCGGGGAGCGCCGCGAGCGGCTCGCCCTTCACCACGGCGCCCTCGTCTCGCGTGACGAGCCGGACGTACAAACGGTTGTTCTTTCGCGCGCTGTTGAGCACGCGAATCATCTGCGGCAGCCCGGTCGTCTGGAGCGGCTGCACCTGCAGCTCGCGGGACTCGAACTGCGACAGGCGCAGGCCATCGGCAACCATGACCGAGACGCTGCCACGGGCATTGGCCGGGATCTGAATCGTGACGCCCTTGGTGATCTCGTCGCCGCGATAGGTCCTGAGCAGGACCTTCAGATCGACCGAGGTGCCGGCTTTGGCGCGGGCCCCATCGACCCAGACGCGTTCGAGCGTCGCGCTCCGCGGCTGCTCGCTGGCATCGACCTCGAGGTTGAGGCCCTCGAGCTCGACGTCCTCGAAGGCGTTGCGCATCAGCAGATTGATGGGCCCGACCACTGACGCCGCGGCGCCCACCGACGGCTGGTCGCCGGTGAAGAGATCCTCGAAGTCGACGTCACCGTATTTCTTGAGCGTGGCGGCGCCGCGCAGCGCGTAGGTGGCCACGCCGTTCTGGCGTTCGTACGAGGTCAAGGTATTGAGAATCGCGACGTACGCGAGCAGCGGCGTGAACAGCTGATCGCGGACGATGTTGATGCTGAAGACCTTGCGCGTGCCGCGTTGCGAGCTCAGCGTGAGCGTGATCGGAATCATCGACGGCCCTGGTCCCAAGGTGCCGGCGATCGTGGTGGCGCGATCCTGCTGCACGATGCCGACGACCTCACCGGTGCTGGCGATCTTCTGCGACGCGGCCAGGCTGGGCAACACGGTGAGCACGTGTGCCCGCGTCATCGGGAATTGTGTCGGGCCGAGCTGGTAGAACGGATGCCCGAAGGCGTAGACGCGGTTGCCGTCCACTTCCGTCACCGTGCCCGTGGCGCCGACCTCGAAGTCACCGTTCATCAGGCCGACGCCGATCGGGTCGCCCGGACGAAGCTTCGGCAGCGCGGTCGTGCGCGGCGGCTGCGGCGACGAAAGTTGTGATCCGGCCAGGATGGGCAGGAACCCCTGATCGCGAAACGCGGACATCACGGGATTGATGACGCCGGGGTCGAATCCGCCGAACGACACTGGGGTCGCGATCGGACGCAGGAGCGTGCCGATGCCGGCGTTCACCGAGCCATCGCCAAAGAGCTGGACGTCGGAGGGGCTCTCGGCAAAGGGCCGAATCCACGCAAACGCCTGACGGAGGGACGCCCGAAGGCCTTCTTGCGTCAACGGCATCGCCAGGTCAACACGAGCCGCCTGACGACGCGGTCCGGGCAGCGTCGCATCCTCGGTCATCTCTCCAATCGGGGTGATGCCGGCGATGGCCTCTTTCGAGAATTGGCCGAGCGAGTAGGAGACCGCCCCGAGCAGCCGGCCGTCGATGTACACGGGACTGCCGCTCATCCCGGCGATCACGCCGGTGCTGGCGAGGGGTCCGCCTTCGAGCCGGGCGAGGACGAGATCGCGGCGCGGGCCGATGCTGTTGCGCAGCACGCCGATAATGTGCACCGTGAATTCGTCCAGGCGATCGCCTTCGAACACGGTGCGGCCGACCCCGATCATGCCCGGCCGTAGCTCGTCCACAGGAAAGGTGCGTGTCTGCGCGGGCAATCCCGCGGCGAGAGACACAAATACAGCGAAGATGAAGACGCCTCTGCAGATGTTCATGAGGGGTGACCCGTCGACTGATGATACGGGTAAACCCCTGAAACTGCTAGGGACTGTGGCCACTTGGCTCTGATTTTCGTTGTCAAAGTCGGCGGCATAAGCTAGCCTCCGTCTTCTTCCCAGAAACACCTCGTGACAGAAGCCGCGGTGCGTCGCGACGGACACGATCCCGGTGGATTGTTCGCTCGTCCACCGCTCGTGCGTTTTATGAGCCAGACGGTGGGTGCAGCACCTCTCGCGATCGCCTCCATTACGGCAGTTCTCCGCGATCTGCTGGCCAACGGGCTGATCCGGTACGCCAGCGTGATGCGCTTGGGCGACGTGAACGTCAGCGTACTGCCACCGGATCGGATCACGGTGGGATCCGAAGAGCCGAACCAGATCAACGTGTTCATGTATGGTGTCGCCCCGCACTCGAGTCTGAGACGTCATGCGCCACCCCGCCAGGGCGGCGCGACGGCGCTGGCTCCGCTTGCGCTCGATTTGCACTACCTGGTGACGGCGTACGGCGCGCAGGACTATCACAGCGAAATCCTGCTTGGGTGCGTCGTGCACCTCCTGGGCAGTACGCCGGTGTTGACGCGCGAGATCATGCGCGACGCACTGCAGACCTCGTCGGCCAAACATCAGAAGTCGTCCATGTCGCCGGCCCGCGCGGCGCTGGCCGCCTCGGATGTCGTGGACGCGGGCGATCGCATCCGGATTACGCAACAGTTCCTGAGTTTTGAAGAGATGTCGAAGCTATGGTCCGTCCTTCAGGCCAGGTATCGGCCGTCAGTGACGTATGAAGTCTCGGCCGTAGGTGTTTCCCTAGAAGGATGACGAGGAATGGCCCCGGACGTGGAACACAGCTGGTTGGAGGCCAACCAGCGATATCTCTCGACGGCCATCGCGGCTGTGCGATCGGAATTGATGCGGCACGCGGCGCGATCGGTCGATGGCGACGCTGGTGACGAGCCAACGCCGCCCGACGCGCTTCGCCACGAGTGTCATCTCATCGCGCAGCGCCTGCCGCAGGCGCCCGCGCTCGATGCCGTCAGCCGCGCCTTCAACCTGACGCCGTTCGAGCGCGACGTGCTCGTGCTGTGCGCCGGCGTGGAGCTCGATTCGGCGTTCGGGGGCATCTGCGGCCGCGCCCACGGCGATGCGCAGCGCGCGTATCCGACGTTTGGCCTGGCGCTCGCCGCCCTGCCCGACGCGCACTGGAGCGCGCTCCTTCCCGACGGGCCGCTGCGCTACTGGCGCCTGATCGAATTTGGCAGCGGCGGATCGCCGAGTGCCCCGCTGACCAGCCGGCCGCTGCGCATCGATGAGCGCGTGCTGCATTATCTCGCCGGTCTCGCCCACGCCGACGAGCGCCTGGCCAGCCTGGTGTCTCCGCTGCGCGTGGAGTACGACGTCGTGCCCACGCACCGCACGATTGCCGAACACGTGGTCACCGCCTGGAAGCGCTCGGTCGAGCGCGTGGCCCCACCGGTCATCATGCTGTACGGTGCGGACCTCGCCAGCGCGCGGTCGATTGCCGCGTCGGCCTGCCAGGCCTGCGGCTGGAACGCCTACATCATCAACGAGCGGCTGATCCCGTCGAGCGCGACTGACCTGCACCTCCTCACCCGTCTCCTCGAGCGTGAAGTCAGGCTCGACTCGGCGGCGATCCTGATCGAGTGCCAGGGATTGTCGTCCGACGCCACCCGCGACGGCGCGCTGCGCGATCTCATCGACCGGACCAACGGCCCGCTCATCGTCATGAGCCGCGAGCGCCAGCAGCTCGGACGGCGGCCGACGGCCAGCTTCGAAGTCGCCAAGCCGACGTCGCACGAGCAGCGTGTCATCTGGCAATCGGTGCTGCTGGGCGACGCCGGCGAGGTCACGGCGAACATCGATCAGCTGACCGCGCAGTTCTCGCTGAACGTCCCGGAAATCGAGTCGGCGGCCGAGGAAGCGCGTGCGGAAGCGGGGCCGGTGTCCGGACGCTCGCTGTGGAAGGCCTGTCGTCATCAATCACGAGGACGGCTCGATGACCTGGCGCAGCGCATCTCCTCGATGGCCAGGCTCGATGACCTGGTGCTGCCCGACAGCCAGAAGGAAGTGCTTCGCGACATCGTCACGCACGTCAAGAATCGCGCGACCGTGCACGACGCGTGGGGATTCGCCGGGCAGAGCAATCGCGGGCTCGGGATCAGCGCGCTCTTTGCCGGCTCGAGCGGCACCGGCAAGACGATGTCGGCCGAAGTGCTGGCCGGCGCGTTGGAGCTGGACCTCTATCGCATCGACTTGTCGTCGGTCGTGAGCAAGTACATCGGCGAGACGGAAAAGAACCTGCGGCGCATCTTCGACGCGGCCGACGGAGGCGGGGTCATCCTCCTGTTCGACGAAGCCGACGCCCTGTTCGGCAAGCGGAGCGAAGTGAAGGACAGTCACGATCGCTACGCCAACATCGAGGTGAGCTATCTGCTCCAGCGCATGGAGAGCTATCGCGGCCTGGCGATCCTCACGACGAACATGCGCAGCGCGCTCGACGTGGCGTTCATGCGGCGGATTCGCTTCATCGTGCAGTTCCCGTTTCCGGACGCGGCGCAGCGGGCCCAGATCTGGCGCAGGGTCTTCCCACGGGAGACGCCGACGCTCGGGCTCGACGTCGAGCGGCTGGCGCAGCTCAGCGTCGCCGGGGGCAGCATTCGCAACGTCGCCCTCAACGCCGCCTTCCTGGCCGCGGACACCAACGAGCCGGTGGGCATGTCCCACGTGCTGCGCGCGGCGCGCTCCGAGTACGCGAAGCTCGAAAAGGCGCTCACCGACACCGAAGTCGCGGGGTGGGTCTAGGGCGATGCTGAACGACGTCAACATCGCGTTGCAGACGCTGTTGCGGGATCGTGGCCTCATCGATCCCCGCGATGTCGACGTGCGCTTCGACGTGCCGTCCGAGGAATGGGCCGGCTCGCTCACCCGGCCGACGATCAATCTGTTTCTGTTCGAGCTCCACGAGAACACCGAGAAGCGCGACGGCGCGCCGCAGACGAGCATCAACGGCGGCCGCGCCGAGCGGCGCATGCCGCCGCGCCGCATCGACCTGCAGTACATGGTCAGCGTCCTGACCGCCGACGTCGAAGACGAGCACCAGTTGTTGTGGCGCGTGATGGCGACGCTGATGAAGTACCAGCAGTTCCCTCCAGAGGTGCTTCCCGAGTCGCTGCGGACGATCGCCCCGCCGATGGTGGCGCGGATCGCGGCGAAGGACGAGAGCCGCAACCTGCTCGACATCTGGAGCGCGCTCGGGACCGAGCCGCGCCCGGCCATCTGTTACGTGGTCACCGCGCCGATGGACCTGTCGACGGCCATCGAGGCGCCGCTGGTCCTCACGCGGACCGCCCGCTACCGGAGAATCGCGCCGGGACGGGATCCCACGAGCGACGTCGGCATTCAAATCGGCGGCACTGTCCGGCGCCGCACGGGTGATCCCGTGGCGGACGTGATGGTCAGCCCGCTCGGTTCGGCGCTGGGCAGCATGACGGCGGCCGATGGCCGTTTCGTGCTGCGCGGCGTGCCAGAAGGTCAGATCAAGTTGATCGTGACCAAGGACGGTCAGGAGCAGAAGACGATCAGCGTCCATGTTCCTGGAGAGTCGTACGACATCGTGCTCGACGGGTGAACGGCGAGCACGCGAGAAACCCCGCAGGACTTTACGAACTGATTGTGGCGTCGTTTGGTTGAGAAGGAGCTTGGAACATGCCCGAATACCTGTCACCTGGTGTGTATGTGGAGGAAGTCAACAGTGGTCCGAGGCCGATTGAGGGCGTCGGAACTGCGATGGCCGCGTTCGTGGGGTTTGCGCCGGGCGGACCCGTCAACGAGCCGACGCTCGTGACGAACTGGTCGCAGTACGTCGAGGCGTTCGGCTCGGCGGAGAACGGCGGGCGCAAGAACCCGCACATGAAGAACGCCTACCTGTCACACGCGGTGTACGGGTACTTCCTCAATGGCGGCGGCCGCTGCTACGTGACGCGGGTCGGGGCCAAGGCGCCCAGCCTGCAGCTGCCCAGCCGCGCCTCGAAGTCGGTGAACGCGTTGACGCTGCAAGCCAAGCCCGAAGCGTCGGGGAACATCGATGTCGAAGTGGCGCCGGCGACCGGGGAGAACCCGGCCGAAGGCACCTTCACCCTGAAGATCGGCAAGGGGCCGAGCCAGGAGACCTACGACAACGTGACCCTTGGCAAGTCGAAGGGCGCCGTCAAGAACGTCGTCGAAGCGGTCAGGGAAAAGAGCCAGCTGGTGATGGTGATGGATTCCCAGGCGGGCGCCCAGCCCGAGGCTGGGAAGTACGTGCTGAGCGCCACCGAGCCGGCGTCGTTGCCGGCCGTGCACCCGGCGACGCTCAAGGGCGATTCGGCGGCGCGCACCGGTATCGAGGGACTCGAGATCGCCGAAGACGCGACGATGGTCTGCTGTCCGGATCTGATGTCCGCGCTGCAGGCCGGCATGATCGATCGCGACGGCGTGCGGGCGGTGCAGGCCAGCATGATCGCCCACTGCGAGAAGCTTGGCGATCGAATGGCGATTCTCGATGCGCCACCGAACCTCACGCCGCAGGAAGTGAAGGCGTGGCGTGAGAAAGAGACCAACTACGACTCGAAGTATGCGGTCCTCTACTACCCGTGGATCAAAGTGGCCGGGCCCGACGGCAAGGACATGATGGTGCCACCGAGCGGCCACATGGCGGGTGTGTATGCGCGCAGCGACAACGAGCGCGGCGTGCACAAGGCGCCGGCCAACGAGGTCGTGCGCGGTGCGGTGCAGGTGGTGACCCCGGTCACCAAGGGCGAGCAGGATCTGCTCAACCCGATCGGCGTCAACTGCATCCGCACCTTCACCGGCCGCGGCATCCGCGTCTGGGGCGCGCGCACGCTCAGCAGCGATCCCGCGTGGCGCTATATCAACGTGCGACGCCTGTTCAACTACGTCGAGAAGTCGATCGAGCGCGGCACGCAGTGGGTGGTGTTCGAGCCAAACGATCCGGATCTGTGGGCACGCGTCCGTCGCGACGTGGGCGCCTTCCTGACCGGTGTGTGGAGAAGCGGCGCGCTCTTCGGTCTGACACCGGAGCAGGCCTTCTTCGTGAAGTGCGACGAGGAGCTGAATCCGCCCGACGTGCGGGATCGCGGTCAGCTGATCATCGAGATCGGATTGGCGCCGGTGAAGCCGGCGGAGTTTGTGATCTTCCGGTTGAGCCAGTTCGCGGGCGGCGGCGCGTAGTCACGCGCCGCGAGCCGGCAACAGGCTGGATCGGTCATGTTCATCGCGTTGATGAGAGAGGACATCGGATATGGCGGCTGAAGATCCTGTAGTTTCTTCGTGGTTTGGCATCGAGTTTCAGGGACAGGTCAAGGGCGCGTTTCGCGAGTGCACGGGACTGGGCAGCGAGAACGAAGTCGTCGAATACAAGGCCAGCGGCGAGAAAGGCGACTTCGTCGTCCACAAGGTTCCCGGCCGCATGAAGTGGAACAACATCACGCTCAAGCGGGGTATCACCGACGACATGGACATGTGGAAGTGGCGGAAGCTGGTCGAGCAGGGGAAGATCGATGAAGCGCGCAAGAACGGCTTCATCACCATGTACAACCAGGAGGGCAAGGCCATCGCCAAGTGGTCGTTCGTCAAGGCGTGGCCGTCCAAGCTCGCCGGTCCGAGCGCCAATGCCACCAACAACGAGGTCGGCATCGAGGAGCTCGAGATCACGCACGAGGGCTATGAGCGCACGCAGTAGTCAGGGGCGGCGGTGAAGACGGAATTCGACTTCACCCTGCCACGCGGGTACGTCGACGCGGGCGGCCAGGTGCATCGGGACGGCGTGATGCGCCTGGCCACCGCGCGAGACGAAGTAGAGCCGCTGGAGGACCCGCGCACCACCGCGAACCCGGCGTATGTGAGCATCGCGCTCCTCAGCCGGGTCGTGACGCGTCTGGGTCCGATCAGCCCGGTGACGGCCGGCGTGATCCAGGAGCTCTTCGCGTCCGACTTCGCGTACTTGCAGGAGATGTATCTCCGCCTGAACGAAGGCGACCATCAGGTCGAGACGCAGTGCCCGTCGTGTGGGACACGATTCGCGCTCGACTTGATGAGTGACGGCGAACGGTAGTCAGGGACTCGTATGGATGACGACGAGCAGGGACACGACGAGACCGGTGGCGAGCCGGCGCCGGGGGCCGATCAGGGCGCTCCGGGCGCGATCGACATCGCGCAGCTCGCCGCGAAAGTGCACAAACTGATGCAGGACGAGCTGCGTTTGGAAAAGGCGCGCGGCGCGGCGCGCGCGCGGAGCTGGTAGGCATATGGCAACGGAAATTCCCGACGGCAAGGCGTCGTGTCGGTTCTATGTCCGGGTCGATGGCATCGCGCAGGCGGTGTTCACCGAGGTCACCGGCCTGGCGATGGAGATGACCGTCGACGACGTGGAAGAAGGCGGCAACAACGACTTCGTCCATCGATTGCCCGGGCGCTGCAAGGTCAGCAACCTCACGCTCAAACGCGGCATGACCAACTCGAACGATTTTCTCAAATGGAGCATCGAGATTGCCCAGGGCAAGGTCGACAAGGCGCACAAGAAGAACGTTCAGGTGATTCTGTACAACATCGATGGCCACCCCGCCATCACGTGGACGTTCGAGCAGGCCTATCCCGTCAAGTGGAGCGGTCCGCAGTTCAAGGCTGACGATGCGGCGGTCGCCATCGAGACGGTGGAGCTCGCGCACGAGGGGATGAAGGTCAGCTGACGTCATGGCACGCCGAAGTCTCGTCCGTCGTAAAGGCGCATCAGGAAGGCTGTCGCGGCATCTGGCCTCGCGACGGGCGCTGCAGCGGCGCATGCGCGCGACGACGCCGATCCGGTTCCTGCAACGGCTCAACCTGCTCCCGGAGGAGGAGGAGCAGCCGGTCGAGATGCGCCTGTGGGACACCCTCGACGACTGGCTTGGCGATCAGCCAGCGGAGACCGATGCGCACGCGCTGGCGGGTCTGCCGGCCAGCGAGGCCCTCGAGACACTCGAGGCTCCGAGGATCAGCGATCCTGTCACGAGGGCGAGGCTTGTCGCCGATGCGGAACGCCGCGACGTGACGTCTTCACGCGATGCCGTGCGTGAGCGTCCTCGCCTGCCGTTCCGCCGTGCGGTCGCGCCAGCCGGCATGAGGCCGGCCGCTCGCGTACCGGCAGCGCGGCAGCGGCAGGCGTCGCCGGAGCCACGTGTGGAAGGACGCGCGGAGTATCAGGCGCTTCCCGCGCCACCCGTCATTCCGGCAGCGCCGCCTCGAGAAACGCCATCCCGAGACGTGGCACCGGTGGCGGACAGCCAGCCCCTGCCCGCGCCCTTGCGCGTGGAGCCGATCGTGCCGGCCCCGGCCGACGCTGGTATCGACGTCGTGAGGCGATCGATCGCTGAGACGCTTGGGACTCCGGTGTCGAGGGCGCCCATCGAGCCTTCGGGCGTGGACTCGACTGATGCGCCTGTGCGGACGTGGACACCGGCGCCTCCCCACATCGCCGCCGCGCCGGCCGTCTCCCAACGCGTCTCGTCGCCGGCAGCAGCTGCGCCGGATCGTGTGGTTGCCGTCCCCGCCGCGCCTCAAAGCGATATCCCGATCACTCCGATCGCGCGACAGGACCCTGCGCGCCCGGTGGACGTCCCATCGACGCCGCAGGAGACACGTCCCACCAGTCCCGACGTTGACGACGTCATCCTGGTGCTGAGCGAGGAGCCTTTTGCGGATCTGGCAACCGTCATCACCGACGTTGTTGAAGCCGCCGCGCGTGTGCGAGAAGAGATCCCGCAACCTCCGCCGCCAGTCGCGCGGCCGAGCCGGCGGGCGCGCGTCGAGGAGCTTCCCGTCGAGCGGCCGCCCGTACTCGACGTCGAGCGGCTGCCCGTACTCGACGCAGAATCCGCCGAATCAGAAGGCCCTGCGTATCGCTCGCCGGCCCCACGCGGCAGGCCGCTTCAGCGCCGGCCAGCGCCGGCGCCCGAGCCGCCGCGTGATCGTGAAGGCGATCGTCTTTTTCAACCGGCCGACGATGGGATCGACCGATCGCCGGCGGCGTGGGCCGCGCGGCTCGCGCAGAGCATGCGTCCGGCGTCTCGAACGACCCGCGCCCCGTCGCGTACCGCTGCCGGCCCCGAGCGCGGAACTCCCACGCCGAGCCGTGCGGCGCACGCGCCGGCGGCGCCGCGTGCGGCTCAGCGGCCGCCGCCTGCCGCGTCACCAGTGCAACTGTCGCAAGCCACGCGCCGATTTCTCAAGCCGCTCGTGGGCATCGATCCCGCCAGCGTCACGATCCTCCAGGGGCCGCTTCCGAGCGCAGTGACCTCGGC
This sequence comes from Vicinamibacterales bacterium, assembly GCA_035293405.1. Lineage (GTDB taxonomy): Bacteria > Acidobacteriota > Vicinamibacteria > Vicinamibacterales > UBA2999 > Gp6-AA40. The sequence goes on along the minus strand of DATDOE010000034.1, from coordinate 50,454 downwards.
GCATCGGGCCGACGCGTTGGCGATCGGCGATGACACCATCCTCGTCGGATCGGCATTTGTGGGGGAGATGCCGCGCGACCTGGGTCTGCTTGCCCACGAGCTGACGCACATCGCGCGCGAGCGCCGGCCGCGCTTCATCCCACCCGCGGCACGGGCGTCGCGCGCCACATCCGCCGCAGAGCCGAGTGAGGAATCCCTGGCGCGCCGCGTCGAATCGCGGGTCGTCCAGCTGGCGCGGAGCGGGCCGACACACTCCGGCGATGGCCGGCCTGGAGCGGCGGTGTCCGAGGCGCTGCTGTCAGACCCCTCGCCAGAGCCGTCGATTCCGGAGGCCGCTGACGCGGGGACAATGACTGCGACGCCGCACGTGGACGCCGACTGGGGCGGTCTTCCGGCGCCGTGGGAGCCGTTGCCCGAGTGGCTGGCGCCAGGCGCACCAGGTCGTGGGCAGGCCGCTGCAACGATCTCACCCCGGGCGTCACAAGCCACCAGTGGTGCTGTGGCCCTCGCGCCGGTCAGCATGGCCGCGCCCGCACACGTGTCCGTGCAGCGCGCCGACGAAGGACGAGCGCTCGATGCCCCGGAACAGTCGTCGCCGGCCGCGCCGGCGGACGCGCCCGCGGGGGTCGCGCCCGATCTCGACCTGCTGGCCCGTCAGGTGTACGCCGTCTTGAAGCGACGTCTCGAAACCGAGACCCGTCGTGAGCAGATGTTCTGAGGATAGCGAACATGAGCATGAAGAAAGCCACGCTGGCGAAGCTCGAAAACGACAAAGGTGTCGATCCGATCTTGACGGTGATGTTCAACCCGAAGGATCTGACGCTCACGAAGTCGAACACCTGGAACCCGAAGAAGACACCGAAAGCGAACACGCCGGATCTCGAGTTCGGCAGTGGCGGCTCGGCCTCGTTGAAGCTGCAGTTGTTCTTCGATACGTACGCCGAACAGAAGGACGTGCGGAAAGAGTTCCTCAAGCAGATCTACACATGGACGCAGCTGGACCCGAAGCTGGAGGACAAGAAATCGAGCAAGGGCAGGCCCCCTGAAGTGCGGTTCCATTGGGGTGCGGTGATCTTCGATGGCGTGATCCAGAGCCTCAGCCAGAAGTTGACCCTGTTCCTGCCGGACGGGACACCGGTGCGAGCGGTGGTCGACCTGACGCTGACCGAGTCCAGGGACGGCAGCTTTTTCAAGAAGCAGAACCCGACGTCCGGCGGCCCTGGCGGGAACCGGGTGTGGGTCGTGCGCGAAGGGGACACGCTTCCGTGGATTGCCTATAGCGAATACAAGGACGCGACCGAATGGCGGGCGATCGCCGACGCCAACGGGCTGACACAGGTGCGCGCGCTCGCGCCTGGCACCGTGCTGGTGATTCCAAATGGCTGAAACTGCCAGCGCGCTCATCACCCAGTTCCACGTGAAGATCGACGGGGCATTCGTCGACGAGAGCTTCATGCACGACATCTTCGAGGTGACCGTGCAGAACAGCCTGCATCTGCCGGATGTGGCGACCCTTGTCGTCAACGATCCGAAACTGAAGTGGATCGACGATGCGCTGTTCACCCCCGGCAAGGCGGTGGAGATTCTGGGGACAGCCTCGGAGGAGCGCAGCAAGTCGAAGCCCGTCTTCGACGGCGAGATCGTCGAGCTCGAGCCCGACTTCGGCGCCAAGACCCATCGTCTGACGATTCGCGCCTTCGATCGATTGCATCGCCTGACGCGGGGGCGCTTCGTGCGCTCGTTTCAGAACGTGACCGACAGCGACATCGCGACGCGGTTTGCCAGCGAGGTTGGCCTGCAGGCGGATGTCGAAGCCACTCGCCAGGTGCACGAGTATCTGTTTCAGAACAACGAGACCAACCTGGAGTTTCTGCGGCAGCGTGCGGCGGCCGTCGGGTATCTCTGCTACGTCAACGGCAAGAAGCTCTGTTTCAAGAAGCTGGCGCATGCCTCTCCCGCCGTGGATCTCAACTGGGGGGCGTCGTTGACCGAGTTCCGCCTTCGGATGACGACCATCGCGCAGGTCAGTAACATCAAGGCGCGCGGGTGGGATCCCGGCGTCAAGCGGGAGATCGTCGCCGAGGTCAGCAAGGGCGAAGGGATGCGGACGATCGGGGAGCCGAAGCCCGGCGGGACGATGGCCAAGGACGCCTTCCACATCGACGCCGCACTCCTCGTGGCCAGCGCCCCCATTCACGACCAGATGGGCGCGGACCAGGTGGCCAAGGCCGTGGCCGATCGCCAGGCGGAGCGATTCATCGAAGCCGACGGCTCGTGCCCGGGCAATCCGGGCATCATCGCCGGCGCGTCGGTGAAGATCGAATCGATCGGCAAGCGGTTCGGCGGCGAATACTTCGTGACCGCGGCCGCGCACCGGTTCACGCCGAAGGACGGCTATACGACGCAGTTCAACATCTCGGGGCAGACGCCGTCGACGCTGCTCCGGCTGCTGCAGAAAGATGAGCCGATCGCGTCACGGGGCGGGCTGGTCATCGGCATCGTGACCGACAACCAGGATCCCAAAGGCTGGGGCCGTGTGAAGGTGAAGTACCCGTGGCTCTCGGCCGACCACGCCAGCGACTGGGCCCGGGTGATGTCGGTTGGCGGCGGGCCGGAGCGCGGCCTGCAGTTTCTGCCCGAGATCGACGACGAAGTGCTCGTCGGTTTCGAGCAGGGCGATGTGCACCACCCGTATGTGATCGGCGGACTCTGGAATGGCAAGGATCTGCCGCCCAAGAAGAATCAGCAGATCGTCAGCGGCGGCAAGGTGCAGCAGCGCATCATCCGCTCTCGCGCCGGGCACAGCATCGTGTTCGACGACAGCGAGGGCAGCAGCGGCATCACGATCGAAGACAAGAACGGCAACACGGTGAAGGTCGAGAGCAGCACCAACGCGATGACGATCGACGTCAAGGGCAACCTGACGATCAAAGCCGCTGCGAACCTGACACTCGAAGCCTCGGGCATGGTCAAGATCAAGGGCGCGATGATCAATCTGAACTGATATGAGTGACTTTCTTGGTGTCGGCTGGGCGTTTCCGGTGGCGGTCGATGCACGGGGGCGGATCGGTCTCGCGCGGCAGGGACAGGACATCGAGCAGGCGATCCGGATGATCGTGCTGACGCCGAAGGGGCAGCGTGTGATGCGTCCCGAGTTCGGCTGTCACATCCACGAGTTGATCTTCGCACCCAACGACGGCGCGACCGCCGGCCTGGCCGCGCGCTACGTCGAGGAAGCCCTCGGTATGTGGGAGCCGCGGATTCAGGTCATGGAGGTGAACGCCGGCGCCGATCCCGCGGAGCCGTCGCGCCTGCTGATCGAAGTGCTCTACGAGATCAAGGCCACCAACGATCAGCGGTCGCTGGTGTTTCCGTTCTACACGATTCCTGGTGAGTGACGTTCGAGCCCATGCCGATACCAGCGCCGAATATCGACAACCGCCGTTTCCAGGACCTGGTCGACGAGGCCAAGCGTCTGATTCCGCAGTTCTGTCCCGAGTGGACCGATCACAACGTCAGCGATCCGGGCATTGCGCTCGTGGAGCTGTTCGCGTGGATGACCGAGTCGCTGCTCTACCGCGCCAATCAGGTGCCGGAGAAGCACTACATCAAGTTCCTCGAGATGCTGGGCATCAGGCTGGAGCCGCCACGCTCGGCGCGGGCGCCGGTGACGTTCTATCTGTCAGGGCCGCAGTCGGGTGAAATCACTATGCCGCTGGGGACCGAGGCGGCGACCATTCGCACCGAGACCGCACCGGCGACGGTGTTCACGACTCAGGGGGACCTGACGATTCGACCGCCCGTCGTGCGCGGCGCGTTCACGCACCGTGCGAACCTGGGCAACGACGGCTGGGTCACGCACGACCTGAGCCGCCTCAGCCTGCCCGAGCAGTCGATCATCATGTTTCCCAATCCGCCATCGCCGGGGGACGCGTTCCTCCTGGCGCTGGAGAACGACCTCAGTCATCACGTGCTCGGCCTGATCGTCGGATGTGAGCGCGCCGGAGGCGCGGGCATCAACCCGGCCAACCCGCCGTGGCAGTGGGAGGTCTGGCAAGGCGACATGGCACGCTGGGTGCCGTGCGCGCTGGAGCAGGACACGACCGGAGGCTTCAATCAGGACGGCGACATCGTGCTGCGCCTCCCGGCGATGCTGCTGGGCCAGTTCGCGGGCGTCGAGGCGTACTGGGTGCGATGCCGGTTGACGGAGCAGAAGGACTACCGGTACGAGGTGTCGCCGGAACTGCAGCGGCACTTCCGCATGGAGTCACGCGGCGGCACCGTGGCTGCGCGTCATGCGATTACCGTGAAGGACGAGATCGTCGGGCAGAGCGACGGCCACGCGGGGCAGGTGTTCAAGCTGCTCAACGTCCCGGTGCTGTCACGCGACGCCGCGACGGATCATCTGATCGTGCAGCCGCCTGATGGCGCGCCTGAAGTGTGGCGTGAGGTCGAGGACTTTGCGGACTCGGGACCCGACGATCGGTCGTATACGCTCGACAGCGTGGACGGCACGATTGCACTGGGCCCCTCGCTCCTGCAGCCCGACGGTACGGTGTACCACTTCGGCGCCATTCCGCCGAAGGGCAGCGTGCTGACTTTCAGCCGTTATCTCTATGGCGGCGGTGTCATCGGGAACGTGCCACGGGGAGCGATTTCGATTCTCAAGGCGTCGATCCCGTACATCGCGCAGGTGCGCAATCACGAGCCGGCTCTCGGTGGGCGGGACGCCCAGTCGGTCGAGGACGCGAAGGTCCGCGCCGCGCAGCGGCTGCGCTCGCACGCGAGAGCCGTAACGGCCGACGACTTCGAGTTCCACACCGCGCAAGTACCCGGGATTGCCCGGGCGCGCTGTCTGGCGCCGGGAGAGCAGCCAGGTGATTCGGGGTCGATCAAGCCGGGGCAGGTGTTCATGATCGTGCTGCCGCAGGTTGACACGCCGGAGCGGCCGCGGCCCGAGGACATCGTGCTCTCGCCGGAGATGCGGGCCTCGGTGCTCGACTACGTACACGCACGGTGCGTGATGGGCGTGGCCGTCGAAGTCCGGCTGCCAGAGGTGATCTATGTGTCGGTGAAGGCGGAGCTTCGCGTGGGCATCCAGAGTCATCCGTCGCTGGCCCAGGAGGTGAAGCGGCGCGCGGAAGCGGCGCTCTATGCGTTCTTGAATCCGTACACCGGCGGCCCGGCCAAGACCGGGTGGCCGTTCGGACGCGATTTGTATCTCTCCGAGATCTACGGACTCATCCAGCGCATTCCGTCGGTGGAGTACGTGGAAGGCGTACGGCTCGAGATCCTCGAGCCGGGCGCCCCCGGTCCACGGCCGGCGCCGCCGCGAGTGACGGTTTCGGTGCACACGTTGATCTGTTCGGCGCAACATGAGGTCACGGTCACTCGGGCGGACGAGTAGCGATGGCGCCATCCAGGCAACTGATCGTCAGGTACGGCGGGCAGGTGCTCATGACCAGCACCTTGAGCGGTCCTTCGTTCACGATCGGACGACTGCCCGACAGCGGTCTGCCGCTGCCTGACGCGGCGGTCTCGCCGTCGCATGCGGAGATTCGCGTGGAATCAGGCCGCGCGATCCTGACCGACCTGGAGAGCGAGCAGGGCACGTTTGTCGGCGGCGTGCGCGTGCTGGCGAGTCAGCCCCAGGTGCTGACCGACGGGACGAAAATCCAGATTGGTCCGTACGAGATCGTCTACCGGTCGCAGATCGACGTGCCGGTTGGCAGCAAGACGACGGAGGAACCGGCCGAGCCCGTCGTCGAGGAGGTCGTGATCAGCGACGAGCCTCCAGTCCGGTTCGCGGCCAGAGTCCCGACCGCCAAGCCCAACGGCGTGGGCGCGATGAGCCGCTACCTGCCGTATCTGCCGATCATCTTTCACGAAAACGACTTTCTGTCCAGGTTCCTGCAGATCTTCGAAACCGTCTGGGAGCCGCTCGAGCAGCGCCAGGATCACCTCGACATGTACTTCAGCCCGCAGACGTGCCCCGCGTCGTGGCTGCCGTGGCTGGCGAGCTGGTTCGGTCTGGAGCTCGAGGCGCACCTGCCGGAGGTGCGCGCGCGAGCGCTGCTTGCGGAAACGATCGAGATCTATCGGTGGCGTGGTACGCGATATGGCCTGACGCGCGTGATCGAAGTCTGCACCGGTATTCACCCGAACATTACCGAGAGCCCGTCCGAGCCGAACGTGTTTCGCGTGTCCGTGCGGATTCCGAAGAACGCGAGCCCGGATCTGATGGCGACGCTTCGCGATTTGATCAGCACCCATAAGCCGGCTCACACCGGCTTCGTGATTGAGGTACAGAGATGAGCGACTTGATAGCCTCGACTCTCGGGGACTACAAAATCGAGGCCCTGGTGGGGCAGGGAGGCATCGGGCAGGTGTTCCGCGGCGCCCATGTCTATCTCGGTACGCCAGTCGCCTTGAAGGTGATCGACGGACGGTATGCGAGCAGTCCCGGGTTCAAGACCCGCTTCGTGCAGTATGCCCAGACGATCACCGGCATCACGCATCCGAACCTCGTCAAGGTCTATCACTGTGGCGAGCAGGACGGGTTGTCATATGTGGTGATGGAGCTGGTGACCGGCGGATCGCTGAGGGCGATCCCGAGCGACCAGGCCTGGACGCAGGCGAGCTGGGCGGCGGTTGGTCTGGTGAAACAGGCCGCCGACGGGTTGTCCGCGGCGCACGCACGCGGTATCACGCACGGCGACATCAAGCTCGCGAACCTGCTGTTGACGAAACCGGACATCGCCCAGGCGCAGGTGAAGGTCTCCGACCTGGGATTGCTCCGGCTCGTGGGCGAGTCGGGTCACTCTGGCAATCCCGACACGGCGTCGCGCTCCCCGGTCGGGCTCGACGGTCCGGCGCAGGATATCTTCGCGCTTGGCACGCTTCTCTACGAGATGACGACCGGGCGCTCGCCGTTCGCCGGTCCGCGCGACTTTCCAGCGGGCGTACCCGAGGAGCTGAAGTCGGTCATTCTTCGCTGCCTGGCCACCGATCCCGGCGGACGATTTGCGTCGTGCGACGAGCTGTCGCAGGCGCTCGCGACGCTGCTGGAGGCCTCGCGGGCATTGGGCACCGACATGGCCGTGGTGTCACAGACGTCCTCGCCGGCGCTGGCGCTGAAGACTGCCGTGAGTCCGGCGGTCAGCCGCCGCGGATCGAATCCGCCGAAACCGCCAGCACCGCTGCCGCCGGGCGGGCCGAAGGTGCCGTGCCTGCACGTCTTCGATGACGCCGGCACCCCCGTGGACATGCAGTTCGTGCGGGGATCGGGCATCACGATCGGACGATCAGCGTCCTGCAATATCGTCCTGTCGTCGGCCAACGTGTCGTCGACCCACGTGCGCATCGACTGGGACGCCCGTCGCACGACGGTGACCGATCTCGGATCGGCGAACGGCACGCTGCTCCAGGGACAGCGCCTGCTTCCTCAAGTGGCGCAGGAGTGGGGGAAGGAGCAGTGGCTGCAGATCGGATCGTTCTGGCTCTGGCTCCAGCGGCCCGGGACGGAGCTGGTCGGCTCGAACGTGACCGAGATCATGCTCGACCATTCGAGCAAGATCATGACGATCACGCCGGGCAAAGGCGCGGTCTGCCGCCTGACGCTGGTCAACCAGAAGACGCAGGTCGATCACGTGACGCTGTCGATCGAGGGCATCCCCGACGAATGGGTCGAAGGGACCAAGCGCGACGTCCAGCTGCAGCCCTTCGAGAAGCGGGAGGTGACGCTCGCGGTGAACGTGCCGAAGTCGTCGGCCGGCCGTGCGGGCGACTACACGGTGACGATCCGTGGACGATCGGCCGCCAACCCAGAGGCCGAACCTGGCTCGGTCACCGCGCACTGGACGGTGCTGCCGTTCGAGGCCATGGGGGCGTCGATTACCCCGGCGCGTTCGAGCGGGCGGCGGCAGGCTCGCTACACGGTGACCCTCCACCACGACGGCAACAAGCCGGCGAGCTACGTGCTGACCGGCGCTGACGAAGACAAGCAGCTCGAGTGCCTGTTCTCCGCTGAGGGGTACGTCGATCGGAATCGGCTGCAGGTGGAGACGCAGCCCGGAACGAAGACCAACGTCAAGCTGAAGGTGGCGGCGCCCAAGCGCTGGTTCGGCAACTCACAGGCGTATCCCTTCAACGTGCAGGCGACACCGGTTGACGGGCAGCAGGCCCTCACGACCGAAGGGCAGTTCACACACAAGGCGATCTTTCCAATATGGGTGATGGCCGTCGTGCCGGTGCTGATTCTCGGGCTGCTGTTCGTGGCGCCGAGGTTCTTGAAGCCGGTCCTGCGGACGGTCTACGTGGAGCCACGGAGCCCGATGGTCGGCCAGAAGGTCGAGATCTTCTGGGATGCGTCCACGGCCACGCGCATCCGGCTCTTCGTGAACGAGCTGCCGGTGCTGCCGGATCCCGAGGTGACGGCGGGGAAGTATTCATTTCCTGAGGGCTTCCAGAAAGACACGCGAGTCCGCGTCCTCGCCTCGAACCTGTTTGGTGAGTCGCCGAGGGACGTCACCGTGTCCCCGCTGCCGTTGCCGCCGGCGCCGCCAGCGAGCCCGGCGACCGTCGAGTTGTTCGAAGTGACCCCGCTCGCCATCGTGCCGGATGGGACAGTGACGATTCGGTGGCGCGCCAGCGGCGCCACTCGCGTGGAGCTGGCGCCGATTGGCAGCATGCCCGTCGAAGGCAGTACGTCGCACTCGCCGCCCGCGGACGTCACCTACACGCTGACAGCGTTCAACAAGGAGAACGTCCCCACCACGCGGACGGTTTCCGTGCGTGTCAGGCAGCCGACGATCAGCGGCCCGAGCGGGCTGACGCTGACCGCCACGAGTCGCGAGCCCAAGAAGGATCCGCTCACCGGCCGCATGGTCGTCGGCGTCGGACAGTTGGTGATCTTCAGGTGGACGGCGGAGAACTCCGCGAAGGTGCGGATCGACGCCATTACGCCCGTGGGACTCGAGGGCGGATCGGGTACAAAGACGGCCGAGCTGAAAGGCGAGGGTACCTACACGTTCACGCTGGTCGCCACCAATGACAAGGGTCAGGAGTTCCGCAGCCCGCCCGTGGACGTGATGGCCTCCTGCAAAGGGTTCCCGGCGCGCGTGATCACGTTCAGGTTCGGGTGCAACAAGAACCCCGAGCTCCAGTGGAAATAGCCATCGGACCGAGCCGGCGTTGAGAACGGGTCGAAGAGACACGTGAGAGAGGTCCCGAAAACCGACAAGCCGAACCGGCCGCAGGTCGCCGACAGCGTCTTCGATCCGCCGGCGCTGGAGGTCGAGTCCACGCCGCTCATCGATCCGGCCATCGACGCGCCCGCGGCCGGCGACGGCGCGGGCGGGTACTCGATCGCGACGACGAGCGTGATCCCGGGACGGTCTGTCGCGCCGAAGAAACGCAAGGCTGAAACGCGCCTCCAGACCAAGCTGGCGATCAGCGAGCCTGGAGATCCAGACGAAGAGGAAGCCGATCGCGTCGCCGACGCGGTGCTGCGCGCGAAGGAGCCGCGCGACGACGTCGTCGCCGGCAGCATCGCACGCGTTCAGCGTAAGGAATCCATCAACGCTTCAACCGCGGAGGACTCCTCGCCGGCGATCGCGGCCGCGCGATCGACTGGAGGACGGCCGCTCGATCCCGCCACGCGCGCCGACATGGAGCCGAAGTTCGGGTTCGACTTCGGCCGCGTCCGGGTCCATACGGATGCCGGGGCCGCCCAGGGAGCGCGCTCGATCAATGCGCACGCCTACACGGTAGGCGGTGACGTCGTCTTCGCCGCCGGACGCTACGCGCCGCACACCGGCGAGGGGCGACGGCTGCTGGCGCACGAGCTCACGCACGTCGTGCAGCAGGATGGCGCGCCACCCGCTCGCGTGTCGCGAGACGCTGCCGATGCGGGAGCGCCGGCCGGAGCGCCGGTCCCCGCGCCCGCTGCCGCCCCCGCCGCGGCTCCTGGAGCGGCTCCCGGTGCACCTGGCGGCACTCCCGCTGCGGGGGCCGCGAAGCCAGGTGCGACGCCGCCCGGGACGCCACCGTTGAAGGTTGCCACGAAGTTCGACGAGAACGATCCTCAGATGCTCAAATTGCGCGCGACGATTCTCGACGGGATCAGGCCGTCAGTCCTCTCTGAGAACACGTTTGTCGGCGATGTCTTTGGCATCAAGGTCGAGCTGACGAAAGATGAGCTCGAGCCTGTGCGCGAGAAAGTGCGCGCGGCGATTCGCGCCAAGGGGCCTGATATCAAGCGACGCGCCGACCGCGCGTACAGCGACTACCAGGCCGAGTACGACCGGCGCAAGAACATGGGCTTCTGGGATCGCTCCATGTACGACCTGGCACACACGAATTTTTTCGGCGGCTCGAGCGCGCCGTCGCCGAATCCGATGTACGGCGATCCTGGCGACAAGATCAGCAACTCAATCGACAACGTGAAGGCCCATCTCGATGACAGAGTCGAAAGCGCCCTGAAAGACAACCGTTTCGTGGGTGCGGCGCAGTACCTCGAGTTCGCGGAGCGGGAGTCATACAGGGCGTTCTATCCGCTGTACAAGTGGCGCGAGGACGACATCAAGGGCGCCGAGAATACGGTCGGCCAGCTCGAGGCGATCAAGTTCGCATCGGACGTAGCGCTCGTGGCGCTCGGCGGTCTCGGTGGTCTGTCGATGGCGAAGACCGCCGGTACGATCAGCATGGGGCAGGCGATCGTCACGCAGGTTGCGCTTGTGGCGACGAAGGTCGCGGTCGGCGACAAGATCGACTGGAAGAAGGAAGGCATCACCGGCATCGTCAACGTCATCGTCGCCAAGTTCGGCGGGCAGCTCGGCAAGTCGCTAGGGCAGAAGCTGGGTCCTGCCGAAGGACTTGGCGAGGCGATGGTGAATCAGATCATCGGCGCGATGATCGTCCACGAGAGCAGTGTGGTCCTGACGACGACGGTCGAGTACGTCTACAAGACAAATTTCGAAAGCGGCGCGAAGCCGGCCACCTGGCAGGAGTTCTTCGACATTCTTCTGGCGCGGATGCTCGATCCCAAAGGCGCCGCCCTCGCCGTGCTTGGCGCGGCGATTCACTCCGCGGTGGACTTCAAGCCGGGTGCGGCGCCGAAACCGCGCGTCGAGGATCCGACGACGAAGAATGCGGTACGTGAGCAGACGGGAGTGGTGCTGTCCAAAGGCGGCCCCGAAGCCGCCGGCCTCGCCAAATCGGTGATCATGGAGGAGAAGAACTTCTACGGCGTCCGGCTCCTCGCGTCAGAGCGTGGGAGCTGGGGTACCGCCGTGCAAGGTCCACTCGAACAGGCACGACAGGGCATCATCGACAAGATCGTCACCGACGTCAAAGCCAAGTATCCCAACACGACGATCGAAAAGTCGGGCGGAGGGTTCATCAATCCCGTCGTGCTGAAGTTCCGCCAGAAGGGTCTGCCACCGGGAGCACAAGGAACTGCCACCGAGCCGGCTCCAGTTTCGAAGACGCAGCCGGCGCCACCGCCTCCCGAGGGAGCAGCCCCGTCGCCTCAGGCACAGAGCGTTCCGGTTCCCGCCGCTGCACCAGGGGCAGCACCGCCCGCAGGCGCACAAGGCACCCCACAGGCGAATCCGCAGGATCCCGCGTTGATGCAAGCGTGGCATGACGAAGCGGTGAACGCCTTCTTCGAAGGAGCGAGACTGGCGGGCCTGCCTCAAGCGCCGCCCGGTCCATGGGCGCATTACCAGTCGCTCGATGCCAGTGCCCAGCTCGAGGTCCAGATGGGATTGAGACAGGACACTGCGAGTGGTCCAACCGCGCAGACCCAGTTCGGCCTGGCGGCCGCGCCGGTTATGACGCAGAAGCTCGACCCGGGCACATACGAAGTCGTCCGAACGCTGGGCGGCGAGGGCACGACGAATCAGGGTGCCTCGAACAAGTTGGTGCTGCGCAACAAGGACACGAAGGAAGAGTCGCTGTTCAAGCCCTCTGAGGGCGAGGCGCCCACTGCCCATGCGTATCAACAAGTCCCGCCTGGGACCGGCTATCTCAACGCGCGCGCCGCATATGGCGTCGCCCTCGGGATGCCCAGCGTCGGCAAGAACACGCCGCCAGTCACCATCGTCGAGTTCAACGGCAAGGTCGGGTCGCTCCAACCGTGGAAACAGGGGACCAAGTCGGTCAACGAGCTCATCAAAGAAGACCCGAAGCTCGCCACCGAGATCCTGAGCTCGCCGGAATTCAAGAAGTTCAAGGCCAACCTCGATGCGTACGACTACATCATCAATTCCGCCGATCGCAATCCGGGGAACGTGCTGGTGAAATTCGGGCCGAACAGCAAGGTTGAAGGTTTCGAGATGATCGATCACGACATCTCGATGACGCCTGGCGCGCGGATTGTGGACGGATTCAAGGCCGTGGGCGCGCCGGCCAAGGTCAGCCGCGCCACGTACACAGAGCTGCTCGGCATGAAGGCGAATGAGGCGAGCATCCGCGCGGGGCTCGAGCTGGTGTTGAACCCGGCGCTCACGCCGGAGCGCCGTTCGAAGGCCGACGGCATCTTCCAGCGGCTGGACACGATGTTGAAGGGCTACGACGACGCGAAGGCGAAGAACGGTCCCGAGAGCATCTTCCTCGACTGAGTGGAAGCATGGCTGGCTTGAAGAGACCGCTGCTGAAACAGGCCGTGCGACCGGCCAAGCGGATCGCTCAACGAGCCGCGGAAAGCGTGTTCGAGCCACCCGCGCTGAGCGTCGAGCCGGCGCTTGCGGTGCTTCCAGCCGCCGAAAACCTGGCCGAGTATTCGATCGCGACGACCGAGGTCGTTCCGGGGCTGCGGTCAGTGGCGCCGAAGATTCAGCGCAAAGAGAGCGACGACGGCAGCCCGACGCCGGCGCCGATGTCCGCCCCGCCGGACGGATCAGCATCGAGCGCAGAACAGGTCACCGCCGGCGGCACCGGCACGACCAACATCCTCGCCCCGACGGTCGGCTCCAAGACTTACAGCGGCAAGACGCTTCAGGACGTCTCGAACGCGATGCCGCCGGAACCAGGGAGCCTGACCTTCGACATCGGCGCGGCGACCGACGGCGATCCGATCACCAAGGCAACCGTGACCGTGAAGCAGACCATGGTGCTGGCGCGGTGGGCCGAACGCGACAAGCAATGCAAGCCGATCCAGGCGGCGTGGGATCGCTTTGCGAGCGCGCTCCGCGTCCATGAGGACGAGCACGTCAAGATCAACCGGCAGCAGCTGGCCAAGGCGCACGACCGCTACGTCGGGCGGGCGAAGGACGAGACGCAAGAGGTCACGACCGAGCTGGAGAACGAGACGTTCGCCGCCGGACAGACCTTCGACACGAACACCGATCACGGCAAGACGGCCACGCCGTCAACGACGATCGAGGTCGGTGTGAAGTGCGACGACAAGAACACGTCGACGACGTGGGGCACCGAAGAAGAGCCGGTGCAGATGAAGCTGGAGGTCAGCGAGCCTGGCGATCCTGATGAGGAGGAAGCGAACCGCGTCGCCGAACAGGTGATGCGGATGGCCGAGCCTGGCGAGTCTCCCGCCATCGGCGTGTTCGGCGGTGCGAAGGTCGTGAAGCGCTGTGCGGCGTGCGCGGCGGAAGAGGAGAAGTGGAAGGCGACCGCGCCGGCAGAGGGTGGCGTGAGGGTTCGCCGCAAGTGTGCGGAGTGCGAGGCGGAGGAGAAGAAGGAAAGGGGCGAGGGGGAAGGGGGCCAGGGGGAAGAGAAGAAGGAGCGTGTGCGGCGCAAAGAGTCGAACAGCCGTCCTGTCGTAGACGAGTCGTCTCGCGTGACGGCGGTCGCACGATCGGGCGGGCAGCCACTCGATGCGGATACCCGAGCGTTCATGGAACCTCGATTCGGCTTCGACTTCAGTCAGGTGAAGATTCACGCCGACTCCCATGCTGCGGCGGCGGCGCGTTCGGTGAATGCGAAAGCCTACACGTTGGGTTCGAATGTGGTGTTTGCGTCGGGACAGTACTCGCCGTCAACATCCACCGGGCGCCAACTGCTGGCCCACGAATTGACCCATGTCGTACAACAGGGAGAGCACCGATCTGCTCCGCCCAGTGATGTGATTCAGCGTGCCCCGGACCCCGCGGGTACGACTTCGACCGACAAATCCATGGCGTCGTCCGTCGACACCATTGCGTCGGACCTTCAGTTCGATCTCAAGAACAAGCCCGGTCGGCGCGAACAGATTCTTCGGAACATGCTGCGCGCCGAAAAGAAGAGCGAAGAGCTAAAACGACTCTACAAGGAGAAGAGCCCAGGCAAAGACGCCGACCTGATCGCTGACCTCAAACCAACGGCTGCCTCGGTTGGCTGGAGTTCCGCGGACTTCATTCGTGCCCAGCGGTATCTTGACTATGGCGAGCTCCGCACCGTCGACAAGATCTTCATCGCGGCAAAGGGTGCCGGGACTGACTGGCCGACGATCGAGCGCATGTTGCCGGAGGTGAACAAGAACTTCACCACCGTTGAAGCTGGGTTTGCCCTGGACTACAAGGATGACTACCCCTCGAAGTCCAAGCTGCCAAACGCTCAGGAGTCGGGAATCGGCGGTCTGATCGATGCGGAGTTCGCCGACGGGAAAGACGCACCAGAGGCTATCAAGGGCAAGGCCATCGTCGCGTTTGGCGAACCGCAGCCGCTCGATCTCATCAGGGCGGCGACCAACGGCGACACACTGCTGAAGCCGTTGCAGCAGGCTCGCCAGGACTTTGACACGACCGCGATTCTGCAGAAGCGATATCAGGAGCGCTATCCGGAATCGCTCCTGCAGAAGCACATCGAGAGTCAGGTGTCCGGCGATGACGTCAAGCGCGCCCGCATGATCCTGGAAGGGACGTATTCGGCGCGGAGCCGCATCAAGCTGGCGATGGGAATGGGGATCGACCCGGACGAGAAGGAGATTTGGGCCGCTCTCCAGGAAGCGACGCCTGCCGAGCTTGGAGAGTTGCGCAGCGAGTACAAGAACAAAGGCGACATCTACGCGATGTTCAAGGGAGGGACGTTCACCGGTCTGAGCAAGGAGAACCTCCTGCGAGCGGAGGCGATGCTTGGTGCCGGGCCAGATGGCGAGGATCCGATCCTGACCAAGTTGAAGGCCCAGGGTGGCGTCAGTGGGAGCGAAATCGTTCGCGTGGTCAAGACGTCAACCAAGTCGGATTGGACGGGCTATCACGACGCCTATCACGACGGCAATGGACCGCTGCGAAAATTTGCGGATGAACTGCTGAATCCTGAAGAGAAGGGGCAGATCTCGAGCTACATCCAGGACAAGCCGTTCGACCGCATCAAGTACGGGCTGGACCATCAGGACGTCGAATACGTCACGCTCCAGGTGACCGTGTTCGCGTCAGACGCGGACAAGAAATCCATCCTCGAGAATACGAGCCTGATGAGTGCCATCAGCTCGAACTTCAACGCCCGAGACGCCAACAAGCTTCGTGACCTCCTGATCCCGCCCAATCTGAGTCCCGAGGAAAAGGCCAAGTTACTGGGTGACAAGATCACGAGGGAATCGAGCTCGCTGCTGTCGGGAACGGCCAATGCCGAGGCGCTCGAAGACGAGCAGCGCGAGTTGCAGATTGCACTGGAGAAAGCGAAGACCGACGGCAAGCTGACGCCGGAGGAGCAACAGAAGATCGCCGATTTGACCAAGAAGACCGAGGGGGCCCTGGCCGCCTACATGGGCGTGCGCGACGAGCTGAATGGGTATCTCGAATCGGCGTTGAGTCTGGCGGCATCGATTGCTGTCACTGCCGCCACTGGAGGGGCCAGCGCTGGAATGCTGGCGGCGGCCGTGGCCCGCGCCGCGTTCGCGCAGGCGGTCGCATCGGTGGCGGTGAAGAAGATCGTGCACGGTGACAACTTCAACGTACTCAGTCCCGAAGCGACGGGGGTCTTCATCTCCGGTTTCGTCGATGGCGCCATGAACGCCGTCGGCGGGCCGGCGGCAAAGACGGCAATCAGCGCAGCCTTGCGCGATTCGGCCAAAGCGGCGGCGCTCGAGACGGGTAATGTGGTGTTCGTCAGTCAGGGCCGGACGATTCTCACACGCGCGGCCGAAGGCACGATCAGCAGTGCGCCAGGTGCGATGGTGACGACCGCCGTGGACGATGGCACGTGGAAGCAGGGCTTTGCGAAGGGGTTTGGTACCGTGATCCAGTCCGGCGTCGAAGCCGGCATCGTGGGCGCGGCGACGAATGTCGGGATGGGTGCGCTGGAGGATGTCAAGATCCTCAAGGGCGATGCCGCCAAGGGCACCTCACTGTCGATCAGCGGGATCCCCGACGCGCTTGGGGGGGAAACACACACCATTCGCTGGACGATCCTGGGTCCCGTGCGCTGCTCGGATCGGTGCATGAATCTCGTTGACAGCCTCATCGAGCGGGCCAAGCGGGTGATGAGCATCCCGGCCGATGTGGATGTCAACTGGTTTGCCACTCAGAAAGAGCTCGAGCCACGGATGGCCGCGTTGCGCGAGCGTGCGGACAGCATCAATAAGCGCGGATCAGCGCTCGCCCAAGTACCTGACTCGGTGCAGGAGGAGTTACTCCTGCGAGAGGCACATCTGATCGAAATGGAGATGTGCAGCATTGAATACAAAGTCTACGGAGTATCCAGCACCCGTTTGCCCGCTGCCAAGAAGGGGAAATGGGGAGTGAATGGCGATGGCGTAGCGGGTCAGGGGCCATGGTACCCAGATGACAAGCACGCCGCGTACGCATTTACCAAGGGCCAACCGATCAACTACGAGAACGGATTTCCCAACCTGACGCCCTGGGCGGATACCCATATCTCGATCACGATGAAAGGCAACGCCGAGGACTTCATCGAAGCAGACCGACTGGGAGCTGAGCTCGCTTTCAAGCGGGATCCGGCGCAGTTTGGCACCAACGGCGCTCCGGACCCGGCGAAGTTTACCGCCTACAGACGTGACACCGGCTTCACATGGCATCACAAGGAAAACGGCACTACGATGCAGCTCGTGCCCACCGCTTTGCACGCCAGCATTCCTCACCTCGGTGGCTCGTCGCTGTCGAGAGGAGTTGAGGTACCCCCGAAGTGACCGGCGAGGACGACATCATGCCCGCCTTGGGCTGGTATCCTCTGCGAGTCGCTGATCGACGAGAGCCGACGAGCGAGGATTTTGTACGACTGGAAGAGCAGAGCGGAGGTTCACTCCCTGAAGACTTCCGCGACTTCCTGGCGCGCTACGGTCAGGGAGCGTTCAAGCATGGGGGCTGGTTTCGCATTCGAGAGGATTCTCCATGGGGGCCGTGGGGCCTGGTCGATCGGTTGCTTGGGTTTTCGAAGGACCCGCAATGGGACCTCCCGCAGGGACCATTCGAGGCCGCCGCCGATCAAATTCCCGCAGGAACCGTTCCATTTGCCTCTGACGCAGGAGGGAATCTTCTTCTGCTGGCCGTCGCTTCGCCGAGGCCGCACGGCAGCGTCTGGTTCTGGGACCATGAGGGACGCGCAGGTGATGCCCGCATCCGCGACGGTGTGAGCGACCATACCTATGAAGTTGCCGGAAGCCTGAACGAGTTTCTGCTCGCGCTTCGCGCCGACAAGCCGTTCTAGACGCTACCCGCCGATGATCACCGTCGGCAGGCCCATACCCACGGCGCTGGCGGACGTCGCTTCCTGAATCGTGTCACCGGCGCGGCATGCGGGGAGTCCGTTGATCAGCACGGTCTGACTCCCCGTTATCACCATCCCTGTGCCGTCGGGCACGACCACCTTCACAATCGGACATGCGTGCGTGTCGGAGCCGAAGCCGGCCATCAGGCTCGCGAGGCCGCTTACCGCGCTGGTCGCGGTGTTGATCAGGTTGGCTTTGGCTGCGCCCGCACCCGGCGTACCTGCCGCCGCCGCGTCGATCGCCGTCGCCTGTGCGATGCTGGAAATGGCCTGCGTGGCCGCCTGCACCAGCTGCGCCGCCTGCGCGGCGCTGATGCCGCGCCATGCGGGCTTGCCACCGATCATGACGTTCATGCTGCCGGGCCCAGGCGCAAGCGGGCTTCCATGGGCGGTGACGTCACCAACGCGGGCTGCAGGACCAGAAGGCATAAGGCTGATGCTCGATCGACACTAGCACGAAGGCCGAGCGCGGCAAACGCGTTGACGGCTGGTCACGTCACGCATCTGCGGCGTGAGCGTGGCGAACTCGGGGATGCCGTCAGCGGCACGCCGCCAGTCTGCTGCGCGACATGTGTCAGCTCGTGAGCGAGAAGCCGTCGGCCCTCGGACGAGCCGGGCGCGTATCGTCCCGTCGCGAACACGATATCGGCGCCCAGCGTGTAGGCGCGGGCGTTGATCGAGCGCGCGGCGGTTGCGGCGTGGCTGTCGGCGTGAATCCGGACGTGGCTGAAGTCGAACCCGAAGCGCGGCTCCATGAAGGCACGCGTCTGGGTGTCGAGCGGCTGACCGAGTCCGCGCGTCGCGGCGACGGCGTGTCCCGACGCGGCGGCGATGTCTGGACCATCTTCCTTGCGCGCTTCCTTTTCTTTTTCCTCGCACTCCGTGCACTTGCGCTGCAATCTTCCATGCGCAGCGCTGATGCCCCAGCCTGACGAATATGGATCCGCCATGCGCATGACGTGGTCCGCGACGCGATCGGCTTCGAGCTCGTATGAATCGCCGGGCAGACTGACCTCCAGCTTCGCCATCAGCGTCTCTTCCTCTCCACTGACCCCCGAGTCGCTGGTCTTCTTCGTGGCGCACGTGTTGGTGAGGTCGATGATGGTCGGCGGCGTGCCGGTCACGCCATGCTTGTTCTTGTCGTCGTAAACCTTGCCGGCCGCCTTGGCTTCTCGCTTGATCTTGTCGGTGACCGCTTGCGTGGCGCCGGAAGACTTGCCTTTGAATCGCGAGTGCGCGCTGCCGAACTTGGCGCGGTTGATCGCGATGTGGCCGTCTTCGTGGATCACCATGGCGCTGGCGAAGGCGTCCCACGCCTTCTGCTCTTCCTTACAGCGCTTGTCGCGCTCCACCCACTTCGGCAGGTGCACCTCCTGCGTCACGGTGACGGACGTCTTGGTGACCGGGTCGCCTTGGGTAGACGCCGAGATCTCGAACTCGGCGCTGCCGGGCTCTTGCGGCATGATCGACACGAGGTCGGTGAGGGTCGGCGCGCTGTAGCTGTCGTAGATGATGACCGGTTCCTGCACGATCGTCTCGCCGTTCGCGTCGGACTTCGCGGAGAGCGGTGCTGTGGTATCTAGTGCGTTGGTATCTAGTGCGGTGGCGTCTGGTTCCGCGACGTCAGGAGTTGGTGTCTTCGGAGCCTCGGGCTCGGGCTCTTCGTCCTGCCGCCGTTGAATCATCGCGACGCCGGAGAAGTGGTGCCCGATGCGAGACGCGGCAGGTGCACGACCAGGGGAGGATTCAGGCGCGGACGCGTCGGGCGCGATGCCCCAGGCACGGCTGTACGCCTGCGTGGGGGTCGGCATGAGTGTACGGGTTCGCACGCGATTGGTCTCTGGAGAGAACAACGTATCAACCGCCCGGGAAGAACTCAAGGAATTCGACCGCCGATTTGACAGTCGGCGGGGTCGTGCGTTACCGTCAGGGCCTCGAGTTGAGACGAATGCTGCGTTCGTTTAGCCCCTTCGTGCGTCCGGCGTCCGCCAGCTATTGGTGGTGGTACCGGTCTGCGACTGAAGGGGCGGCTGCCAGCGTCTAACACACGCGCAGAAACTCGGCAAGACCCAACGCCTCTTCAGCCACACGGTTGAAGAGGCGTTTTTGTTTGTGATGACACGCACTGAATGACCACTGCACTGCTCTGCGAAACGGTGACCGGCCGGTCGATGGCCGAACTGCTGACGGCGCGCGACCAGGCGACCCACGGCGACATGGTCGAACTGCGTCTCGACGGCGTCGCGGATGTGGACGTGGCCGGCGCGCTCGAGGGGCGTCGTGTGCCGGCGGTCGTGACGTGCCGGCCGGTGTGGGAGGGAGGGCAGTTCGAGGGCAGCGAGGACGTGCGCGCCGGAATCCTGGCCCGTGCCCTCGATCTCGGAGCGGAGTTCGTGGACGTGGAATGGCGCGCCGCCGCCACGTCCACTGGCGCTGGTTTCGACGCGGTGATTCGCCGCGACCCCGCGCGCCTCGTCCTGTCGTCGCACGACTTCAACGGCGTGCCGGCGGACCTCGACGAGCGGGTGAAGGCGATGCGGTCTCTTGGCGCCGGCGCGATCAAGATCGCCGTGACCTCGTCACGGCTCACCGACACGCTGCCGCTGAAGGAGATTGCCGGCAAGGGCGACGCGATCGTGATCGGGATGGGTGAGGCCGGTGTGCCGTCGCGACTGCTGGCCGCGCACTACGGATCGCGATGGACCTATGCCGGCAATGCGGTGGCGCCAGGCCAGCTCCCGGCCGAGCGCATGGCGGACGACTACCACTTCTTTCGCGTCGGATCGGACACGCGGATCTTCGGCGTGGTGAGCGTGAACGCGCTGCACTCGCTGTCGCCGGTGATGCACAACGCGGCCTTCGAGGCGGCCGGGATCGACGCGGTGTATGTGCCACTGCGGGCCGCCGACTTCGAGGACTTCCTGGCCTACGCGTCAGCCATGGGCATCGAGGGCGCCAGCATCACCATTCCGTTCAAGCGGGATGCGCTGCGCGCGGCCGGCCGGACCGACGCGTTGACGCAGTCGGTGGGCGCGGCGAACACGCTTCGTCGCGATGGCGCTGGATGGGAAGCCGCCAACACCGACGTTGACGGGTTTCTCACGCCACTCGACGTCGTGTTCGGTACGCGGATCCGCGGCGCTCGTGCCGCCGTGCTCGGCGCGGGCGGATCGGCCCGTGCTGTGGTTGCCGGACTGGTCGGGCGCGGAGCTGCGGTGACCGTCTATGCGCGGCGGCCCGATCAGGCGCAGACACTGGCGCAGTCGCTCGGCGCGGACGCGGGTGAATGGCCACCGGCACCAGGGTCATGGGACGTGCTCGTGAACTGCACGCCGCTGGGCGGTGCGGGTCGTGTGGACGAGTCACCGCTGCCGAAGGAATTGGTCACGGGACCACTGGTCTACGACCTGACCTACGGCGTGGGGCCGTCGCCGCTGCTGCGCGACGCGCGCGCCGCCGGCTGCCTGACGATCGACGGGCTGCCGATGCTGATCGCCCAGGCCGAACGTCAGTTCGAATGGTGGACGGGCAAGCGGCCCGAGCCCGGGGTCATGGCGGCGGCGGTCCGTCGTCGTATCGGGGCGGCGACGCCCACAGATTCACGAAGCCACGGAGAGGCGAAAGCAGGGAGCTCATAGATGACAAGAAAAACTCCGTGTCTCCGTGTCTCCGTGGTTCGTAAGGACACTCGATGAAACTCACGACGTTCGAAGAATTCAAGGAACTGGCCCAGCGCGGCACGTTCGTGCCGGTCTACAAAGAGATCGTGGCCGACATGCTGACGCCGGTCTCCGCGTTTCTGAAGATCGCGGAGTATTCCGACCACGCGTTCCTACTCGAATCGGTGGAAGGCGGCGAGCACGTCGGCCGGTACTCCTTCCTCGGCAAGGATCCGTTTCTGATCCTGCGATCGAGGAGCGGCAAGACGATCGTGGACCGCGCCGGCCAGACCTCCGAATCCGATCAGCCGTTCATCGCGACCGTCCGCGAGCTGATGGCGGGATTCCATTCTCCGTTCGTGCCGGGCCTGCCACGATTCACCGGTGGCGCCGTGGGCTATCTCGGCTACGACGCCGCGGCGTGGTTCGAGCCGGTGCCGCTGCAGCCGACGCCGGACGTGGAAGACGAAGCGGGCTTCATGCTGTTCGACACCGTGCTCGCGTTCGACCACGTGCGCCACCGCATCCTCATCATCGCCAACGCCCGTATCACCGGCGACGAGGACCTCGAGTCCCTGTATCAGTTCGCGTGCGCGAAGATCGAGTTCGTCGAACGCGATCTCGACCGCGCGCTGTCCAAGGCGCCGCGCACCGACGCCGGTGCGTTCGAGGTGACCTCGAACGTGAGTCGCGCCGAGTTCGAGCAAATGGTGCGCACCGCCAAGGAATACATCGCGGCGGGTGATGTCTATCAGGTCGTCTTGTCCCAGCGGTTCGAGGCGCCGCTTGCCGCCGATCCGTTCACGGTCTATCGCGCGCTCCGGCACGTGAATCCGTCGCCGTACATGTATTTCCTCCGCGTCGGCGGCCGCTCGATCGTCGGGTCGTCGCCGGAGATGCTCGTCCGCGTCGAGGGCCGTCGCGTCGAGACGCATCCGATCGCCGGGACCCGTCCCCGCGGACGCAACGAAGAGGAAGACATGCGGATGGCCGAAGAGCTGAAGCGCAGCGAGAAGGAGCGCGCCGAGCACGTGATGCTCGTCGATCTCGGGCGCAACGACATCGGCCGCGTCTCGGAGTACGGCAGCGTGCGCGTGCCGACTTACATGACGCTCGAGCGCTATTCGCACGTGATGCACCTGGTCTCGATCGTTGAAGGCAAGCTGGACTCGGCCCACGATCGTCTCGACGCGCTGGTGGCGTGCTTCCCGGCTGGTACTGTGTCGGGGGCGCCGAAAGTGCGCGCGATGGAGATCATCGCGGAGCTGGAGAACCGCCGCCGCGGTGTGTATGCGGGCGCGGTGGGCTATCTCGATTTCGCCGGCAATCTCGACTTCTGCATCACCATCCGCACGGTGCTGATCGAGAACGGTCGGGCCTACGTGCAGGCGGGGGCGGGCATCGTGGCGGACTCGAACCCGGCGGCGGAGTACGAGGAGACGCGCGACAAGGCCCGCGCGGTCATTCGCGCGCTGGAGCTGGCGCAAGCGGGCTTGTAGCAGGCCGGCTTGTAGTGGCGGGTCTTTATACCAAGTACGTAGAGGCGGGTCTTTAGACCCGCCTGAGACACAACATGGTTCTCGTCATCGATAACTACGATTCGTTCACCTATAACCTGGTCCAGTACCTGGGCGAGCTCGGCGCCGACGTCCGCGTGCGGCGCAACAATCAGATCACGCTCGGCGAGATCGAAGTGATGGCGCCGGACCAGATTCTGATCTCCCCGGGCCCGGGACGGCCCGAGGACGCCGGCATCACGCCAGACGTCATTCGGAGGTTCGGGCCGCGGACGCCGATCCTGGGCGTCTGCCTCGGCCACCAGGCGATCGGCATGGTGTACGGCGGCACGGTGTCGCGCGCCACGACGCCGATGCACGGGAAGACGTCCACCATCGTCCACGATGGCAAGGGTGTGTTTGCGGGCATCACCGAGCCATTCCTCGCCGGCCGGTATCACTCGCTGGTGATCGCCAGCGACAGCGTGCCGGGGGACCTCGAGGTGTCGGCGCGCACCAAGGAAGACGGCACGATCATGGCGGTCCGGCACCGAAGCTATCGGGTGCACGGCGTGCAGTTCCATCCCGAATCGGTGCTGACCGAAGAGGGCCGCAGGATTCTTCGCAACTTTCTGGACTTCTGATGCTGACGCCCCTCATCGAGAAGCTCGTGCGGCACGAAGACCTCACGACCGAGGAGGCCGCCGCCGCCATGCGCGAGGTCATGGAAGGCCGTGCCGCGCCGGGCGCGCTCGCCGGGCTGCTGTCCGCCCTCTTGATGAAGGGCGAGCGGCCGGCGGAGATTGTCGGCTTCGCGCGGACGATGAGGGCGCATGCGGTGAAGCTGTCCGCGCCAGCCGGAGAGGTGTTCGATACGTGCGGCACCGGAGGCGACCGTTCGGGCACGTTCAACATCTCGTCGGCGGCGGCGATTGTGGTCGCCGCCTGTGGAGTCAAGGTTGCCAAGCATGGCAACCGGTCGGTGTCGAGCCGGTGCGGCAGCGCCGACGTCTTCGAGCAACTGGGCGTGAACGTCGCCGCCGCACCGGCCGTGGTCGAGCGCACATTGCAGACGGCGAACATCGCGTTCTTCTTCGCGCCGACCTTTCATCCCTCGATGAGACACGCGGCGCTGGTGAGGCGAGAGATGGGCGTGCGCACCGCCTTCAACCTGCTCGGACCGTTGACGAATCCGGCCGGCGCGACTCGTCAGCTGGTTGGTGTGCCGACGGCCGATCTGACCGACTTGATGGCCCGGTCACTGAACCTGCTCGGCTCGGCGCGCGCCTGGGTCGTGCACGGCGCCGACGGCATCGATGAGATCTCGACGACCGGACACACCAAGGTCGCCGAATGCCGTGACGGCTCGGTGCACACCTTCTACATCCATCCGTCGGACTTCGGGGTCCGAAAGGCGGCGCCCGCGGACCTGATCGGCGGCGATGCCGCGACGAACGCCGCCATCATCCGGCAGGTCCTGGAAGGGAAGGCCGGGGCACCTCGCGATGTCGTGGTGCTCAACGCCGGCGCATCGTTGTTTGTCGCCGGCCGTGTCGAGTCTGTGGCTGACGGCATCCGTGTCGCGGCGTCCGCCATCGATTCAGGAGCGGCACGGGCGACGCTCGACTCGATGGCGCGCGAGTCCCATGCGGAGGCCGTCGCATGACCGCCACACCGGACCTCTTGCGCACGATTGTCGCGGCGACACAACGGATCACGCAGGTCCGGCGCGAGCACGAGTCCCTCTCCTCACTGGAACGCCGGGCGGCCACCGGCACGCCGCACGGCGACCGGTTCGAGGCGGCGCTTGGCAGGCAGGGGCGCGTCAACGTCATCGCGGAGTGCAAGCGGCGTTCGCCGTCGCGCGGGGTGCTCGCGCCCCAGTACGACCCGGTGGCGATCGCGACGCAATACGAGGCCGGCGGGGCGGCCGCGATTTCAGTGCTCACCGAGCCGACGTTCTTTGATGGCTCGCTCGCGCACGTGACCGCAGTTCGGCAGGCGGTCGGCCTTCCGCTCCTGCGCAAGGACTTCATCGTCGACGAGTATCAGCTGCTCGAAGCTCGAGCGGCCGGCGCCGACGCCGTGCTGCTCATCGTCGCCGCGCTCGAGCAGGCCGAGTTGATCCGCCTGCAGTCGCGCGCGCGCGAGTTGGGTCTTGCGACGCTGGTGGAAGTGCACGACGAGGAGGAGTTGTCTCGCGCGATCGATAGTGGCGCGAAGGTCGTCGGCGTGAACAACCGGAACCTGCGCACGCTGACGGTCGATGTCAGCGCGTCTGACCGTCTCGCGGCCAGGATGCCCGCCGGTGTGATTCGCGTGAGCGAAAGCGGTCTTCAGACGCGCGCCGATCTCGAGCGGCTGGCGGGCGCCGGCTATCAGGCGTTTCTGATCGGCGAGCGGTTCATGACCGCGCCGGATCCGGCCAAGGCGATTGCGGAATTAATAGGGGGTCGGGGGTCATTTGTTGAGGACACTTCGAGGCGCTCGCCCGAAGGTCCGGAAAGGAGTGTCCTCAACAAATGACCCCCGACCCCATTATCAAGATCTGCGGCATCACGCGTTTGACGGATGCGCTCCATGCGGTCCGTGAGGGTGCGACCGCGATCGGCTTCGTGTTCTGGCCGGGGAGTCCTCGCTGCGTGGACCCGGCGCTGGCGGGCGAGATTGCCGCTGCGCTGCCGGGAAGCGTCACGACAGTGGGCGTGTTTGTGAACGAGCCGATCGATGGCATCCGCCGCATCGCGAAGATGGTGGGCCTCCGGATGGTCCAGTTGCATGGCGAAGAGCCGCCGGCCTACGCCGACGAGATCGACCAACCCGTGATGCGCTCGGTGACGCTCGACACCGTCGTGGACACCGCCCACGCGTGGCCGGCGGACACCACCCTGCTGCTCGATTCGTCGGACTCGGTTCGCAGCGGCGGACGCCGCCCGACAGTCGACTGGTCACGCGCGGCCATCGTCGCGCGCGAGTGCCGGATCGTGCTGGCCGGCGGCCTGACGCCGGAGAACATCGAGGAGGCGATCATGACCGTGCGACCGTTTGGCGTCGATGTGTCGTCGGGCGTCGAGTCCAGACCAGGCGTCAAGGACTTCGAGAAGGTCTCGCTCTTCGTGTCGAACGCGCGCGCCGCGTTCACGCAGCGGTGAACCCGTGAACCCTTTGAATCAGTTGAACCCTGTGAACCCATCGAACACTGCGAACCAGCCCCTGTTCGGAAGACGCGATCCAGATTCCCGAGGCTACTTCGGCGTCTACGGCGGACGTTTCGTGCCGGAAACGCTCGTCGCGCCGATCGAGGAGCTGACGACGAGCTATCTCACCGCGCGTGCTGACGCCTCGTTCAGCATGGAGCTCGATCGCCTGTTGAAGCACTACGTGGGACGGCCGACGCCGCTGTACGAGACGCGGCGTCTCGCGGAAAGCACTGGCGGCACAGGCGTCCGCATTCTGCTCAAGCGCGAGGATCTCACGCACACCGGCGCCCACAAGATCAACAACGCGCTCGGACAGGCGCTGCTCGCCAAGCGAATGGGGAAGACGCGAGTCGTGGCCGAGACCGGCGCGGGACAGCACGGGGTCGCCACCGCGACGGCCTGCGCCCTGCTTGGCCTCGAGTGCCACGTCTACATGGGCGCCGAAGACATGCGGCGTCAGGCACTCAACGTCGTGCGCATGCAGCTGCTCGGCGCCTCGGTCCGGCAGGTCGATTCGGGCAGCAAGACCTTGAAGGATGCGATCAACGAGGCGATGCGCGACTGGGTGGCCAACGTCGGCGATACGTACTACCTGCTGGGATCTGCGCTCGGGCCGCATCCATACCCGCTGATGGTCCGCGAGTTCCAGTCGGTGATCGGACGGGAAGCGCGGCAACAGATGCTCGACCAGGTGGGCCGGCTGCCGCACATCGTCGTCGCGTGTGTCGGAGGCGGCAGCAACGCCATCGGCATCTTCGATGCGTTCATTGACGATCGCAACGTGCGCTTGATTGGCGTCGAGGCCGGAGGCGAACGCATCGCGCCTGGCCGTCACGCGGCGCGTTTTGCCGGCGGCAGCACCGGCGTCCTGCAAGGCACGCGCACGTTCATCCTTCAAGATGAGGCGGGCAACATCGAGCTCACGCATTCGATCTCGGCCGGCCTCGACTACGCGGCTGTCGGCCCCGAGCATGCCTGGCTGCGCGACCTGGGACGCACGGAGTACGGCTACATCACCGACGCCGAGGCGCTGGAAGGATTCCAGGCGCTCGCGCGGCTCGAGGGCATTCTGCCCGCGCTCGAGTCGGCACACGCCGTCGCGTATACACAACGCCTGGCCCGAGAAGTGCCCGAGGGGACGATCATCCTGATCAACCTCTCAGGTCGTGGCGACAAGGACGTGCAGAGCGTGACCGAGGCGCTGCGATGAGCCCCTCGACTCCGCTCGGGGCAGGCCGTCTGGCGGACACGTTCAGGCGCATGCGCGGTAACGGCTCGCCCGGGTTGGTGACCTACATCACCGCCGGCGATCCGGACCTGGGGCGCACCGAAGGCATTCTGCGCGCGCTCGATCGCGCGGGGGCGGACGTCCTCGAAGTGGGCGTGCCATTCTCCGATCCGCTCGCTGATGGCCCGGTGATCCAGCGCGCAACGGAGCGGGCGCTGGCGGCGGGAACCACCCTCGCCCAGGTCCTCGACCTCGTCGGCCGCGTGCGCAGTGCTGTGCAGGCGCCGATCGTGATTTTCAGCTACGCCAACCCGATTTTGAGGCTCGGCGCGGAGCGGTTTGCGGACCGCGCACGGGACGCCGGTGTGGACGGTGTCCTGGTGCTCGATCTGCCGATCGAGGAGGCCGCCGAGTTCCGGAACATGCTGGGCACACGAGGGATTGATACAATCCTTCTGCTCAGCCCGACGACGACCGACGAACGCCTGCGGAAAGCCGCGGCCTTGGGCAGTGGTTTTCTGTATGCGATTTCGCGCCTCGGTGTGACCGGCGCTCGCGACCGGATCGCCGATGGCGCCCGCGAGATGGTGGAACGAATCCGCCGAGTCAGCGACCTGCCAGTTGCGCTCGGGTTCGGCATCTCCAAGCCTGAGCACGTCCGCGAAGTCGGGCAGTGGGCGGATGCCGCCGTGGTCGGCAGCGCCCTCGTAAACGTCATCGCCGAGGCCGGGACCTCGGCCGACCTCAACACACGGGTAGAGGAGTACGTGCGTTGGCTGAAGTCCTGACCATCGAGGAATTGCGCAGCCGCATCGACGTGATCGACGACCAGCTCGTAAGGCTGCTCAACGTGCGCGTCGCGTGTGCGGTGGAAGTGGGGAGACTGAAGCACGAGGCGGGTCTCCCGATCTATCAGCCGGAGCGCGAAGCGCAGGTGCTGAGCAGAATCAGACAGTCGGCCGGCGATCTCACCGGGCCGTTGACCGCTGAAGCTGTCGTGCGGATCTTCGAGCGGATCATCGATGAAGCGCGGCGGGCGGAGCGGGCGGCAAGTGATGGTGGAGACAGTCCAACAATCGGAGAATAAGTCATGGTCGTCGTAATGAAGGAACGGGCCACCGAGGCGCAAGTTGACGCGGTCATCGCGCGCCTCATCGAATTGGGCATGGACGTGCACCGCTCGTCCGGCGCCACGCGAACGGTGCTGGGCGTGGTCGGCGCGCACAAGATCGACTCGCAGTTGATCGGCATCCTCGACGGGGTGCACGAGGTGCTGCGGATCACTGAGCCCTACAAGCGCGCGAGCCGGGCCTTCAAACCCGAGGACACCATCGTCACGCTCGACGACGTGCGGATCGGCGGTGACGAAGTGATCGTCATGGCCGGCCCGTGCTCGGCGGAGACCGACGAGCAGGTGATGGCGAGTGCCGCCGCGGTCAAGCGCGCCGGTGCCAAGATACTGCGTGGAGGCGCGTTCAAGCCGCGCAGCTCTCCGTACAGCTTCCAGGGCCTGGGCGAGCCGGGACTGCAGATGCTGCGGCGCGCCGCCGACGTGCACAACCTGAAGCTGATCTCCGAGGTCATGGACATCAGTCAGATTGAGCTGATCGGCAAGTACTCGGACATCTACCAGGTCGGCGCGCGGAACATGCAGAACTTCACGCTGCTCCGCGAGCTGGGGCACGTGCGCAAGCCGGTGCTGCTGAAGCGTGGCATCGCGGCGACCATCGAAGAGTGGCTCCTCTCGGCCGAGTACATCCTGGCCGGAGGCAACAACGACGTCATCCTCTGCGAGCGCGGCATTCGCACCTTCGAGACCGCGACCCGGAATACGTTCGACATCTCCGCGATCCCGGTCGTGAAGAAGCTGAGCCACCTGCCGATCGTGGCCGACCCGAGCCATGGCGCCGGCCGGCGCGACATGGTGGCGCAGCTGGCCAGGGCCGCGGTGGCGGCTGGGGCCGATGGTCTGATCATCGAAGTCCACCACGATCCGGATCGTGCCCTCAGCGATGGCGCCCAGTCGATGTACCCGGCCCAGTTCGATCGCCTGATGGCGGAGCTGCGCATCATCGCGCCGGCGATCGGCCGGAGCATCTGCCTCGAGTCCGTCGCCCGCCGCGGCTGGGCTCGATAGGCAGGGAGTTGACAGAGCCTGAGTCAGCGCACGTTCCTCCCTTCGAGAGCGTGGCCATCGTCGGCCTTGGGCTCATCGGAGGGTCTATTGCGCTGGCGTTGCGCGAGCGCTGGTCCTCGGTCCTGATCACGGCCGTTGACCGCCCGCAGGTGCTGGCGCACGCCTCGTCCAGCGGCGCGATCGATCGCGCCGCGGCCAGCGTGGCCGACATCGGATCCGCCGATCTGGTCATCCTCGCCGCCCCGGTCCAGCAGAACGTTCAGCTGCTCGCTCGAGCCGTGCCCCTGATGCCGGCGGGCACCGTCATCAGCGATGTCGGCGGCACCAAGCGTGACATCGTCGCGGCCGCGGCCGCGCTTCCATCCGGAGCACCGGCGTTTGTTGGTGGCCATCCGATTGGGGGAGCTGAGCGAGGCGGCTTTGGTTTCGCCCGGCCCGACCTGTTTCGAGGGA
This sequence comes from Vicinamibacterales bacterium, assembly GCA_035293405.1. GTDB lineage: Bacteria > Acidobacteriota > Vicinamibacteria > Vicinamibacterales > UBA2999 > Gp6-AA40. Next base: position 20,617 of record DATDOE010000034.1, on the reverse strand, counting down.
AGCCGTGGATCTTCACGCCCGGCGCGGCGTCATCTGCGGCGACGGTCGAGAGGCTTTTTCAGTTCACGCAGGGCCTTGGTGCGAGGCCCATGACGATGGAGGCGGGGGAGCACGATCGGCTGATGGCATTCGTCAGTCACTTGCCGCAGCTCGCGGCAAGCGCGCTGATGGACGTCGTTGGCCACGCCGCGGCGGCCGATGGCCTGCGGCTGGCGGGACGGGGCCTGGCCGACAGCACCCGTCTTGCGTCGAGTCCGGCCACCGTATGGCGAGACGTGTGTGCGTCGAATGCCGACGTCATCGGCGTCGCGCTCGATGCGCTCATCGCCAGGCTGAGCGAGCTGCGCGCCGATCTCGAGCGCGGTGACGCGGTCGAAGCGATCTTCGATGAAGCGGGCCGCTGGCGCGCCGAGCTGATGAAGGGCAGAGAGTAGACAGAAAGTAGGGGCCGCCTTCAGGCGGCCCGAGGAGGCATGACGCATCTCCTGCACATCACGACCGCCGCGGCGTGGGCTCGCGCGCAGGAAGCGGGCGCCTACACCGCTGACTCTCTCGACACCGAAGGGTTCATTCACTGCTCCGAGCGACAGCAGGTGGTATCGGTCGCGAACATGCGCTTCCGGGGCCGAATGGATCTCGTGCTGCTGCACATCGACCCGTCGCGGCTCGACGCGTCGGTGCGATATGAGAACCTCGAAGGCGGAGAGGAACTGTTTCCGCACGTCTACGGACCGATCCCGGTTGCCGCTGTCGTCGACGTCACGCCGTTTGTGCCGTTGGCGGATGGGAATTTCAAGTTGTGACCCCGAGGCCTACTCGGGTTGCGAATGACGTCTCCACTCTCGCGGTCCCCGTTGCCGGGTTTCCCACCCCGTGGCCCCCGGCGTCACGAGCTCGAAACCGTTCACGCTTCTCAACCCGTCAACACGCCCGCTTCTCACGCGTGCGTGAAGCGGCTGACTCGGTCCGGACCGAGTAGCCGTACGCCCACCGTCCGGCGCACTCCCTCACCAGCACTGGTTGTCGGGGGCCGAAGTCCTGCTCGGCCTCATATTGATTGTGAGCCCTGCAGCGTAGTGCGATCGTCTCGACCGTGGCCTCGCCGCCGGCGGCGTAGGGGACGATGTGGTGAAACTCGAGGAAGCCACGTTCCGTGCAGCGGCCGTTCGCACCCACGAAGGCGCAGCGGCCCTCGTCGCGGGCCCATACCGCGCGGCGCACGGCCGCCGGAATGTGACGAGACCGGACGACCGATGCCTGTCTGGCGTGTGGGTGTCCAGTGGCCGAGAGCTTGGTTCGCTCGAGGTGCTCCACAAGAAGCGTCAAGGCGCGATCGACGATCGCTGCCGGGTCGCCTGTCGGGATCGGATGCCGAAGAAGATCCTGCGCGCGGCGCAGCTTCTGGATGGTTTCGACACCGACGGTGATCTGGATCTTGTATCGCTCCGGCGCGAGGGCCTGGACCAGGGCGGGACGAGGCATCGGTTGCGGCGGCGGCAGAGGCGAGGGTGACGCAGCGGCGACCGACGATTCCGACTCACGAACTGGCGACTCAGACACCGCGGGCTGCCGTGGCGTTGACGAGGGCAGTTTCCGGACCGAGGACGGCACCGGCGGCTGCGGGCGGAGGCGGGCGATGAGGCATTCGACGTCTCGCTTGCTCGTGTGCCGTGCGGAAGCCAGCAGATCCCGGTGGTTCTCCGGCGTCAGATGCGGCGCGAGCAGCACGACGGTCGTCAGCGTGATCGATCCGCTGGTGAGCTGTTCGAGGATCTCGGGGAAGCGGCGCGCCGCACGCGCGGCCGTGATGCGGCCGTAGGCGGCGTGTTCGGAGAGGTGCAGTATCTGCGTGCAGTAGGTGAAGAGGGACGAGCAGCCTTCGCCGAGGTACAGCCGGCGGGCATCGAGCTCGACGAGCGAGGCGATGAGGCTGCGCGTCGCGCGACACTCCTCTTCGGCGAGACGCTTCACGGCGGCGAGCAGATCTCGGTCCGAGAGATCGGCGAAAGGAGTGGCGGTCTGCATTCCGCCTCTATATCACGCTGTTTTTCGGCTCATCCGCAGACGCGACCAGGCGCGATCTCGGCTCGATCCACGTCGCGGGCTTTTCCACGCGAGATCGCAGCGGAGGACTCGCGCCACGCGGCGTGGAGGCCGCTTCAGGAGCGCCGTGCGCGCCGTGGTGGGATGGGACTCGAATAGCTGTCAAGTACTTTCTTGAACCTTCGCTGCCTCGACGATCCCCGGAGTTCACTTGTGTTGAGGATCACGACTCCCGGTTCCGGTGACCGGACCGCGCTGCGATGGCGTGCTCCGCCGCCTGGCGCTCGGGTCGCGCCAGTGGAATCGTGAGGCGCTCAACCTCGCTGATCCCCAGGGCCTTCTCGCGCGGTCAGGCGATCCTTGTCGGTCACCTCCACAGGGATTCGTCATCCTCAACACAAGTGATCTCCGGGATTGATTCCGGAGCTCGAACGAGCGGATGGGAATCGTCGTAGGCCCTGTATCTCCAACTTCCGAGTGACCTACCCTGTCACACCTGTGGTACAAGCTCTTCAGGAAACCATGGATGTGGGTCAAACCGTTCAAGCGATTGACGGTGATGGATCAGTCGGATGTCAGGCCGCTCGGAGGCCAATCAGTCTTGAGCCAAGATCGGCGCTTCTCATCGCTCTTCCGTGAAGCCACGGGCACCGACGGGCCCCTGCCGTACCAAAAGGGCCTCGCGCTTTGTGATTCACTTCCATCGCTGGTCGACGTACCGACCGGTCTCGGAAAGACCGCCGCCGCGGTCTTGTCATGGGTTTGGCGACGGCGCTTCGACAGCGATGCGGTCCGCATGTGTACGCCTCGTCGGCTGGTCTATTGCTTGCCGATGCGGGTCCTCGTTGAGCAGACACATCACGTCACGGTCGAGTGGCTGAAGTTACTGGGTCTGTACGCGCAAGAGTCGCAAGAACTGAATAGCGATTGGTCCCGCCCAGACGGCGATCTCGGCGGCTCTCCGATTGCCGTTCACCTGCTGCTCGGTGGCGAAGAAAAGTCGGACTGGGCTCTATGGCCAGAACGGGATGCGATCCTCATCGGCACGCAGGACATGCTGCTCTCACGGGCGCTGAACCGCGGCTACGCCGCCGGTCGAGCTCGCTGGCCCCTAGAGTTCGGTCTGCTGAACAACGACTGCCTGTGGGTGTTCGATGAGATCCAGCTCATGGACACTGGCTTGGCCACGAGCCTGCAGTTGGATGCCTGGCGCCGCTGCCTACGCCTCCGTTCATCGCGCTCCGAGTTTCCCGAGGAAGAGTCGAATCACGTCCCGCGCCCCTGCCATTCGCTGTGGATGAGCGCGACGATGGCCCGTCACTGGCTGGAACGTGCTGTTGATTGGTCCCCACGAGCCGCTATGGAATGGAACAACCGCCACCAATTGTCGGAGACCGAGCGAGCCGACAGCGAACTCCGCAGCGGCCAACTCTTCCAGATCGCGAAGCAACTGGCCCCGGAGCCGATTGCCAGGTTGGAGAAACCGAAGACGAAGGAGAGTCGGGCCGACAAAGCGGACGCCGATCGGAAGCAAGCGGATTATCTGAAGCAACTAGCCGAACACATTTGGAAGGCGCCAGACCACGTCCCAGCGGGGCTCACGCTGGTGATCGTGAATACGGTCGATCGCGCGACGAAGCTCTTCGAACTGCTGAAGAAACAGCCCGGGGTCCGTCAGGTCCCGATCAAGTTGATTCATTCTCGCTTTCGGCCGCATGAGCGCAGGGAGTGGCGCGATTTCTTGAATCGGCGGGACGTGTCGCCGCGCATCCTCATTTCGACTCAGGTCGTCGAGGCTGGGGTGGACTTGTCGGCAAGAGTCCTCTATACAGAGCTGGCGCCCTGGGCATCGCTGGTGCAGCGGTTTGGTCGCTGTGCGCGATATCCCGGTGACTCCGGCCGGATCATCTGGCTCGATCTCGATCTCGGTACGGACAAACAGCCCATCGACCACTGGGCAAAGCCCTACCAGCGTGCTGAATTGGTTGCCGCCCGAGAAAAGCTCGCATCGCTCACCGATGTTGGCTTGATGTCGTTGACGACGATCAAGGCAGAAACAGACGCGGAGCCAGGAAGTGCCGAGGCCACAATCCTCTTTCCCTACGAGCCCCGTTTCGTGCCCCGCGCCAAGGATCTGTTCGACCTGTTCGACACGACACCCGACCTGACGGGAGCAGACGTCGATATCTCCCGATACATTCGTGACGGTGAAGAGATCGACGTCCAGGTCTTCTGGCGCGAAGTTCCGGATGGGGGGAGGCCTGCGAAGAAGGATCGGCCACATCGCGACGAACTGTGCCCGGTTCCATTTCATCGCTTCCGTGAATTGCTTCCCGTGTTTCGGCAGGCGGGTCGCGTCTGGCGTCGCGACTACCGCAAGGGCTGGGAACCTGTTGACTCACGGGGAGAAGACCACGTGTATCCGGGGCAGGTGTTCCTCCTGGAAAAATCCTGCGGTGGATACAGTCCCGAACTCGGCTGGACCGGCGACCCGCGTGACACCGACTTCGAGTTGCTGCCACCGATCGAACCGACGAAAGCGTCCGTCCAGGATGAAGAAGAAGATGCGGACGATCTGTCCCAGATGAACCAGTGGCTGACGATATTGGACCACACGCGTGACGTGTGCCGGAAGCTGGAAGAGATTCTTGATCCTACCGGGCTCAACGCCTCCGAGATTGCAGTTCTACGACTCGCAGCCCGCTGGCACGATCGCGGCAAGGCGCATCCAGCGTTCCAGGCGAAGCTGAAGCCACAGATGCTAATGGCCTCCGATGTTCAAACACGGCTCGCAGGGCAACCGGCGGCCAAGGCCCCCGACGGCAGATCGCCAGGGCCAGGGGCGCAGTACCCTGACGAATCGAAGAACGCATGGCGTAAGGACAAGTTGAAGGCCGATACCGAAGGGGATCACCGCCGCCCAGGATTTCGCCATGAGCTGGCCAGTGCCTTGGCCATTTTGCAGACCCTATACTGCGCGCGACCGAGTCACGAAGCCTTTGCCTGGCCCGATGGGTTGAAGAAGGCAGACTTCGGCGAGGAACCCACGGATGCGCCGGCTATGGTTGTTGCAGATCATGCGCTGATTAACGAACTCGCCGCGCTGTCTCCAGACGAACTCGATCTGCTCGTCTATCTCGTAGCGGCGCATCACGGCAAGGTACGGATGTCGCTCCGCAGTTCGCCGGATGACACCCGGGCCGACGTTCCCGATCCTTGTCCACCAGAGGTGCAGCAGGCGCGCGGCGTGCGCGAAGACGACACCTTGCCGGCGTGCCTGATCCCTGCAGTTAATCTTGAATCCGGCGTCGTCACACCCGAAGTGACGCTGTCCCTCGACTTGATGGAACTGGGATTGTCGCCGCTCTACGGGGCTTCGTGGCGGGAACGCACGCAACTGCTGCTCGAACGGTTCGGGCCGTTTCGGCTGGCCTATCTCGAGGCCGTGCTGCGCGCGGCAGACTGTCGGGCCAGCGCCGAAGAAGACGAGGCTTCAGCGATGACAGAGAACGGCGTGTAACGGATGGCCGGACACGTTCTCGAGCTGCATGGCTGCACCCCTGAGCCGCTCGGCAACTATCTCAAGGGACTCGGCGTCTTCCGGCTGATCGCCGAACAGGCGGATCCGCAGGCGCGGGCGTGGTGGGAGAGTGGCGTGCTCTTTGTCCTTACGAAGTGGGCACAGGAAGAAGTGATCAGTTTTTTTCTTCACGGGATTGGTGATGAGAAGGAGCCGATCTACTGCCCAACGCCTATCTTCGCACCGTGGGGTGGCCGACCTGGTTTCTACGCGGACGGCAATGCGAAAGCCAAAGAGAAGCTTGATGCTCTTCGCGACTTAAAGATCCCCGGCAGGTTTACTGCCGCGCAGCGGCTCGTGAAAGTGACCGACGACGTCTTGAAGGACCGCGGATGGGCCGATGTCACGAAGAAGAAGCGCTCCGAACTCAAGGTGGCGATTGTTGCTGCCATGCGCAATGCCTGGAGCGATTCCGCTTTGGCCTGGTTCGACGCTTGCCTCTCGCTTGAAGAGGACGCCCGGTTTGGATTTCTGTTCGGTACGGGCGGCAATGAAGGCAGCGCCGACATCACCAACAACTTCTGGGATCTGATTGAGGAAACAATCGGACTGCCCACGCCCACAGCAGATTCTCGTGAGTTGCTGATCGCGTCCATCTTCGGCGGATCGCGTGTCGGCGGAACGTCCAAGACGGCCGGGCAGCACTTCCCTCTCGCGGCAGGGTCATCGAACTGCGGCCAAGCGTTTGAAGGGGCCGCGTCGGGGAACCCGTGGGACTTCATCCTCATGATGGAAGGGGCTGTGCTGTTCGCCGGTGCGACGACGAAACGGCTGTCTCAACACGGCAAGGGCAAATCGGCATTTCCGTTCATGATCGACTACGTGGCGACGGAGGAGCCATCGACATCCCTCAAGGAGGAGGCAAAGCAGGATGCGCGGGTCGCGCGCTGCCGCGCCGAGTTTTGGATGCCGCTTTGGAGAGCGTCGGGGTCCTTATGGGAGATTCGGGCTCTCCTAGCCGAAGGACGGCTGCAGCGCCGCTCCGGTGAGCAGACCGAACACACGCTGCACGCGATGGAGGCGATCAAGACGCTCGGCGTATCACGGGGGATTGACACGTTTCAGCGGATCGGCCTTTTCGAACGACGTGGCAAGGGCTACTACCTGGCATCGTCTCTTGGCTTTCATTGCACGTCCTCTTCGGCGAGTTCAGTTGCTGCTCAACTGGCTGAAATCGAGGACTTTCGTCAAGGCGTCTACCGGTACTTGCGCGAGGGTCCCGGAATCCCGGATCGGATCCTGCGTGCCCGTCAGCGATTCCATGCTGCCCTTGGATTGCTCCTGGAGCGCGACGAACACCGCGAAGCGGATGCTCTGTTGGAAGTCATGCTTGGGGCGGGGGCCATCGAGCGCGAGCTCCGTTTGCTTAAGGACCGCGCAAGATTGCTGACGCCGTGCCCCGCTCTCGCGAGCACCTGGCTTGGAAACGAGAATGAGAGTTCGGAGTATCGTCTCGCCCGCGCCATTGCGGGAATCACTACCTGGGGCGAGGTGAAGACTGATGGGCGAAGAGGGCCTGCCGTGGAGTGCCTGCGTGCGAATCTTCTGCCTGTTGCTCGACCTTGGAAGGTGTGGGAGTGGTACGACGCGAAGCGACATAAGGGCTTCCGCGATACCTCGGTCTGGTCGCGGGGCGCGCCGCTCGACGGCAACCTCGCGGCAGTGCTGCATCGACGGTTGATTGACGCCCAGCGCGGCGACGGCGACGGCTTGCCGCTCTGGAGTCCCTACGGCGCCAGCTTTGAGGACCTGCTCGCAGTCTGGCACGGCGAAGTCGATGAACCACGGATGGCGGACCTGATTCACGGGCTGTCTCTCGTCGACCCGGGAAGCTGGAACACTACCGCAATCGACAAGCGCCAGAAGCGTCACGAACCGACGCCGGATCTGCAGACGGGGGTGGTGTGGTTTGACGACAACGACGAGGCCCGCACCAGCCAGACGCCGCTCGATTGGCACGGCGAACAGTTACTGTCAAGGGGCGACCTCCGGGCCGCTTTTCAACTTCCTCGGGTCTATCACCTGCTGAAGCTTTGCTTCGTTGGCGGCCGACTGCCCCGTCGCCCGGGAGACCGTTGGACCGTCGAGCGAAGCGGTGGCGAGCCGTTTCCGGCCAAATGTTTGGACGTCCTCACGCTCGTGATGGCAGGGCGACTGGCCGAGGCTGCTCAACTCGCCGGCCGGCGACTTCGAGCGAAAGGGTACCCGGCCGTACTTCGCGACAGCGACCTGGCCGCGATCGAGATGGAAGTCGATCAATGCCGCCGTCTGGCCGGCATGCTGCTGATCCCCGTGCGCCAGCCTGGCGTGTGTGCCGCGCTGACGATCAAACCCGCATCCACTACCTGAGCATAGGAGAACGCCACATGGCTCTCGATCTCACGCCCCTCGATTCCGCGTCTCGGCTGCTGGTGGAGGCCGAACTCAGAGTTGCGACTGGAGGAGGCGGTCGTTTTCAGCCTACCGGCTTCCCGGACCTCGGCCCGGCGTTGTACCGCGGAGCGGACGGTGCGAATTGGCTGCTGGTCGAATCGCCGCAATCAATAGCGAACCGGCTGGAGCGAGTGTGCTGGGTGGACGGCGACGCCGGGACCGACCGCGTTGGGCGCTACAACGACGCCTGCAAGGACATCCCCTTCGTGTTGGCGACCGACGCGGACGGCAGACCTTTGACGGCGAGTACGTTGGAAGCTCACCGGCTCTCGTCACCTTACATCTGGGATACGCAACCCTTCGCGGATCCAGACGATGCGAGCAAGCAAATCACTTTACCGGACTACCTTAAGCGGCTGTTCAGTCTGGCCGACAACCGGCTCGTTCCATGGAAGAAGGTGGCGGAAGGGCTTCTCAATGTCGATCCGGGCTGCCTGCTACATGGTCTGTGGTTCAACGATGCTGCATTCGCGGGCGGAAAGGTGCGACTGACGCGCGTCTTGTCCGGCTATATCGAAGCGAGAGACCCGTCCACCGCCAATTTCGGTTTCCAGAAGCGAGACGGCGTATCCGATCGGACAGACAAAGAAGCTGGACAGTCTGCCGCGGAGGGCTTCGGCTCAGTAATCGGCCCGAAACAACACTTCACGTCGTCTGAGATCAAGGCCTACTTTCAGATCGACCTGGAAAGGCTCCGTTCCTATGGCCTGTCTGCGCCCCAAGTGTGCGCCTTGGTGGCGTGGGCCATCTACAAGATTCGGCGTGTGCTCGTCGCCAGCCGGGACGGCGTCGCCGATCTCCGCACCGAGTGCAAGTTCGAAGTGGCGCAACGTGCGACGTCCACAGAAGGCAGGAAGGACACGGAGCAGCCAAAGGTGGAGGAAGCCGTTGATTGCTGGCTGATCGATCATGAATCGGGCAATCGCAAACGGTGGAGTCTGCCAATGATCGACGCCGAGTTGAAGCAAGCCTTCAATTCATTGAGGACTTCAGGAGGTCCGCTAAAGGTCCGCTGGGTGCCAAACGTCGAAGGCAAGGCGGAGCTTCCTGATGGCGCCGCGATCAAACGGAACAGTTTCGAAGCGAAGACCAAGATCGAATCGCCGAAACCGAAGAAGGGGAAGAAGGCAGACGCCAAGCAGGCGAAAAAGTTCTTCATCATCTTCGGGGAATGGTCGAGCGGCGACAAGGACGCGCTGCGAAGTCAGAACTCGGAGGAGCCAGCGAAAGACGTCATCGAAAAGGCAATCAAGGACTTTGAGAAGAACTGGGAGGCCAAAGCGCAGAGCCGCAAACCCGAGAAAACCGACGACGACCAGGAAGGGGACGAGAACCAGGCATGAGCCTCACGGTCTCCATCCGCTTTCTCGCTGGCCGGGCGCACCTACACCCGTGGCAGACCCACCACAGCGAGGGCCGTGTCGAGTGGCCGCCGTCGCATTGGCGGCTGCTGCGCGCGATCGTCGCCGTCGCGGGCCGGGGACTGACGTCGCTGCCGTACCCCGACGACGTTCCGCCGCCGAAGCCTGAACTGATGGTGACCATCGAAGGGATGCCGTCGCTCAGGAATCGGGGTGTGCCGGCGGATGTCCGGAAGAAGTTGTCCTTCTCCAAAGCCAGACAGGAACTGACGCTCGAGGAACAGCTCACCGACGACGAGGCTGACGCCTGGAAGGCCGCGAACCCCGGTGAGTCGTTTGCAGCCGCGATCGACGGGTTACGAGAACTGGCGGCGACACCCGGCCCAATCGCACTCGCGGACGTGGATGATGACGAGATCCCACTTTCGCATCTGGCCAGCGTCCTTCGAGCGTTATCGACAACCCCGACGATCTGGCTCCCCAAGACCGGCGGTGGGCACACGCGGCAGTACTTCCCGATCCACGAAGGCGGCATGGTCAAGAACACCGGTTCTGCCGTCTTCGACACGTTTGCCACGGTTCGAAAGGATCAGCCGCTGCTGTTCCATTGGCCGGAAGCCGATGTCGACGAGCGGCAACAAGCACACCTGAAACTGATTCTTGGGCGGATGACGTACTTCGGCCGCGCCGAGTCCTGGTGTCGGGCCGAGGCGCACAGTGCCTTGCCCGCGCGGATGAAAGAGATCGTCACGAATGGACGTGACCAGACGCATTGGGAGTGTGTCTGCATCGACGAGGGTGGCAGACCTGCGGGCAAGGAGTACCGGGAATACACGCTCGAACGCCGACTCTCTCCCGTCAAGAATCTGGAGGCCGAAGTGAGCGAACTGATGCCGAGAACGAGGCGGTCAGACGGCAAGAATCGCGACCAAGCTGCCGCTGAGTCGTTCAAGGCGCTCCTACAGTCGGAGGCTCAGGAACGGCTGCTCTTGCGCTGCTTGCTCCGCGAGTCTGGACAGGACATCAAGGACGGCCTCGAACGCCCCATCGGCACGCGCTGGATTCACTACGCTGTCCCGCGTGCCGTCTTCGATGTACCGCGCCCGAAGCCTCAACCTCGCCCTCGGGCGAAGGAATCAGTCGATCTCGTACGATATGCCTTGAACACTGCGACGGTGAATCGCCCGGTACTACCGCCGCTGGCGGACGCGGTGCTGGTGGCCGACCACTTCCGAAACGCTGCCATGGCCGTGTGTCGCCAGCCTGGCCGTGCGCTCAGCGGTCACGAGCAGGACGGTTCCCCGTGCAAGGGTCATCAGCACGCCTTTTGGTGGCCGCTCGATGAGGACGACGACGGCTTCATTGATCACGTCGTCGTCCGGGCACCAGGCGGATTCGAGGATCACGAGATCGATGCGTTACGGCGATTGACACGCTTGCGACAACGAGGCGGACGCCCGGACCTCTTGGTCACTCCCGTTTTCGTCGGCCAGGAAGTGAAATATGGCGACTGGCAAAATGACTCGGAAGCGGGCGGCGCTACCGTTTGTGTTTCGGCCACGCCGTACTTCTGTCCGGTCCATCTGTCGCATGGTCGGAAGAGCTCCGGGCGCACCAGGTCGTTGAAGCGCGAAATCATCAAGGGTTTGCTTGCCCAGGGGATCGCCGAGGCCGAGGATGAAGTTTCCACGTTGGACGAGATCGTCTTCGATTTCGCGCCCGCAGAACTGGCCGTCGTCAGTCAGGCAGTCGCTTCTCACGTAGTGACCGAACCGATTCCGCCCCGCCAGTTCTTCCCCGTCACTGAGGCACCAGGCGCTTATCCATCGCTCCCGAGAACCTCAATTCTCGCTGATGAACGATACCGAAACGCCGTATTGAAGGATCCGGACGACGGCTACTGCTTCGGTTCCTCGATTGGACTGCTCGTTGATCATGGTACTCGCTTTGTTCGGGCGTTGAGTTTTGGGCAACGACGACGCGGACACGAGGTTCGAGGACACGGCCGGATGCTGCGAATCACTTTCACCCGGCCCAGGCTGCCTCGCCCCTTTGCGATCGGCAGCCTGTGCCATTTCGGACTGGGTCTCTTCGTTCCAGTGCCTCGACCGAGAGTAACGACGCGAACGAACCAATGAAGCCTGACGCATCATCTGCATCTCGGTCCACTGTGTTGGCATCTGACACCGCACTGCATGAGATGGTCGCGCGTCTCGTCACCGCGTTCCAGCCTGAACGCATCTACTTGTTTGGCTCCAAGGCCAGAGGCGATGCGGGCCCCGACAGCGACTACGACCTCCTCGTCGTCGTCCCGGACGACACCACGCAGGCCAGGCGCCGGAGCCGCCTCGGGTACCAGGCGCTGCGAGGCACCGGAATCGCCGCAGATGTCGTCGTCTGGACACGCTCGGCATTTGATGCGCGGCTCCACATGCGCGCCTCGCTGCCGGCGACCGTGGTTGCCGAGGGGACGCTTCTCTATGCCGCCTGACCTGACCGGTTGGAGTAACGTGGGCATGGATGGATCGATCGGAGCGGGCTGGCACGAGGCGCGACCGCTCGGTTCACTGTCAGCTTGAGGAGGGACGACGTGCGGGCCGACCCGGGGCGCTGAGCGGGGGATCTGAAGGCCATGCATGTTCACCTGGCCAGCGGGTGGATCGCGTCGGTTCGTCATGAACGAATGGAGATGCCATAGATGCAATCACTGCTGCCCATCGAACCAGAGGCACTCAGGGCGTTCTGCCAGAAACATCACATTCGGCGACTCTCAGTATTCGGCTCGGCGCTGAAAGGCACCGGAAGGCCGGACAGCGACATCGACCTGCTGGTCGATTTCGAGGCGGGACACGTCCCTGGACTGCTCGCCCTTGCGTCGATGGAGATCGAGCTGTCGCAGATGCTCGGAGGACGTAAAGCCGATCTCCGGACGGCGAACGACCTGAGCCGACACTTTCGCGACGAGGTCGTGCGGACGGCCCGGGTCGAGTATGCGGCCTGACGATCGCGCCGTCTGCAGCACATGGTGGAAGCCGCGGAAGCGGTCCTCCAGGTGATTGAGAATCGCACTCGCCAGGACTTGGACGTGGATCTCATGCTGCGCCTGGCGGTCGTCCGGGCCATTGAGATTCTCGGCGAGGCGGCCAGCCGGGTGTCGACGGACACCAGGAGCGCCACGTCGGCCAATCCCTGGGCTGCGATCGTCGGCATGCGGAACCGTCTGAGTCATGCGTACTTCGACATCGACGTCGTCTGGCGCACAGCCACTGTCGAGATTCCTGGCATGTTGCCATCGCTGCGGGGGCGTTGGGCACGGAGGTGCGGGGAGAAAGGGGCGACGCGTGAGGCTTACCTACGATCCACGCCGGAATATCGCCTACCTCCGGTTCAAAGAAAAACGCGGGGACGTCGAGACGATTCGCGTCGGCGATGCCCTCAACGTCGACCTCTCCCCGGATGGCACGGTCTACGGGGTCGAGCTGCTCAACGCCAACGAGCAACTGCAGGCTGGCGACGATGGCACGCTTGTGGTCGTCAATGAAGCGCTCGGCGCGCGACGGGAGATACGACTGATTGGCTAGAGGCTCCGGCCCCGTGGTATCAACCCCGCGACAGTTCGCCGCAGACCCCCTTGGCCAGGCTCTTTGACAACTGAATAGCCGGCCCGGTCCCGGGTATATGGGTGCGCGCGGTTGCTGCCGATAGTGTCCGTCAGCAGCCGTGCGCACCACATATCTGGTTTGCTACGACATCGCCAACGACCTTCGCCTCCGCCGTGTCCACAAGACGATGGTCGGCTTCGGCGACCGGCTCCAATACTCGGTCTTCGAGTGCAAGTTCTCCCAGGCCGACCTGGCGCGCTGCAAGCACGCCGTCGGCAAGCTGATACACCACCACGACGATCAGGTCCTCTTCGTCAACCTCGGCCCGGCCGATGGACGGGGTGAGCGCGTGATCGCGTCGATTGGACGCGCGTACTCCACCGTCGACAGTCCCTGCATCATCGTCGACGGTGACGATGCGGGCGAGATCACGGGCACCAAGCGGAAGATGGACGCCATGCGAAGCGCCCGCGACAAACGGGCGCGCGATCGCGGTAGAGAGGACGAATGAGCGTCGAGCCGCACCCCTCACGTCTGACGTTCCCGGCACGACCGATATCGATCAAGGCGGGCCTCCGCGGCGTCGTCGAGCTGCCGCAGTACCTCCCGGCGCGGATGCTGAACGAGTTCGTCTACTGTCCGCGGTTGTTCTTCTACGAGTGGGTCGAAGGCGTATTCGCGCACAGCGCGGACACAGTGGAGGGGGCGCTCCGCCATGAGACGCTCGGCGAAAAGGCCCAGGCGCTGCCGCCGCCGGAGGCGGCGGCCGAGGAGCGGATCCACTCACGGTCGGTCTCGCTGTCGAGCGAGCGCCACGGTCTCACCGCGGTCATCGATCTCGTCGAGGGGGACGGGCACCGCGTATCGCCAGTCGATTACAAGCACGGCGCTCCACGCGAACAGGACGGCGCGCTCGAGGCGTGGCCGACCGATCGCGTTCAGGTGTGCGTCCAGGCGCTGGTCCTTCGCGAGCACGGCTACACCTGTGACGAGGCGGTCGTCTATTACAACCAGACGAAGCAGCGCGTGCGCGTGGCCATCACAGAGGAGCTGGTAACAGCGACGCTCGCAGCCGTGGACGAGGCGCGCCGGATAGCGGCCTCGGGCCGCATCCCACCTCCCCTGGTCGACAGTCCCAAGTGCGTCCGGTGCTCGCTCGTGGGGATCTGCCTACCGGACGAGACGCGGGCGTTGCTGCACGGCGTGGGCCAGCCGGAGCCGGGCGGCGCGGAACAGCTGGCGTTGTTCGACGGCGACGAGCCGAGCGAGGGGTCGGCTCGTGATCGGGTCGACGAGGTGCGGCGGCTGATACCGGCCGGTGACGATTTGCGGCCGCTCTACATCACCGGGTATGGCTTCAGCGTGGGCAAATCCGGCGGTGTGCTCCAGATCAAGGAGAAGGGGACGCTCGTGCAGGAGGCGCGCCTCAACGACGTGTCGCAGGTCAACGTGTTCGGCGCCGTGACCGTGACGTCGGGCGCCGTGCAGGCGCTGAGCGAGTTGGAACGACCCGTCGCCTACTTCACGATGGGTGGCTGGTTCTACGCCATGACCACCGGCCTTGGCCTGAAGAACGTCTTCCTGCGGCGCGATCAGTTCCGGCGCGCTGATGACGAGCAGTTCTGCCTCCGAATTGCCCGCGCCATCGTCGCCACCAAGATCCGGAACCAGCGGACGATGCTGCAGCGCAACCATGTCGAGCCGCCGTCACGTGCGCTCGAGGCGTTGAAGCGCCTGGCCAGGCGGGCAATGGAGACCGGGCAGCTGGAATCGCTGCTTGGCGTGGAGGGGACCGCCGCGCATTACTACTTCGGACACTTCAGTGGCATGGTGAAAGTGGACGAGGGTACTGAAGCTCCGGCCTTCGACTTTACAGGCCGAAACCGTCGTCCGCCGCGGGACCCGGTGAACGCGCTCCTGTCGCTCGGCTACAGCCTGCTCGCCCGCGACCTGACGATCGCATGCCACGCGATCGGCTTCGATCCGTTCATCGGCTTCTATCACCAGCCGCGATTTGGCCGACCGGCGCTCGCGCTCGATCTGATGGAAGGGTTCCGGCCACTCGTCGTGGATTCAGTGGTCCTCTCTGCGATTAACACGCGTATGGTGACACCGGACGATTTCCTTCGGGCCGGGGACTCCGTGATGCTGACACCACGCGGCCGGAAGCGGTTCCTCCAGGCATATGAGCAGCGCATGGATGCTCTGGTCACGCACCCGCTCTTCGGCTACCGTGTGAGCTACCGGCGCGTGCTCGAGATCCAGGCGAGGCTGCTGGCGCGCGTGGTGACTGGTGAGCTGCCCGAGTATCCTGGTTTCGAGACGCGTTGACCGGTGCGAGCGGCGAGGTGACACGGAAGATCCGGGAACCGCTCGAAAGGGGGATTTTGCTGGAGAAAAGTGTTCGCGACCGAAGGTGCGGCGACCGCAAGTCGGTCGATCGCAGCCGTCGTTTACGCCACCGCTCGCAACGACCGTGGCAAGTGCTTGTGCCAGAAGGGTTTTGCGAGCGGTCCGTTTCCGCGCGCGCGTGCGTGCGGCCTCATTGAAGCGAATGACACGGTAATCGGTCCGATGGGCGTAACCGTGGCGCGTTTCCGCGCGCGCGTGCGTGCGGCCTCATTGAAGCGAGGAAGTAACGATGGGGAAGCTCGACATCTACAACATCGGTTTCCGCGCGCGCGTGCGTGCGGCCTCATTGAAGCTGTCCTTCGTGATAGGTATGCGCCCGCCGCCATCCGTTTCCGCGCGCGCGTGCGTGCGGCCTCATTGAAGCGAGCCCTGCTCACGGAGCATCGCGAGCATACCGTCCACTACGTTTCCGCGCGCGCGTGCGTGCGGCCTCATTGAAGCCTCTCGTAGCTCGCCGCTAATACGGTTGATTGCCTGCGTTTCCGCGCGCGCGTGCGTGCGGCCTCATTGAAGCATGTTCACGCATGCGGCGTTCGAGCAGAGGGGTGGAAGTTTCCGCGCGCGCGTGCGTGCGGCCTCATTGAAGCAGGAACACCTCCGGGCGGGGACCCCGCTTGACGCCTTCACGTTTCCGCGCGCGCGTGCGTGCGGCCTCATTGAAGCCTCAACGCGGGTGGGGTGGGGGCGGGGGGTTCGTAGTTTCCGCGCGCGCGTGCGTGCGGCCTCATTGAAGCTCGCATCTGCGGTGCAATAGTGCCGCGGCTGACCGTTTCCGCGCGCGCGTGCGTGCGGCCTCATTGAAGCTCGGTGACGTTCTCCGCGTCGGAGGACGCTGGGGGTGAGTTTCCGCGCGCGCGTGCGTGCGGCCTCATTGAAGCCCAACGAGGCCCCGGAGGCACCCCGTGGACGGAAGGGGTTTCCGCGCGCGCGTGCGTGCGGCCTCATTGAAGCTATTAGCCAGCCACGGCCAGCATTCGTCATCACCGGCGGTTTCCGCGCGCGCGTGCGTGCGGCCTCATTGAAGCCAGCTCAACTGCTGGGTCTTCGTCGGGTTGAAGTCGTTTCCGCGCGCGCGTGCGTGCGGCCTCATTGAAGCCTCGTCCGTCGGGCTGGTCAGCGCGGTATACGGTGCGGTTTCCGCGCGCGCGTGCGTGCGGCCTCATTGAAGCCCAGCCCCTCGGGGCCTCGTCCATGGCCCGCTGTATGTTTCCGCGCGCGCGTGCGTGCGGCCTCATTGAAGCCGAATCTTCAACGAGGCCATGTATAGCCGGCTGATCGTTTCCGCGCGCGCGTGCGTGCGGCCTCATTGAAGCGCCGCCGCAGTCAGGCAGGGGATCTTCTCGTCCAGCGTTTCCGCGCGCGCGTGCGTGCGGCCTCATTGAAGCGATGACACGGCCCAGGGCCTCGGGCCGGTCGATGCTGAGGGTTTCCGCGCGCGCGTGCGTGCGGCCTCATTGAAGCCAGGCGACCGTGGCGATCGGCCGCCACTTCGGGATGGCGTTTCCGCGCGCGCGTGCGTGCGGCCTCATTGAAGCGAGGCGGCCTTCGTCGCCGGCGAGCTCGACGTCGCCGGCGTGTTTCCGCGCGCGCGTGCGTGCGGCCTCATTGAAGCGCACGATCAAGGCTTCATCTCGCGCATGTTGCCATTGTTTCCGCGCGCGCGTGCGTGCGGCCTCATTGAAGCCGCCACAAAGACACCGGTTGCGGTCACCGCGACGAGAGCAGTTTCCGCGCGCGCGTGCGTGCGGCCTCATTGAAGCCAATTGCGCCGATACAGCATGTAGTTCGCTTGCTGGCGTTTCCGCGCGCGCGTGCGTGCGGCCTCATTGAAGCCGGGCTGCCGACGGCGGCCGGCGGGCAGCCAGAAGCGTTTCCGCGCGCGCGTGCGTGCGGCCTCATTGAAGCTGCCATCCGCCCACCCGCGTCTAGCGTGTCCGCCGAATGTTTCCGCGCGCGCGTGCGTGCGGCCTCATTGAAGCCGGTCAGCACAGCCCACCGTTTCTCGACGGCGTCGTTTCCGCGCGCGCGTGCGTGCGGCCTCATTGAAGCTTCGTGGGCGCTGGCTGCTCGATCGTCCGCAGGGAGTTTCCGCGCGCGCGTGCGTGCGGCCTCATTGAAGCGACGGCCGGACGAAGTCGAGCAGCGACGCCCACTCCGGTTTCCGCGCGCGCGTGCGTGCGGCCTCATTGAAGCGACTCCAGCCGGTCGTAGCGATGTTCGGGAAGGTCCGCTGGCTTGTTTCCGCGCGCGCGTGCGTGCGGCCTCATTGAAGCGCCGTTGTCGGTTCTGCCGCTGCACGTACGAAAACGTTTCCGCGCGCGCGTGCGTGCGGCCTCATTGAAGCCCCCCTACGCCGCCACGCCTTGCGCGCGAGCGCCTGCTTTCAGTTTCCGCGCGCGCGTGCGTGCGGCCTCATTGAAGCCTGATTGAGCCGCTGGATACCACAGCAGGCGGCAACCATCGGTGTTTCCGCGCGCGCGTGCGTGCGGCCTCATTGAAGCGGCTGACGCCGCTACACCCGCAGTGCCCGCGCGCGTTTCCGCGCGCGCGTGCGTGCGGCCTCATTGAAGCCGCTGTCCCGTCCGTGCCTTGATTGCGCGATACGCGTTTCCGCGCGCGCGTGCGTGCGGCCTCATTGAAGCTCGTCATACTTGACGGCGCCGCGTGTGAGCAATCCGTTTCCGCGCGCGCGTGCGTGCGGCCTCATTGAAGCGGGGACACACGCGATCTCGCGCGCAAACGCTTAGAGTTTCCGCGCGCGCGTGCGTGCGGCCTCATTGAAGCATTCAGGTTCCCGCCCTGATCGATGTGCATGCCGTGTTTCCGCGCGCGCGTGCGTGCGGCCTCATTGAAGCTCCCGCGATCCCTGGAATGGCGATCACGGGCGTAGCGAAGAGGGTTTCCGCGCGCGCGTGCGTGCGGCCTCATTGAAGCGTCTTCAGCGCACGATCAGCCTCTTCGCCCATCAAGTTTCCGCGCGCGCGTGCGTGCGGCCTCATTGAAGCAACAATCGTTCCGCGCCATCGCCGCGATCGTGCTGGTGTTTCCGCGCGCGCGTGCGTGCGGCCTCATTGAAGCGCGAGGACCATGGTGGCGGCGTGGCGCATGTTGCCGTAGTCATCATTGGTTTCCGCGCGCGCGTGCGTGCGGCCTCATTGAAGCGCGAGGACCCGCGCGAAAGCCAGGAGGGAACGGCGGTTTCCGCGCGCGCGTGCGTGCGGCCTCATTGAAGCCGGGTGTATACCTTGGAACATCCGACACACTGATCGAGTTTCCGCGCGCGCGTGCGTGCGGCCTCATTGAAGCAACTCCGGATGGGCGGTCTCCAGCGAGTCCAAGACAGTTTCCGCGCGCGCGTGCGTGCGGCCTCATTGAAGCCGGCTTGATCCTGCGAGGACAGCACGGCCGTGCCGCCGTGTTTCCGCGCGCGCGTGCGTGCGGCCTCATTGAAGCTCCTCGTTCCCCGGCGAGATTCCGCCGACCCGCGCGCTGGGTTTCCGCGCGCGCGTGCGTGCGGCCTCATTGAAGCAATCAACGACGTGCGCGCCAACCCTTTCTCTGAGGTTTCCGCGCGCGCGTGCGTGCGGCCTCATTGAAGCCGGTGAACCGTCGCCGTCGCCCATGAGGTCTGCCGCGTTTCCGCGCGCGCGTGCGTGCGGCCTCATTGAAGCGGTGCTTTCGCTCGGGTCGATTGGGCACGGATGCCGTTTCCGCGCGCGCGTGCGTGCGGCCTCATTGAAGCAGCGCCGCGATCAACTCCCCGTTGAACTCGGAGAGGGCGGGTTTCCGCGCGCGCGTGCGTGCGGCCTCATTGAAGCCTCGCGGCTGCTGCGCGCACCCGAATGCACTCGACCTGCGTTTCCGCGCGCGCGTGCGTGCGGCCTCATTGAAGCGAAGCACCACGGATCCGACTGCCGCTAGTCCCCTTGTTTCCGCGCGCGCGTGCGTGCGGCCTCATTGAAGCGAGGATCTGGTGATCGATCGCGCGGAGCGGCGGGAAGTTTCCGCGCGCGCGTGCGTGCGGCCTCATTGAAGCAATCCACCGGCGCAGTGTAACCACAACCTGAAGCGGTTTCCGCGCGCGCGTGCGTGCGGCCTCATTGAAGCCACTGGACGGAGTTGGCACGAGGGCGGCGTCCCTTTGTTTCCGCGCGCGCGTGCGTGCGGCCTCATTGAAGCGGACTGGGGCTGGCGCGCGTTTATTCGTGTACGTGGCAAGGTTTCCGCGCGCGCGTGCGTGCGGCCTCATTGAAGCGCCCGCACGAGTCGCCTCGTTTCTGCGAACGCGACGATGTGTTTCCGCGCGCGCGTGCGTGCGGCCTCATTGAAGCCCTGGGTGCGCGAGGACGGCTTCGCCTACAACGCGGTGAAGTTTCCGCGCGCGCGTGCGTGCGGCCTCATTGAAGCGACGAGACGTTCGGCACTTCGGGGGCTGTTGTTCGTGGTCCAGAGCGTCGTCGAGGCGCTGGCGGCAGTGGGCCAGCAAATCGCCCGTTGGTCCGGGCCGCGGTGCCTCCTTGAATGCCTCCATCAGGCGGCGCGTCTCCGCGAGCTTGACGCGACAGGCCTCGCAGGACACCAAGTGGGCATCGCAGGCGGCACGCTCCTCCCGAGAGAGCTCTTCGTACGCGAACAACAGCAAATCCTTTTCAAGGTCTTGGCAATTCATCTTCAATTTATCTCCTGCCGCGCCCGGATCAAACCAGGTCGCAGAGGTCCTGACGCAACTTCTGAGTGGCGCGAAACAGAGAGTTTTTCGCCGCCTCTTCACTCGTGCCGCAAAGGTCGCCGATGGCGCGCAATCTCAATCCCTGGCCGTGCTTGAGTTCGAAAACCATTCGTTCCAGCGGGCTCAGCCGCTTGAGCGCCGCCTCGAGTCGCCCGCTGATTTCCCGGGCGCGCAGCGAGCGTTCCGGATTCAGGTCCGGGCGGCCATCCGCGAGGTCATGGGCATAGTCCGTCGTCCCTTCGAGGTTCTCAATGGGCTGCGTCTCGTTGCGGCTCTTTTGCTGGCGAAGATGGTCGAGGCAGACATTGAGGACCACGCGATAGAGCCAGGTGGAGAACTTCGATTCCATACGAAACTTCCCGAGGGAGCGATAGGCCTTGAGGAAGGCCTCCTGGTAGAGATCCTGGGCTTCCTCGGGAGAGCGGACGACCCGCAGCGCCAGGCGCAGAACTTCGCC